>CAZUSV010000030.1:0-36493 GCA_964622645.1 uncultured Anaerolineales bacterium
TGTTGAAGTTGTTCCACACAAATCCGGCATTGACAGGCAGCCCCCAGCGATTGCGCAGCAGCCAAGAGCGGTGATGCTTGGCCAGCTTCGATTTCGAATGCACGATAAAGGGCGCCAGCCACAACCCTGGGGTAAAGCCCGCTTCATGGATACCTTGCGCCAGGGGCGCAACCCCTTCTGAGAACTCAGGATCGAACTCGAACCAGTCGCCGATCTGCGCCTGGTAACCATCGTCGATTTGGATCAGTTCCAGGGGTAAATTTTCTTTCGTTTCGGTAGCTGCCTTCAGGTTGGCGCGGATTACCTCTTCCGAGATATCCTGATAGAAGGTGTACCAGGAGCACCAACCAACAGATGAGTGCGGGGTGCGGGGTGCTGTGTGCGTAGTTTCTACGTCTTCGTCGCACTTCGCACACCGCACGTTGTTTTCGCGGGCAACGGCTTCAAGATATGGGGCTAGGGGGTCAGGAGTGTCTATGTCAACGAATTGGATCACGGCCCAATCCGTGGTCATCGTCGCGCCGGGGTCGAGTTGGGCCATATCGCCATTGGCCCACATGCGCAGGGCGGGATAGAGCGGCTCGTCGATGCGGGCCAGCAGCGAGCCGAAATGCTGTTTTTGGGAGAGAAAGCCTGCCAGGATGCCGGTGTGGTGTTCGCGGTCTCCGAGCACGCCGAACATATCGCTGGCGAAGTAGCCGGGTTTCTTGGGGCGAGGCGTCCCGCTGTTGTGCCACATGGGGGCGGTCAAGAAGCCCAGGCGCGTTCTTTGGTAGAGATCACGACTCCCAAAAGCGCCGGTATGCGACCAGGTTTGCCAGCCATTGGAGAAGAAGGCCAGCTCTCCAGGATCGGGGTGCGGGCGGATGACACCGCTATCGCTGGGTGGCAGCGATGGGCGCAACATCACTGGCCCCGCCTGGGGGAGAATGCGTTTTTTGGGGAAGAAGCCCGTCGAGAGCATCTCAATCTGTTCGATGCGTAGCGGCTTTACACCTTGGTTGTTGATCTCTACCTTCCATAGCATCAGCGGATGTCTATCTGGGAAGGCATATGTCAAGGTGACAGCCAGACCATTTTGATCTGGCTCGATCTCAATCTGAAGCTGTTGTAGATCTCCATGGGAAGATGAAACCTGTTCTGCGGTCGTGATCTGATAATTACGCCATATTCTCCCTATTGTGAATTTCTTGCGTCTGCGGCGATAGCGAATGCGTTGTGAAGCACGATCTACAAAGGGGCCATCTTTCTGAGAACTGTACAAGCTCCAGGAGGCAGTGTCGGGTTTGAGTGCGAATTGGAGGTGGGATGTTGCTATGATGTGTGCCATGGGAAAGATAAACGTTTAAACGTTCAACGTTGAACGCTTAAACGTTTGTTGTAGAATTCGACCTGTTTCGACGAGGATGGATAATACTTTGTCAGCAATTTCGATTGCGGTTGGTCCCAGGCCACAAGCTGGAGTTATCAGGCTGCGGGAGTCGAATTCTTCAGGGGTGATGGTCACGCCGCGGGCTTTTGCCTTATCGCAGATAAGTTTGATTCCAATCCGTAATTGGTCAGCCAAACCTCGCGATGTTACAGAATCGATCTGCTCGGTATTAGGCACGATGCCCCAGGCGATGACACCGCCGCGATCGAGGAATTCACGCAACTCCTGGGGGTACAGGGCCAGGTTTTCGATATAGCCATAGGCATCCAGGTTGAGGATATCGACTTGCGTTTCCAGGAGCACCGACCAATCGGTGTTGGCGCAGCAGTGCACTCCGGCCAGCGCATCCTCGGAGTGGATGGCCTCGAGGGCTTCGTCAAGCATGGTGACGACCTGCTCACGGCTCAGGCTGATGTAGGCTGATCCAAAGGAAGCCATATAAGGCTCATCGACAAAGATGATCACGTTGGGACAGACACTTTTGAGTTGTTGAATCTGCCAACGGGCGTTCATGGCGGCGTTTTTGACCAGGACATCAGCTAATAATTCATTGTAGAGCGAAGCACGCAAATCCTGGTCGGTGACTGTTAAACCCATACTGATTGGCCCGGTGACCTGTCCCTTGATCCAGCCTGAAGTAGCTGCGGGTGCCCGGGAAGTTTCGCGAAGCTGTTCCAAGAGGGTATGGAAACCTTCAGCGTAATGGCGCGGCAGGCCGAAGTATTCGAGTTTCTCTTCCAGGTAAGGGGTGTAGAATGTCTCCAACGCCGGGGTGATGTCTTGGGATGTGTCGAAGGAAATCTTCTGCTTCTCCTCATCCAGCACCAGGGACGGAAGCACGGCGCTGAATTGGGTGTACATATTCTCGCGGAAATTCGACCTTGACATCTGCGGCCAGACAGGGACATCCAGGTTGTTGACGATGCGCTGGCATATATCAGCCGTATCAAGATGCGGCATACTCCCGTTGAGGGTGGTCCAGAAATTTGGGGTGAAACTCATTTCTTATCCCTGCGACTGCAACAACCGTAAAAGGGACTGCCGCGCCAGTAAATCTGTGGTGATCATACCTAAGACGGATTTCCCTTCTACCACGGGCATGGCGGAGATCTCATAGTGCTCCAGCTTGCGCACCAACTCGAGGATCGTATCCCCAGGTTTGGCAGCGATAACCTCACGGTTCATGATCTCTTCAAGGGGTTGGTCATCGGGTGAGCCCAGAGCTGTGGCACGGGTGATATCCCAGCGGGTCAGCACGCCTTCCAATTTATCGCTTTTACCTACTACAGCCAGGATCGAACTCTTGGCCGCGATCATTTGCGCAGCAGCTTGTTGGGCAGTGCTATCCATCTGGATAGAGGGCATGGGAGTCATCACGTCAGCAGCAGTGCGGTCGCTCTCGCTGGCAGCAATGCGGCGAACACTGATCACCTCGGCGGCCTCACAGGGCAACATATCCGCGTCGGAAGCTAACAGATCGATCAACTCAACCATATTGTCCCGAATGACATCTTCGCGGTAGGCCTCGGCAGCGACCAGACGTTTCTCTGCAAGTTCGGATAGCTTGCTGGCATGTTCTGTGAGCCAACCTTCAACTGCCTCAGCGTCGCCGAGCATGGCATCTGGAATTCTGAGCTGGTCTGGCGTTTTGATGAGATGTTCCTGGGCAGCGAAGATGACCCCGCCTGAATTGACTAGGTAATCCGTAGCGATCAACACACCGCGCTGGCGATAGACAGCGCGCTCCATACGCGAACGAGCGGCTTTACGTTCAGCCAGCGGAGAGTAGGTGTTGGCGCCCTCGATGCTCACTGACCACTGGCCCATGCGGTCAACAGTCATGGATGGGTTGGTGGAGGGATCGGTATCGAGGTAATGCGCAATAGGCGCGGCAGGAATCAAACAAAAACCAGATTCTCGCAGCAAGTCGTTGGGTTCTGTGGAATATTTTATCGGCAACCGACCTGATGTCTCTGATGCAGACAGTTCGTTGTAGTAGCGCCGCGTGACGAGCCCATACTCCTGCCACATGCGGAAGAGTTTTTCTGTATCGAGCCCCTCCGGGTTGTAGAGATACCCCAGGTAGTCGCTAATTCCAGTCACCCGCGCGGCAGGTATGCGTTCCTTCAAAATTCGTGCGGCGTGGGCGCCCACGGCTCCAAATCCTTGAATGAGCACAGTGAGCTGGTTGGCTGGCGGCAGCTTGAAATTGGCAAATTGGGGAATGCGGCGCAACCGAGGCATCTCTTCCAGCAGGGCTTGCAGGGCGATGATGCAGCTTCCTGCCGCGGCGCCTAGCTCATCGATGCGGTTGCCACCCATATCGACTGGCTTAGAGAGGGCGTTGTCGAGGCCGTTTTCGATGGCGATGGTCTTCATGTCGGCGTCGTTGGTGCCTACATCCGGGCCGGGAAGATAGATATTGCAGTAACGGCAGATCAGCCTGGCGAAACCGCGCACGACGGCAGTATGCTCCTCAGGGCTCAGCCGGTCAGCTACAATTCCAGATTTTCCGCCACCGTATGGCAGGTTGGCAGCTGCGTTCTTGAGAGTCATGCCTCGGGCCAGGTTATGAATCGCCGCCGGTGTGACATCCGGCAGCATGCGGATTCCGCCCATGGATGGTTGTCCCATGGCCAGGTTATCCACCACCAGATAGCCGCCAACTTCCAAGGACGACTCTTCATCCCACATACACACCACCAGCCGCGGACCCAGGGCATCCACCTCGATATCCAGACGCGCTAATCGATCAACATCCAGGGGACCAAACTCTATATAGCGCCTGCTACCATCCTTGATCAAACGGTTTTCTAGGGTTTGCTGGGGAAGCTTTTCTGTCAAAAAAGATTGCATTTGTTTGGGGATCATGGGGGGCCTCCAGTTTGAGAAGTCCCCCTAATTATAGCCCGAACGGCAACTTAGGATGAGGGGTGGTCATATAGTGAAAGTGACACTCATCTGGCCAAAAGGTGACCAATGGCTGAGTATATTATGCTATAATGTGGGTGACTGCCCACCCATATAAGGACGATTCCATGCCCCGTTTAGCTGTGGCTACCAAGGCCGAAACCCAGAACCGAACCCGCCAAAGACTCCTCGAAGCTGCTGCGGATGAGTTTGCTACCAAAGGTTTCGTGGGAGCAAATATCAACCAAATCTCCCTGGCTGCAGGATACGCCAAAGGGACAATCTACAATTATTTCCCCAGTAAACGAGATTTGATGCTGGCCTTGATCGATGAGATTGGTTCCCAACATGCGCAATACATCATTTCCCAGGTCGAATCTGAAAACGAGCCCGTGGAGCGATTAAGGCAATTCTTCGCGGCTGGTTTTTCTTACGTCGAGCAAAACCCCGCTCAAGCTCAAATCGCTGTCAGCGCAGTTTTCGGTTTCGATGCTGAGTTCAAAGAGCGCATCTATGCTGCCCACCAGAATTTATTCGAGCTCTTGATTGTTGATGTTGTCGAGTATGGTATTACCCGCCAAGAGTTCGACCGAGTCGAACCGGATTCAACTGCGGCGTTGTTGATGAGCATTTACCTGGGGGGCAGCTCCCTACTTGCCCCAGATGGTCGCATCTGGTTCGATCCTGATCAGGTGGTCGAATTTGTCATGAATGGTATCCATAAAGGTGCTGCTACCTCTGAAAACGAAAAATCTAATGACTGAAATTATCACGTACTCACTACGCAGCGACCAAAAACGCTCTGACAACTATTATCAAGACATCGCTGGGTTCAGCGATGAAGTGTTGGCAGAGATTCGTTCCCAGGCGGCACGAGTTGTCGAGGAATATCAGGCCTTCCTGGACGAAAATCTGATTGAAGTTGTGCGCACCTTTGAAGAATATGCCTATGAATTGCTGATGCTAGGAGTCTATTGGCGCGTTCATATGCCCGCAGCCCAGGCGCTACCAAAGCTACCCCAACAAATCTTGGCTACTTTGGGACACTGGCGGAAAAAGTCAGATTTTTTCAAGCCTGGGATTGATTTCTTGCGTGGCATTTTGGGGACGCTATACCTGGCACGCAAGCATCCCGCCCCCAAGGCTAATTCTGCTCTTACCAGGCAGAATCTGACTCTGCTTTTTGGTTGGCTGGCCGCTGCTGGAGAATTTCCTGAGGAATTGGATCGTCTGCAATTCTGGGTAGCGTATCTTTGGTCTGTACCCGGCCAGGAGGCAAGGGAAATCTTGAAAACGGCAACCACCCTTGGGTCCTGGTTTGAATCTCGCTCCGAAGTTTTCTTAGGGACCTATACTCCCAATGTCGAAAAATTCATTTATCAAAGGAAACCGTTTTATCGTTGGCGTGAGGATGTCATCTTCTGTTCACGTCAGCGAGTCGAATACCATCTTGCTATGGTCGGCAGTGAGATTCTCAATCGCTCTTTCCGTGAAGATTTCCTTGTCACCGAGAGGAAAGTGATTTTGTTGCCCCCGTGCATGAAAGCCAAACTCAATCGCGGATGTGAGGCTGTAGATACCCCGTTGGGTGAGCGCTGTATGGCTTGTGAACCCGGCTGTCGGGTGCATCAATTGACCAAGTTAGGTGACAAACATGGTTTTACTGTATTGATCATGCCCCACGATCTGGATGTCTTCTCAGGTGATGGACATAAACCTGGCAGGGCAGCACAAACTGGTATCGTTGGCGTTTCATGCCCTTTGACGAATCCGACTGGGGGTTGGGAGATGAAAAAGATTGGCACACCTGCCCAGGGTGTTCTGCTGGATTATTGCGGTTGCCCTTGGCATTGGCACAAAGATGGCATCCCCACAGATATTAATTTCAATCAGGTTATGAAGGTATTGGGTATTAGGGATTAGGTTAATGACCCAATACCCAATACCCAATACCCAATACCCAATACCTATCTATGCAAATTCTGCGCGGCGATAAACGACAATCCTTTCTCCGTTAGCGCCCAGGCGGTCTTATTCGTGGCGTCGAATTTGTCCAAGAAGTTTTGTTGAAGGGCATCCCAATCTCCGGATTCGATCACTTCAGATTTGTCGCGGAAGTAGTCCAGGATGTCGGAGGGGTGGTGGCGAGTCTTGTCGATCTCTGGGTCGCCGCCTTCATGCTTGGCAGAAATGTTGGCCACATGATCGGCAATTTCGACTAATTCGTCACGCCGGTTGTAAGGCTGGATGACGATGCTCTTGTAGGTTTCGACAATATGGTGCTCGAAGCGAACCACATCTTCGAAGCCCCAATCCTTGCGGAACTGGGCGGTGATCTCCATAGTTTCATTATTCACAGAATTCGACCAGTTGAACCCGATCAGTGGCGATGTGCCATCATCGCGAGCAAAGAGTTTGGCGCCCATAAGGGTCCAAAAAGCGGCGTAAGGATTGTCATTGCCCATGTAAACCGAAATCTTGAACTCATTATCTACGCCAATGCGGTGCAGTAAGTAACCCAGCAATACGGTACCAGGGTTGATATTTAACACCTGGCGTACACCATATTCAGTGTAATAGTACAAAAACTCATCCAACCACTGCAAGGCATGAGTGTTCGGTTGGCCTACACCTCCAAAGTATCCGGTGATTGTCTCTGGACCTCCCAGGTGGACATTGGACCCATCCGTGCCTTTCGTGTCCAACGTTTCAACATAGCTCGCACCGATGATTTGCATAGCGGCTGCAAAAGCGGGTAAATCACCATCAGCTTCTTGTTCCTTCATCTTGCGGACGCGGATGTAGCGTCCAGGCATGAGCATACCTTGCTTGATGGCGCGTTCTGCAATGGCGCGAATATAGGGGAAATACTGGCAGGCACTGATTTCCAGAGTCACAGCGAAATCGTCTGCAAAGGAGGTGGCGCTAGATTCGTCACCGAGCACCTTGTGTCGATAGTCAGCTATGCTGATGAAAGCGCCAGCGTCGCGCTGTTCGATCAGCCATTCCAGATCGGCTAGATATTCGGGGTTGGTAGCCTTTGTTTTTGCGAGCAGGTTATCCATTTTGCGCGCTTCATTGGCTTTGGCATTGATCTCCTCGGGAGTACCGTATTTCGCGACCACTTGGAGAAATTCATTCATCACGCGCATATCTGGATTGAGCAGCACTGTATTGATATCGTCAAGTCGGTCGGTGGGGATTTTCAATCTTTCGAGTAAGTCACTCATTCTTTTTCCTTTCTGAAAACTGATTACTGTTCACTGATCACTTCAACAATTCTAGCAACTCATCATATTCATCATCTTTGATGGTGAACCAGTTTTCCGGTTGCGGGAAGGTCTTGTCTTTGACTTCTTCTGCATATTGTGTCAAACCATTGAGAATGATCTCTCCAGCGTTGCCAAAAACCTTGGCCATGCGGGGTTTGAATTTGGGGTACAGACCAAACATATCGTGGTAGATTAGCAGTTGCCCGTGGGCATCAGGGCCAGAGCCTAGACTCATGATAATGCAATTTTCAGCACGTTCAGTGATGATCTTGGTTACCCGGTCGGGCACCATTTCTAATAGGATGCAAAACGCTCCGGCATCTTCCAAAGTTTTGGCGTCATCGATGATCTTCTTTGCCTGGAGTGCACCGCGCCCTTGAACCCGGTATCCTCCCAAGGCACTGACGCTTTGGGGAGTCAATCCCAGGTGCCCCATCGCCGGAATACCTGAACTGGCGATGGCATGGATGCGGTCAGCCATCTCTCCACCACCTTCCAATTTGATGGCGTCGCAGTCTGCTTCTGCCATAAATCGGCCAGCATTGCGGATGGCTGTCTCGTTGCTGGGCTGGTAACTCATATAGGGCATATCACCAACTAGGAATGCGGTCGCTGCCCCACGCCGCACTGCCTGTGTATGGCGGATCATGTCATCCATGGTCACAGGTAGCGTGGTGTCGTACCCCAACATGGTCATCCCCAGGCTGTCCCCGACCAGGATCATATCGATCCCAGCCTGTTCCTGGAAATGCGCAGTGGGATAGTCATAACAAGTCAGCCACGAGATTGGTTCTCTCTTTGTTACTTTGTCGAAGAGAGTCCGAATAGTGATTTTATTTCGATCTAACATCTTTTAGCCTCCATAGTTGAATAGAATTGAAAAACCGCCAGGGGGAATTTCCTGACGGTTGGATTTGATTATTGATATGTGGCATCAACATCCCATACGAGTTGTATAATCCACTCAAGATTAATGAACGCAAGCACGCCCCACAGCCCCAAATCTGGGAGCTACCCCGGCGATTCCTAGAGAGACGAGCCACATGGTTTTTGGCGTTGGAAACTGTCATTATATTTTTTATTGTACGCGAAAGAGAGAACGAGTGCAATATATGCTAAGTCATAATTTTACAGGAGACAATGTCATGATCCTGGCTCACACCAGTCGAATACACTTTTATCAGATATTGTCTTCTTCGTTAATATCGTGACAAAAATAACTTGTCTAATGTGCATAATTTAATCATAATGGTGCTTGGTAATATACCTCGGGTATACCTATCCAAGCTGCTTTGATTCATTGATCAATTCTATTGGATAGTTTTTGGTTGTGTTCTTGGGGCGGGGTAAACGGCTGTAAAGAACCGCCTCTATATCTAAGAACCTATCCGAAAATAGCTAAGGCCGGTCTCCCGACCGAGCCAAACACGGTCGGGAGACCGGTTCAAGCGAATTTTCGGATAGATACTACGTAATCGAGCTTGTTGGGAGATAATCGCAACGCTATGAGTCGGAAAGCGTAATGCTCTCTACAAGCATGAAGAATAAAAACCTTAAGAAACCTCAATAATAGGAGCAAAATATGACGGCTAAACTCATTGATGGCAAAGCCATTGCTGCAAAAGTACGCGCCAAGGCTGCTGAAGATACTGCCGAGTTAGTGGCGCAAGGATTTGCCCCCCCAGGGCTGGCTACCGTTCTGGTTGGCTCAGACCCTGCCTCGGAAGTTTATGTAGGCATGAAGCAAAGAATGTGCAAGAAGCTGGGGATGGAATCTTTCAGTCATCCACTTCCTGAAGATTCTTCTCAAGAAGAAGTCGAGAAGATGGTCAAAGATTTGAATGATGACCCCAAGGTGAATGGCATTTTGGTGCAGTTACCGCTCCCTGGCCACCTGGACGATGAGGCTGTTCTGCGCACGATCAGCGTCGAGAAAGATGTCGATGGTTTCCATCCTATCAATATGGGACGCCTGGCGCAAAAGGGCCGCGACCCCCTGTTTGTGCCCTGCACTCCAGATGGCTGCATCTTTCTGCTGGATGAAGTGGGTGTTGAATTGGAAGGCGCTAATGCTGTTGTTCTGGGCCGCTCCAATATTGTGGGGATGCCGGCGGCCTTGTTGCTTGTCAAGCGCAATGCCACTGTGACCATCTGCCACTCGCGCACCAAGAACCTGTCCGATATTTGTGCTGAGGCCGATATCCTTATCGCCGCCGTTGGCCGCGTCGAAATGGTCAAGAAAGATTGGGTCAAGCCTGGTGCTGCGGTCATCGACGTTGGTACGCACCGCATTGATGATGACACCAAGGAGAAGGGCTACTACTTGACTGGTGACGTGGCATTCGATGAAGTCAAGGAAGTCGCTGGCTGGATTTCTCCTTCCCCTGGTGGCGTAGGCCCGATGACCATCGCCATGTTGATGCGCAACACTGTCCGCGCCGCGCAGATTGCCCACGGACTGGTTGAAGTCTAAAAACAAATCAGCAAATGGGCAAAAATTGCAAATTTGCTCATTTGCTGTTTCGTAAGTTTGGCCACTTGACATTTTTACACGGAAAGGAAACTCCCCATGTCCAGATATAGAAACGCAAAAATTGATTTCACCCCCATCCCGCTTGAGTTGAAGCATCCTGTCCCCTCGGACATCGATATTGCCCAGGCTCAGCAACCCCACCTGAAAACCGTAAACACCATTGCTGACGAGGTTGGCATCCTGCCTGAAGAGCTCGAAATGTATGGCAATTTCAAGGCCAAGGTGCGCCTGGAAATTCTTGACCGCCTGAAGGATGTTCCTGATGGAAAATACATCGACGTAACCGCCATTACCCCCACTCCCTTGGGAGAGGGCAAGAGCACCACCATGGTCGGCTTGAGTGAAGCATTGGGCTCTCACCTGGGCAAGAACGTCTTCACCTGCATCCGCCAACCCAGCCAGGGGCCGACTTTTGGTATCAAGGGTGGCGCTGCTGGCGGTGGCTACAGCCAGGTTGTGCCCATGGAAGATTTCAACCTGCACCTGACGGGCGATATTCACGCCATCACGGCTGCCAATAACCTGCTGGCCGCGGCCATTGATACGCGCATGTTCCACGAGTCCCGCCAGAAAGACGAGGCCCTCTTCCGCCGCCTGTGCCCACCTGCTAAGGACGGCAGTCGCACATTCTCTGCCCCGATGCTCAAGCGCCTCAAGAAACTGGGTATCGACAAGACCGACCCTAACGACCTCACCGAGGAAGAGATCTCCCGCTTCGTGCGTCTGGACATCGACCCTGAGACCTTGACCTGGCGCCGCGTGGTCGATATCAACGACCGCATGCTGCGCAAGATCACGGTTGGACAGGGACCTGCGGAGAAAGGTTTCACCCGCGAGACCGGCTTCGACATCACCGTTGCCAGTGAGATCATGGCCATCCTGGCCCTGACCACTGACCTGGCTGATATGCGCGAGCGCTTTGGCAATATCGTCGTCGCCACCAACAAGGCTGGCGAAGCCATCACTGCTGAGGATATTGGCTGCGCCGGTGCCATGACCGTCCTGATGAAGGACGCCATCATGCCCACGCTGATGCAGACCCTGGAGGGCACCCCGGCCTTCGTGCACGCCGGGCCATTTGCCAACATCGCCCATGGCAACAGTTCTATCGTTGCTGACAAGATCGCCCTCAAACTGGGTGATTACGTGGTCACCGAGTCTGGCTTTGGCGCCGATATCGGCATGGAGAAATTCTTTAACATCAAGTGCCGCTACTCCGGATTGATCCCCAACTGTGTTGTGTTGGTTGCCACGGTACGCGCCCTCAAGATGCACGGCGGTGGTCCTACCGTCAAGGCTGGGGCGCCTCTGGCTCCCGAATACACTGAAGAGAACTTGGAACTGCTGGAAGCCGGTCTGCCCAACCTGGAAGCCCACATTGAGAACGCCAAGCGCTTTGGTATCCCCGTTGTTGTGGCGGTTAACAGCTTCAAGGATGATACCGAGGCCGAGGTCAACTTGGTGCGCGATGCCGCCATCAAAGCTGGTGCTGAAGATGCTGTTGTCACTCGTCACTGGATGGAGGGTGGTAAGGGTTCGGTCAAGCTTGCTGAAGCCGTCGTAGCTGCCTGTGAGCTGCCCAGCACCTTCGATTTCCTCTACCCACTCAAGGGTACCTCCATCAAGGACAAGATCGAGACCATCTGTGAAGAGATCTACGGTGCCGATGGCGTCGAGTACTCCGAAGAAGCCGAGAAGAAGATCAAGCTGTACACCGATCTGGGCTTCGATGAGCTGCCCATGTGCATGGCCAAGACCCACCTCAGCCTGAGCGCTGATCCCACGCTGAAGGGTCGTCCCACTGGCTTTACCGTGCCGATCCGCGATATCCGCGCCTCGGTTGGTGCTGGCTTCCTGTACCCGCTCCTGGGCACCATGAGCACCATGCCTGGCTTGCCCACACGTCCGGTCTATTACGATGTAGACCTGGATCTGGAAACCGGCCGCGTAGTTGGCCTGTTCTAAGAACAAAAGTTTCCATAATATCAGGGTGGGGTTCGAAAGATCTCCACCCTGTTTTCTTTAAGCCACGGAGAACTCAGAGAACTCTGAGTTTTTTCTATTAAGTTTCCTGGTTGGACGTTTCGAAAACCTCTGGTTCCTTTGATACATTTGCTCTCGAGGAATCGACGTGTAATCACCCCTAAATATGGGTGATTACCCCAGCAATTCCTAGAAACCTGATACATTCGCACATCATCTTCTTCTAAATCGATTATAATGAGACACGTTTTGTAGGAATTAGCAAACCTAGCTTTCTGATGGAGCGTTGATGAACTCACAGCAGCTAAACTTAGGGGAACTAAAACCGGTACTTGAAAACTACGCCCCTGGTGGACGAAGCCAATTGTTACCGGCTCTTTGGGCAGCCCAGGATATCTATGGCTACTTATCCGAAGCGGTTGTGGTTGCTATTGGCAAGGCGCTCAAAGTCCCTCTGGCCGATATCTACGGGGTCATTGAGTTCTATACCATGTTCTATAAAGAGCCGGTGGGAGAAACCATCGCACGTATTTGTGTGAGCCCAGTTTGTACCCATCGAGGGAGTCAGGAGATTCTCGATAATGTTTGTGAGCATTTTGATATCCAGCCGGGCGGAACCACCCCCGATGGGAAATATACCGTCGAAGCTGTGGAATGTCTGGGATTATGTGATTTTGCGCCTTCGGCTCTGGTGGGGGAAGTACCGGTCTCCGTCGACGCTTTAGCGAGCTCTGACTCCCAGAGTTGGATACTGTCTCCAAACCCTGTTCCCTTAGGGCACCTGGAAGGCGATCCTTACTGGTTATTGGGCAGTTGTGGTCAAGTTGATCCCTCTGAAGTTGCAGCGTATGAAGGCTGTGGGGGGTTCATGGGCTTGAAAAGGGCGCTGCAAAATCCCCCAGAATTCGTTATCGAAGAGATAACCAAGTCCGGATTATTAGGTCGAGGAGGCGCAGCTTTCCCCACTGGCCTAAAGTGGAAGTTTGCTTCCCAAGCTGAAGGTGAACCAAAGTATATGATCTGCAACGCGGATGAGTCCGAGCCGGGCACCTTCAAAGATCGCGTTTTATTGGAAGGTTATCCGCTTTCGATCATCGAGGGGATGATTATTGCTGCTTATGCTGTGAGCAGTCACCATGGATATCTTTATATCCGAGGTGAGTATATGAGGGCGCAGAGCATCATGCACAAAGCCCTGGAAAATGCCCGGGCCACAGGGTATCTCGGCGAGAATATTTTGGATACAGGGTTTGATTTTGATATCGAAATGCGTTCGGGTGCGGGAGCCTATGTCTGTGGCGAAGAGACAGCCTTATTCGAATCCATCGAGGGCAGGCGAGGCTTCCCTCGGTTGAAACCACCCTACCCTACAGATCAGGGATTGTTTGGCAAACCCACGGATATCAATAATGTCGAAACTCTGTGCGCGGCCACCTGGATCATGGCCAACGGTGCTGATGCCTTCCGATCCTTGGGTACCGAAGGGTCAGCAGGCACAAAGGTGTATTGTCTCTCCGGAGATATTGCCAAGCCTGGCGTTTATGAACTGCCATTGGGCATTACCTTGGGCGAGATCATCCAAAAAGCCGGCGGGGTTCAAGGAGAGTTGCGTGGTGTCTTGATCGGTGGCGCGGCGGGCACCTTCTCTGGACCTGATGATTTGGAATTGGTGATGAGCTTCGAGGGGCTGGCAGAGAACAAATACTTCTTGGGTTCGGGCGTGGTCAATGTGATCAATACCGAGCGCGATATGCGTCAGATCCTGTACAGCCTGGCGCATTTCTTCGCTCACGAATCCTGCGGTAAGTGCTTCCCCTGCCAGTTGGGCACACAGCGTCAATTGGAAATCATGGAAAAAGCCGTCCAGGGTCAGATTACCAATGCCGATCTGGTTGCCCTGGAAGATGTTGGCTTTGCCATGGCCGAGACCTCCATTTGCGGTGTCGGACAAATGGCTTCCACGGCCATTCTTTCGGCCTGGGAGAAATGCCCGGATGTTTTCGGCTTGGAAGAAAGTCTTAATGGACAGACATAATCCTGGGGCAGTGCCGACCTCTTGGTTGGAATATAAAGATGGCTGGCATCATGCTGATGGTGAAATTATCGAAGAGGCCATGATCTCAATCTATGTCAACGGCACGGAATTGGCCACCGTTATGGGTACCCCGCTCCAACAGGATGCCTTAGCCCTAGGGTTTATGAAGAATGAAGGTTTGATAAAAAATCAGGCCGAAGTTGAGATTCTCTTTGAGAGCAAACTCGGGTGTTGTGTGGATGTCTGGTTGAATAGGGAATTCGAGAGACCTGAGCGAGTGATCATTACCAGCGGATGTGGTGGAGGTGTTACCTTCGACGATCCCAGGGTAGGCATCGACCCTATTGATAGTGATCTGCGCGTCGAACCGAAGCTGTTGCGGGAAGCTTTCCGGAAATTGCAGCCCCCCAATAGTTTGTACGCTCGTTCCCGAGGTGTGCATGCAGCTGGGTTGTTTGATTCTGTTACAGAGGAGATGGTTGCCATTGTCGAAGATGTTGGTAGGCACAACACCATCGATAAGATTTCTGGGGTTTGCTTGCTGGAGGGAATTGATCCTGAAGGGCGCGTATTATTGGTCACAGGCCGCATTTCATCGGAGATGATGCGTAAGGCTGCTAAGATGGGCTGCCCGGTGATCGCCTCGCGTACATCTCCGACTTCAATTTCCATAGAGATGGCGCAAGCCTGGAATATCACCCTAATTGGATATGTCCGCTCTGGCAGGATGCGCGTGTATAGTTGCCCGGAGCGCGTTGGCTCCCAAGAATTGGTCGATATTATGGGTATTCCGGAGTAAAGCGAGAAGAGAATTCTATGTCTGAAGAGTACGTTCAACTTACCATCGATGGCACACCGATCAGCGTCCCTGTAGGGACGACGATTATCGATGCCGCCAAGGATGCCGATATCGATATCCCCGTGCTGTGCTATTTTGCCCATACGACAGCCAATGGTTTGTGCCGGTTGTGTGTTGTCGAGGTAGAAGGCGCACGCATGCTGCAGGCAGCCTGTGTTGCAGAGGCGCAGGATGGTGCCACAGTACAGACCCGATCTCCAAAAGTGGAAAGAGCGAGAAGGACAATCCTGGAGATGTTGGTTTCCACGGTGGATATCTCCGAAAGCCCAGAGTTGCAGGAATTGGTGGTGGATTACGAATGTTTCCCTGAGCGATTCGAAGGCGGGAAGAAGCGTCAACCAGCGATCATCGACGATAACCCGGTCTACCTGCGCGACTATTCCCAGTGTGTGATGTGCTGGCGCTGTGTGCAAGTCTGCGCTGACGACGCCCAGTTTACCTACGCCCTCAATTTCAGCGGCCGCGGCTTTGATACCCAGATTGCTACTTTCTTCGATAAACCGCTCCCCGAGACCACCTGTGTCTTTTGCGGAAACTGCATCGGGGTTTGCCCTACGGGGGCATTGAAGGCCAAGCGCGAACATCTCATCGAGCAGGGCGTCGCTCCAGAAAAAGTGATGGAATTTACGCGACTGAAAGGGAAGAAGAAAAATACACAATCCAAAAAATCTGTGTGATCCGTGTCCAATAAAATATACTTATAATGGTCATAAAAAAGCAAAAAATGGGACACGGATTTCACGGATGAACACGGATAAAAAACATAAAAAAATCCGTCCAATCCGTGTTGATCCGTGTCCAATAAAATGTGCTTCTATTCCCGTGGTAAGTATATCCCCTGAAATCAGATTCAACGGGGGATTCGTTATTTAATTGACTAAATATGACCCTTCCCTACCTGAAATGTGATTTTTGTTAGATTTGCAGATTTCACTATTAGGATAGAATTTATTTCGATTACTCAGCCATAGCATTGACAATTCATAGGATTTGGCTGAGTAATTCCCTTTTCATTGTTCTCCAATTGAAAATTTGCACCAAAAGGAGAGATCATGGAAGAATCTATGCAAGCCATTTTGCAGTCTTTTGAAGGGAAAAAAGAAGAAATAATTCCTATCCTTCAAAATGTGCAAGATACGTTTAGTTACATTCCTGAACATTCCATGGCGGATATCGCCCGTTTTACCCGTGTGCCAGCCAGCCAGGTTTACGGTGTGGCGACTTTCTATGCCCAGTTCCGGTTTACACCTCGAGGAAAGAAACACTGTATGGTCTGCCGTGGAACAGCCTGTCATGTCAATGGCGCACCGCGCATTCTCGAGGAGATGGAAGAAGCTTTAGACATAAAAGAGGGCGATACTACCGAAGATCTGGAGTATTCCCTTGAGACTGTCGCATGCATCGGAGCGTGCAGTTTGGCACCCGCTGTAATGGTCAACGATACCGTTGAGGCCAAGCTGGATCCCAAGAAGGTGCGCAAACTCTTCGGTCGGGAGGTGGCGAATGAGTGATTTTACTGCCTTTCAAAAAGAAGCCTCAGCAGTCTGGGAAAAGCTAAACTCAGGTGATACACATCTCATCACGATTGGGAATGCCACCTGCGGACGCTCCGCCGGGGCTATTGATGTGATGGATGCCATCCAGGCAGAAACCGCCGATGCTGGGATAGACTGCAATGTGATCGAGGTTGGTTGTATCGGACTGTGCTATCTGGAGCCAATCGTCAGCATCCAGAAACCTGGCCAGCCGATGGTGGTCTTCGGCAATGTAATGGTAAAGCAAGTCAAGAAACTCATCGAAGAGTATCTTCTCAACGACCAGATACCTCCAAAACTGGTTCTGGGAACGATTGGAGAAGCTGAAATCGACGATGTGCCCAATTTATTCGAACTGCCCGTTTTGAAACCTCAGGTGCGGAGGGCGCTCAACCGTTGCGGGTTTATCGACCCAACCAGTTTGGAGCACTACCTGGCCAATAGCGGGTACAGCGGCCTGACGCGCGCTTTCGACGTCGGCCCCGAGCGGGTCGTCGAAGAAGTCAAGCATGCCGGCCTGCGTGGCCGCGGTGGGGCAGGTTTCCCCACCTGGCGCAAGTGGGCCTTCTGCCGAGAGGCCGAGAGCGACCAAAAATACCTGATCTGCAACGCCGATGAAGGTGACCCTGGTGCCTTTATGAACCGCTCTCTGATCGAAGGTGATCCTCACGCACTCATCGAGGGCATGATCATCTCCGGGTATGCCCTTGGAGCGTCGGTTGGGTATATTTATTGCCGGGCTGAATATCCCCTGGCTTTGGAACGGCTGCGCCTGGCCATCAAACAGGCTGAAGAGAAAGGTTTATTGGGGAAGAACATCCTTGGTTCGGGCTTTGATTTCAAGATCAAGATCAAAGAGGGGGCTGGGGCATTCGTCTGCGGGGAGGAGACCGCCCTGATCCAATCGATCGAAGGGCAGCGCGGCATGCCTACACCCCGCCCGCCCTTCCCGGCTGTCTCTGGGCTGTGGGGCAAACCGACTATTATCAATAACGTTGAATCCCTGGCATGCGTGGGCCTGATCATGCAGAACGGCTCGGATTGGTTTGCTGAATATGGCACAGAGGAAAGCAAGGGCACCAAGACCATCGCCCTGGTAGGTAAGGTCAAGAACACTGGGCTGGTGGAAGTGCCCATGGGTATCACTTTGCGGGAATTGGTTTTCGACATCGGCGGTGGGATTGACGGCGACGGGGTATTCAAAGCTGTCCAAACTGGCGGCCCCTCGGGTGGCTGTGTACCTGAGGAATTGCTCGATATACCTGTGGATTATGACTCTCTTGACGAAGCGGGCACCATCATGGGGTCTGGTGGCGTGGTGGTAATGGATGAGAGCACCTGCATGGTCGATTTCGCTCGCTACTTCCTGGATTTTGCTGAGAAGGAATCTTGCGGAAAATGCGTGCCCTGTCGATTGGGCTGCAAACAGATGCTCACCATCCTGGAAGATATCGTTGAGGGACGCGGTAAGCCTGAGGATATTGATTTATTAGAGGAACTAGGCGAAGCCGTCATGGCTGGATCTCTGTGTGGGTTGGGGCAAACAGCACCAAATCCAGTTTTGACCACCTTGCGTTATTTCCGGGATGAGTACGAAGCCCATATCTTCGAGGGTAAATGTCCTGCCAAACAGTGCAAAGAGTTCATCACTTACCATATCCTGGATAGCTGCATTGGTTGCGGGCTGTGCCTGCGCAACTGCTCATCCAATGCCATCATTGGCGAGCCAAAGAAACTCCATTGGATCGACCAGCAGATATGCCATAAATGTGGCGTGTGCTACGAGGTCTGCCCGCCGAAGTTCTTCTCAGTGGAAATTCGTACCGGTGAAGAAGAGGAAGTGCCAGCATGACTAAAGAATATACCCTAACCATTGATGGACAGGAGATCATCGCTGACGAAGGCATGTCCGTGCTGGATGCCGCATTGGCGAACGATATCTATATTCCCCATCTCTGCCACCACCCCGACTTGAAACCGGTGGGAGCCTGCCGCCTGTGCGGTGTGGAGATCGATGGCGGTCCGATGACCATGTCCTGCATGACCCCGGTATGGGAGGGCATAGATGTCAAGACCGACAGCCCGGAAATTTACCAGGCTCGCAAGATTGCCATGGAACTGCTCATCGCCGATCACCACATGGATTGCCTGGCCTGCGTGGCGGCCAACGATTGCGATCTGCTGACCATTTCAGCCTATCTGGGCATCCAACCTGATCGGCTGGAGAGGCTGCGCCCTTCGGATAAAGGTTTGCCCATCGACCAATCCAACCCCTTCTTCCTGTTTGATCCCAATAAATGTGTAGTCTGTGGAATATGTGTGCGCACCTGCGAGGAGATTGTCGGGCTGGGCGCGCTGGGCTTCATCAACCGCGGTTTCAAGACCGTCATCGGCACCTTTGGCAACCAGCCTTTCACCGAGTCGATCTGTGAATCCTGCGGCGAGTGCGTAGTACGCTGCCCGGTCGGCGCCCTGGCACCCAAGACACCCAAATTCGCCGCCCGCGAAGTGCAGACTACCTGCGTCTATTGCGGCGTGGGCTGCGGCATTTACCTCGGTGTGGCAGGTGACAAGATCGTCAATGTGCGTGCCGACCGCGAGCGCCCAACCAACGAGGGCAGTTTATGCGTCAAAGGCCGTTACGGTTTCAATTTCGTCAATCATCCCGACCGGCTGACCAAACCGCTGATCAAGAAGAACGGCGAATTCGTCGAAGCGGAATGGGACGAGGCTCTAGAGCTTGTCGCTAGCGAATTCGCTAAAAGCAAGGGCGACAAATTCGCCGCCCTAGCCAGCGCCAAATGCACCAACGAGGAAAATTACCTGATCCAGAAATTCACGCGCGCAGTGATGGGGACGAATACCGTCGACCACTGCGCCCGGCTCTGACACAGCCCCACTGTGGCCGGTCTGGTCACTTCCTTCGGCTCTGGCGCAATGACCAACTCCATTGCGGAAATCGATAATGCTGGCACGCTCTTTGTGATCGGCGCCAACACCACCAATGCCCACCCTGTCATCGGGCAGCGCATGCGGCGTGCCTCGCAGAACGGGGCAAAATTGATCGTCGCCAACCCCAAAGAGATCGATCTGGTTCGGGCGGCGGATTACTTTATCCAGCACAAACCTGGCAGCGATACTGTACTTCTCATGGGTATGTGCCGTTATATCATCGAAGAAGGTCTGCACGATAATGAATTCATCGCCGAGCATTGTGAGAACTTCGAGGCTTTCCAGGAATCTCTGGATGCCTATACTCCCAAATTCGTCGAGGAGATTACCGGGGTGCCCTGGGAGCAGCTCGCTATTGTGGCGCGTACTTACGCAACCAACAAACCCTCAGCCATCTTCTACGCCATGGGCATCACCCAGCACTCGCATGGCACCGACAATGTCATGGCCGTGGCAAACCTGGCCTTGCTCACCGGTCAGATCGGCAAACCTTCTACCGGCGTCAACCCTCTGCGTGGCCAGAACAACGTCCAAGGAGCCTGCGATATGGGCGGCCTGCCCAATGTCTATCCTGGCTACCAGAATGTCACCATTCCAGAAATCAAAGCCAAATTCGAGAAGGCTTGGGGACGCGAGCTTTCCGGTGAGCTTGGACTGACCCATACTGAAATCTTCGATGCCATTTATGATGGGGAGATTACTGCCCTTTACTTGGTTGGGGAGAACCCTTTGCTCACCGAGGCAAACGCCAAACATGTCCGTGAGGCCATTGAAAAATTGGATTTCTTTGTCGTCCAGGATTTGTTCATCTCTGAGACCGCTCAATATGCAGATGTGCTTCTCCCGGCGGCTTCCTTCGCTGAGAAGGACGGGACGTTCACCAATACCGAGAGGCGGGTTCAGCGTGTTCGAGCTGCGCTCAGCCCCCGAGGGGAATCCAAATCAGATTGGTGGATCACCAGCCAGATCGCCCAGAAGATGGGAGAACCCGGCTTTGATTTCTCAGAGCCGTCAGAGATCATGGACGAGATTGCTTCTGTGAGCCCCATCTACGGCGGGATCTCCTACGAGCGCATCGAAGAAGTCGGCTTGCAGTGGCCCTGTCGTGACGCTGATGATCCTGGGACGCAGTATCTTCATAAAGGCAAATTCGCCCGCCCCAATGGTAAAGGTCAGTTCGTCCCGCTGGAATACAAGGAATCAGCCGAAATTGCAGATGATGAATATCCCTTGATCCTTACAACCGACCGCAGCCTGTACCACTATCACTCCGCCACCATGACCCGGCGCGTGGAGGGTCTAGAGCAACTGGACAGCAACGAATGGCTCAAACTCAGCCCAGCGGATGCAGCCCAGTTTGGCATCGAAGATGGCGAATGGGTCGAAGTGTACTCACGGCGTGGAAAAGTCAAAGTGCGCGCCCAGGTCACGGATGTGTGTCCCTCGGGGGTCTGCTCGATGACCTTCCACTTCCACGAGAGCCCTACCAACGAGATCACCAACCCAGCCCTGGATCCCGTGGCCAAGATCCCTGAGACCAAGGTCACCGCGGTGCGCGTGGAAAAAGTATAAAAGCAAAAATTTCAAGCAAAAAAGCGTGGGAGTTGTAGCTGAAGTGTTTCTTCACCTACAACTCCTTTTTTATGATAATTCGGTATAATCTGTCTGAGCCCGTAAAACTTATGAGGTCTCTAGGAACTTCCGTGGGATATTCCAGATTTAGGGGTATTGGGCGTGCGGAGCACGCCCAATACCCCTAAATCTGGTGGATACCCTCGGCGATTCCCAAAGACCGAACTTAAGAAGGTATAGTTACAATCAGAAAAGAGGTAGATTATGGATGTCAAGAAAATTATTCGTGAAACGCATTTATTTGAATTTGTCTCCGCCGATATCGTCTCTGGAATGGCCAAAGCGGCCAAAGAAATAAAATTCTCCCGAGGCGACCTGATATTCGATGAAGCACAAGAGGCGGAGAATTTATTTATTCTCCTGGAAGGAAAAATAAAGATTGGGGTCAGCCTGACATCTAAGCCCACTTCTGTCACCGTTGCGGTGATTAATTTACCCAATACGGTTTTCGGTTGGTCTGCAATCGTGACACCATACCGATTCACCGCTTTCGCCCAATGTGATGAAGATACCAAAGTACTGGCCATTCCCGGTGGAACGATTTTGGATCTGCTGGAAAAAGACCCACCGACAGCGTACACGGTTATGAAAAGATTAACCGAATTGATCAGCAGCCGCTTGCGAAATAGCCGTACAGTTATGCTACGAACTTTGTAGATCGATCGTGAAGATCGCCCATATCGCCGTTTGGACATCTCAACTCGAGTCGCTCAAAGAATTCTATGTACAGAATTTTGATGCTACCGCGAATGAAAAATACCAGCGCCCAGATGGCAGCTTTGCTTCGTATTTCCTGACGTTTCCTGGGGGTGGTCAGCTGGAGATCATGCAAGCCCCTGAGTTGAATCCCCGCCCCTATGACCGGGATGAGCAGGTGGTTGGTTTCGCACATATGGCAGTTGCTGTGCCCAGGCGCGGCGATGTTGATGCCATGTACCAGAAATTGATAGAGACCGGTTGCCCCGTAGAAAAAGCCCCTCGCCAAACCGGTGATGGCTTCTACGAGTGCGCCATCTTCGATCCGGATGGCAATATTATCGAGATTGTGGCGGAAAGCTGATTCTAAAACTCGTATTTCATCCCAGTGATCTCCTCTGACACATCCCCTAACCTTCGGGTAGTCAAATGGACAATCATCTATCGTCATCTATCCCGTCTGCCCACCTCATCATAGACCACCCGTCCGGGCAACTCCAGCCAGTTTTCGAGTTGCGCCTTAAGATAGGCACCTAGCAAGGGCGGGCCGAAGTAGGAGCTCAGCCGCAGCCGACGCCCACTGAGCAAAACGGCGTATAGGCGGCGGTTCGCAACGCCTTTCGACGGCTGGTCTTTGCTGCCCTCTTCGAATTCCAGGCGATACAGGTCAATGCGATCCAGCCTGGCTGCACCGGGCCAGGGCAGGGGGGCGTGCTGCAGCGAGAAGGTCTGGCGGTCAAGGTATATGCGGGTGTGGTTGAACAGCGCTGCCGTCGTGACGTATGTCAGCACCACAGCCACCAGCATATACGGCGCTAGGCAGCCGAGCAATACGTCGGTGGGTATGTCCCCTGGTTCGTTGAGCCAGACGAATAGGCCGATATCCCAGAACAGGCAAACCAGCAGCAACATGATATGCTCGCGCGAAAACCAACCCCAGGAAATCTCCAACTCCTGCTCGCTTTTGTTGATAGCGACCCCCTTAGGGCATAGCAGGATAGGCTCGCGCCGGGCCATCTGGGTGCCTAGGGTCATCCCCTCAGGCAAATCCAGGCTATGCTGTCCGCCGCAATAGTCGCACACAAAGCCATCCGCATCGGCGGCAATCGCAAGACGCCCGCCACATGAAGGGCACGCCATCGTAATCACGCGTCTATTCTGTTCCATCATCGCTCGTAACCATCCGTCGTCCATCATCAATAGACAGTTCGCCCACCACCTCACGATCAGTGATCTCCAACCAGCTCTCCAACTGCTGCTCGATAAAGATGGCCGCTTCGGGTGAATCCAGCTTGCTGAGTACATCCAGCTTGCGACCATCCTTCAACACGGCGCACAGTTTGTAGGATGGCTTTTCGTTGTCGCTCAACAAGCCAAACGCTTTCTCGCAGCTAAGCTGCTCCAGGTCTTGGACGGGTAAGGTGAGGCCTCGCCGCCAGGACAGCGGCTTATGCTGCACGCGGATATTCTCTCGGTCAGCGCGCAGCGTGCTGCGATTGACCACGCCGATCAGCGCCAGATAGAGTAGTCCGGAAGCCAGCGTCAGAAGCCCTAGTGAGAACACGAAATCAGCCATGCCGGTGTACTCCCAGAGCTGGATAAACGAACTCAGCAGGTAGCAGTAACACACAAGGTAAAATACGGCCAAAGGGAAGATACCCCCGTTGAACCATAAACAGGTGACCGTTAGACCGTGTTCGTCTCTTTCCAGGCTTACTTTCCTGGGAGGTGCCAGGCGCGGGCGGCGTGGTTTTTTCGCTTTTTCGGGAGAGCGCGATGGCAAGAAAAGGAGATGCTGGTTGCCGCAATATTTACAGATGAAATGGCTGGCGTCAGCAGCGAAGTTCGTCTCGCCGCCGCAAGAGGGGCATTCCAGGGTAATCAGGTGTTTGCTTTCGACCATCAAATGTCAATGATTAGCGTTCATCATTCAATCGTCAGCCATCGGACCTCGTTCGAAATTTGTCACTGATCGGTCTTCTGCTGCTTAGCGCTTCCATTGTAACCGCTTTTGCTTAACGGTGTATATACCCCCAAATTGTATGAAAAAATTATCTGACACTTTGACCCAATCTCACAAACGAGACAACTTCAATCTGGCGATCGGGGGCAGGGGACAGGTTTTTACTAATTGAATGTATGGTGATTAGTATGATCACGGTTTGCTATGCCTGGAACTCGAAACTCGTATCTCACCCCAGTCAGCTCTTCCGATACTTCCCATAACCTTTTGCCGATTCTTTCATTTCGCGACTGGCGGCTGGGGTTGATCTTGTGGGGATAACCGCGCTGACCTAAAAACCCATCCGGTCCGATATACTCACCACCTTGAATATTCTCCGCTGTGGCAGCATATAGGGTTGGCAGAGCGCCCATATCCGGAGTTTGACCAATTACCGGATTTAGGAATCTGAACATACTGGCGTGGCGCTGTAATTCCGTAGATGTCCAGCCGGGATGAGCGCCTAAGCTGACCGTCTTGGCACCACTTTTCGAGAGTCTGCGCTGCAGTTCATAGGCAAAAAGCAAGTTGGCCAGCTTGCTCTGGCAGTAGGCGATCCAACGATAATGGAATCTCTCACCATTCAAGTCGTTGAAACTGATCCAGCCATAGCGGTGGGCGTAGCTGCTGATGGTTACCACGCGTGACCTTTCGTTATCTTTCAAGAGGTCTAACAATAAACCTGTCAGAGCGAAGTGCCCTAAATGGTTGACACCAAACTGCATCTCGAAGCCATCGACGGTCTTCTGGTAGGGGACGGCCATCACCCCGGCGTTGTTGACCAGGATATCCAACTTATTGTGATGTGAGTGGAATTCCTGGGCAAATTGGCGTACAGAAGAGATGTCTGCCAGATCGAGCGGCATCAGCTTGAGATCGGCCTCGGATGTCTCGGCCTCGGGGGTTTCAGCCAGGATTTTCTTCAGGGCAGCTTCACCTTTATCAAGACTGCGGCAGGCCATGATCACTGTGGCGTTCTTAGCCACCAGCGCCCGGGCCGCCTCATAGCCAATGCCGCTGTTTGCACCAGTGACGATGACGGTTTTGCCCTGCATATCAGGGATGTTTGTAGTGGTCCATTTGTTGGTTGGCATTTTCGTTCCTTTGATAGGTTAGCGTCAGAATGGATACTCCATTTGCAATATGTGAATATTCCTTACCATCAGAAGTTACGTAGATAAAAAGCGTTTCTCAATTATAGCTCCTCCAACCCCCCAACGCCGTAGGCGCGCCGTTGGCGCTGGGGGGAGAATTCCTAAGGTTCCCCCAACGCCACAGACGGGGTGCTAGGGAGGCAACTGCGTATCTCCTTACAGTGTTTTGTTGCACCAATGCAGCGCGTTTTGCAGCAAAAATTGATAAGCGGGATGTTCCCAGACTTCCAAATTATGGCCGGGGGTAAGCACACAAACACGCCCCTCTCCTTCTAAGCGAGTCCAGCCGCCAGGCTGAGTACCGTGCTGCGATGAAGTTGTCAAGAAGATATTGACCTGCTCGTCATCTAAATCCATGAAGTAGTGTTCGTCAACCACCGTGAAAGGAGAACTCCCTTCAGCGATTGGATGCCCCGCTTGCGGTTCGACAGACACCGGACATGGCTCGGGGTGTTCGCGAAATACACCCCCGATCAATTCCCGAAAAATCCGCGCCTGTTCATAGCCAGCGGTACCTGAATGGATGACCAGCAATCCGTTACCACTTCGGACATACTCTAGAAAAGCTCTTTGAACCTTATCATTAGCCCAGGGAGATTGGTCTGTCTCGGAAACGTTATTCGATTTAGCCAGGATGACCAGCGGATACTCGTGCATCTGTTGGGTAGACCATTGGTTTGCATTTTCGATCCACTCGAACTTGAAGCCCAATTCAACTAGCCCCATCAGCCCCTTTCGGGCTGTGTCTGCAGGGTGCCAAGAATCGCCACAAAGAACTAGAATGCGCATAGAAGTATTCTAACAAGAATTTGCTCCCTGTATTTCTGTGCTGCTGTGAGCTATATGGTCTCTCTCTTGAGTGTTGCTACCTGGATAAGCACTGATTAGAACCGCATGCGAAGCACGCCTATGGCGAGACACTACGCTCGCTCTGCGCGCCCTTGGCGTGCGGACCTGCGGTCGGGCGCTAAGAAAAAGGCAAAAAAGCAAAAACTTTGCGATCTGCCCGTAGGGCCAGAATGCCGGAGCGCTCCGGTTTGCCGAGCATATCCCTTTGCAATGAGCTGTGATCTTTAGCTGAGAAGGGAGTATTGGTATTTGAATATATTGTAACCTCCTCTGCTTCCCTGATTTCACCGAATGGGCATTTCTGTTGGTGTGTCACCATGGTCACAAAAAACGCGCCTCCTTTGGAATAATCATAGCCCATCAGGCGAGTTGATTTTCTATGATGCTTGCTGGGATCGTATTTGGAATCTGAATCTCGAGCCATAATTTCTCCCTTTTATAGTTCGCCTCGCTTGAGTCAGTATAGCATTGCATTCTGATTTGGTGGCATAAAAGAAGCCGGACTTTTTCGAAAAGTCCGGCTTCTGCTTATATTTGTCTGGGGGCAGCGTCAAGCTGGATGGCAGGATGCCGGTTAATTCGGGCAAGATCAAACCAGTGCGCCCAGAACCTCGAGAACACCAATGCCTCGGATTTGGCCTTGAGTTAAGTCTTCAACAAAGGCCATCTGCTCGGCCATTTGCTCCTTGGTGCGCATCAATTTCATGACGCCTGCCATCAAGACGATAAAAGCTGCGATTCCTTGGACAATCCATAAAGCAATATTCATCATCGAACTCCTTTTGATCTATAATTACAGTGCCTGTAGCTGGTAGATGTAAAAAGCAGGAAAGTTCTTACCATAACACCTGTGCTGAGGATCTGGATTCCGAAATCTCCTGATTCGTTGACGAGAGTTTATCCATGAGATTCTTTGTCTCTCGACGTCAGGAGACATCGGACTCCAGACCCATGAGTTTTCTTTGAAAACTTGGCGGGAATACCATGAATGAACCTCGGATTCTGGAGATATTGATGCGGAAGATAATGTCAGTGTGTATGATCCTATTTATGGCAGGATGTGCTGCTTCAGAGCCTATCCCAGTACATACCAATACGCCATTTTTAGCGACCCGACCGGACGATTTTCAGGTCGAATACTATTGGGAGACTGGCAGCCTGCCGCCGCCCTATTTCTATTTCTATGAGGTCACCATTGGGCCTGGGCCGGAAGGCGAAATTAGATTCCAGGCCGATTATAGTGAGCAGGATCCTCCGATATGGATCGAGCCAATCGCCGTCTCAGAGAACGACCTCGATCGGCTCTATGGGATGCTAGTCAATATGGGGATGTTCGCAAAGGAATGGCTCCAAGCCGAGGATATTCCGGATGGCGGCAGCGCAAGCAAATTGTCGGTAAGGGCCTACGGGCAGAACTTCACAATTCCCAGTTATGTTGCGGGTGAACAACTATCCAAGGATGCCAGGACGCTCTACAAGCATATCGAGAACTTAGTACCACAAGAAACCTGGGATAAGCTGATGGTGCTCCACGATGAGTACGTGGCAGAGAACGAGGAAGATTGAGTTGGAATTGTCAAGATGCGGCTTCGTCCAATATCGTGATGAAATGCTGGTAAATGGTTTCGGCGTGTTCGGGGGTATCCCCGACGGCAGTCAAACCTAGTTTACCAAGGGAAGAAACCCCACTGAACATATGTAGCACAATGCCTGTTTGTTTGATGTGATCGTAATGCAGGCGATGAGTGCTGGCCAGATCGATCAAATCTTGTGGGGTAAGTTTTTTGTAGGCGGGAGATTTCAAGGCATCTGTAGCAACATAGTATTTTGGGTGCCCTCGAGCGATGTAGAATTCCCCTTCCTTGACTGCGTAAATGCCGTCAGTGAGATACTGAAGTGTAAGGAAAGGGTGCGTTGTGCCGCCCTTGCGTAGGTTGACTTCGATCGCGTAGGGTTCCCAATTGCCATCTGCATGGCGCGCCACGATGAAATCCAGGGCGAAGCGTCCCACAATACCCTCTTTGGCAAAGCGTTTGCCAATTTTTTCGGCCTCCCGCATGATCATTGGGCCGTATTCCCCCTTGGCGGGGAAGCGGGCTCCCAGGTAGATCTGGCCACTAGGACCACCCAACATCTGATCATGGGTGGAGAGCAGTTCGACTTCTCCTGATGGAGATACGCGCAACTGTGCGCTGGGGCTGAAAATTTCATCAGCACTGATAAGCTCTTCTACAATGCCGCCTCTCTCTTCGAATTTTTCCAGATACCATTCGAATTGTATGTCCGGTGCTTCGAATTGCAGTTCTCTCAAGCGCGCCGATATTGCTGAAGGCTCATCTTTGCTGCCAGGAGTGGGCAAGTTCGAAAGGTCTAACTGGGCATTACCCAAACCTGAGACACCTTCATTGTGTTTGACGATTACTTTTTGTAAAGAGGGTTTTTGGGCGCGCATCTCACAAATCGCCTCTACCAACTCATCTCTGGTTTTTAGTTCTTCTGCCCCCAAGGGATGCTGAACACCCTCTTCAGCGAAGATACGTCGACAACCACTCTTCGTACCGAAGGCGAAGAAACGCGGGTCGGCGGCATACATGGGGATGCCCAACTGCACGGCAAAATCGCGCTCCAGGTCTGTGGTGAGGAAGGGTACCAGATGGGCCATTTCCAAATCGGGGATTTGCTCGCGGATGTGTTGAATTAGCCGCGGGCGCTCGAGACATTTTTCAACCAGGGAGCTCTGGGAGGCATCTTGAGGTGAGATCAAAGTCAGGCGCCGCCGGGCATTGTTGATGCTCACGCTGGGGAGCAAGTGCAGGTAGTAGTCAATGATCTCCTCCTGAATGGGCATGGAGGTCAGGTAGATGAGGCGCTTTAGAGGCTGTCGCAGCAGGAAGAGCATGAAAAGCATGCGCTCTTCATAACCTTGTTGAGAGGCGAAATCGAACTCGAGATCTACAGTTAAGGATGGCAGCACAACGACGGTATTCTCATCCTCGAGGATGTTTCCACCGGGATCAGTGCGCCCAATCTGTTTCCATAATGGGATCAGTTTGCGCTGTAGTTGATCGAATTGGGCATGAAGTTGGGCTTGTTTTTCTCCTGAATAGTGTGTGCTCATAACATACCTCCAAGGTTGTTCTCGCAAGATATCGGGGGAATCTCTATGAATCGCCGTGGTAATTCTCAGATTTGGGGGTATGGGGCGTGCTCCGAACGCCCCATACCCCCAAATCTGTACATTACCATGGGAATTCCTAGAGACCCTATCGGAGTATATTTTCAGTTGGGTTCAGTGTCAATTGGTGAAATGGGTATTGTCAGGGCAATCCCATTTGGCAGATTAGCTCTCTGTGGATTGACAAATCCACAGAAATTGAAAGTAATTGTTTGGATATGTCTATCCAAACTGAGCAAAGCTATTTCTAAATGCGATTGCCCTCATTAAGCCAACTGCAATACAGAGAAGTAGTGGAATACACTCCCGCCTATCACAAACAGATGCCAGATGGCATGGCTATAGGGTAGTTTTCGCCAGCGATAGAAGATGACCCCCGCGGTGTAGCAGATACCGCCAATGAGCAGAAGTGTCAGGCTCAAGCTCCCGATTTGCTGCATCATCGGGTTGAACATGATGATGGCGAACCAACCCATGGCAATATACAGCCAGACAGTGGGTTTCACAAAGCGCTGGGTAAAGCCGACTTTGAGTATCAAGCCGAGTAATGCCAACCCCCAGATAATGCCAAAGATACTCCAACCGAAGGGCCCGCGCAGTTTGGTCAACAGGAAGGGGGTATACGTGCCGGCAATCAGGAAGAAAATGGCAGCATGATCCAGACGCTGAAGGATGGCATTCCACGAAAAGCGAGGGGTGCTGTGATAGATTGTCGAGGCCAGGTACAGCAATATTAACGAGACCCCAAAAACAATGAAGCTGACCATGTGCCAGGTATCTCCACGGGTAGCAGCTCGGATGATCAGGATAACTAAACCTGCAATGCTCAGGCCAATCCCAATGGCGTGAGTGACGCTGTTGGCGATCACTTCACCACGGGAAAATGATGTTGCGATGGAATCTGTTTTATAGCGCATAAACTCTCCTTAGATGCCCTTATCAGGGCGAAGTTGAGTGAATCGTACTGCGAATCTGCTCAGTTTGCCTGAAAGTTAGCTAACAATTGCCCACTAAGGCGCTGATTCTTTTACTTTATTATAGCTGGCTGAGTAATCATACTTTAGGGCCTCTAGGAATTCCCCCAAATCTGGGAGTTACCCCGGCGAATCCTAGAGAGCCATACTTTATTGTGAAATAATCTCAGAATGCCTGTGCTATAATGATTCATGGCAGGACACATTAAAGAATAAGGGGTCATATTCTCTAAGAGATTTCAAAGGAGAGTGCAAATGATCAACAGTGATTTCACGGCTCAAGTATCACCAGGCATGAGGCTGCTTAGTGATGACCAAAAGCAGGAGATTCACAGCGCGACCTTAGAGTTGCTCAGACGCACCGGGGTGAATGTGCTGGTCCCAGAGGTGCGCGAGCTATTGAAGAAAGCGGGCTGTTGGCTGGATGGAGAGCGGGTGCGCATCCCTTCGCATTTGATCGAATGGGCCATCCGCACCGCGCCGACGCGGGTGGTGCTCTGCGATCGAGATGGAAACCCGGCCATGGAGCTGGAAGGGCGCAAAGGTTACTACGGCACTGGCTCTGACACTCCCTTTGTGCTGGATGCCTATACCGGTAAGCGGCGTGAGGCTGTCCTGGATGATGTCGCCAATGTCGCCAAACTCATCGATGCTTTGCCCAACCTGGACTTCTTGATGTGCATGGGCATCGCCTCGGATGTGACCGAGGAGCTCTCCGATCTGTATCATTTCCGGGCGATGGTTTCCAATACAACCAAGCCCATCGTCTATACTGCCTGGAGCCGACCCAACCTGGAAGCGATCATCGAGATGGCTGAGGCCGTTGCCGGGGGAGCCGAAGCGCTGCAGTGCAACCCATTCTGCGCACTGTACAGCGAGCCGATTTCTCCCCTAACCCATGCTGAAGAGAGTTGCGAAAAGCTGCTCTTCCTGGCGGATAAGGGGTTACCGGTGGTTTATACCCCAGGGATGATGGTCGGAGCCACAGCGCCGGTAACCATTGCCGGAGCGCTGGTGCAGGCCAACGCCGAGCAACTCAGCGGTTTGTTGCTCACCCAATTGATCCGTGAGGGCGCGCCGATGATCGGGGCAGGTGGCATCCTCTTCATGGATATGAGCCAGGGCTTGATCTCCTACGCCGCGCCGGAGTTCATGCTGGGCAATACTGCTTTCGCTGAGATGTGCCACTTCTACGAAATCCCTATCTTTGCCTTCTCGGGTTGCAGCGATGCCAAGGTCTTCGATCAGCAGGCTGCTGCCGAAGGGGCCATCTGGATGATGCTGACTGCCTTGGGCGGTGGTAACTTGATCCATGATGTCGGTTATGTCGAATCGGGCATCACGGCCTCCTACGATCAGATCGTTGCCATGGATGAGATTGCCGGGTTGGTCAAACGCTTCATGGATGGCGTTGAGATCAATGAGCAAACCATTGCGTTAGATGTGATCGACCAGGTTGGTCCCGGAGGTCACTTTGTGGGCGAAGAGCATACTTTCGAGCACTTCCGTAGCAATTGGAGACCCAGCCTCTTGGACCGCACCTCGCGTGAAGACTGGGAGTTGGCGGGATCCTTGACCCTGGGTGACCGCTCCAACGCCAAAGTGCGCCAGATCTTTGAGACATACCAGCCAGCGCCGCTGGATGAGGGGGTTTTGAAGAAACTGGATGCGGTGATTGATAGCGCAGAAATGTAGGCAAAAATAAGGCAGCCGGTGCTCAGCACCGGCTGCCTTATTTTTGCTAACTCCCAAAATCTTCCCAGAGTATCTGATCCATTGCCCCCAATAGCAGGTCTGCATCCTCGATGGAAAATGGCATTGGCGGGCGGATCTTGAGCACATTGTGATCAGGCCCGTCGGTGCCTAGAAGCACCCCCAACTCACGCATGCGGTTGGCGATGAAGGCGGCTTCGGTGGTGGCTGGCTCAAGGGTCTCTGGGTGCAGGACCAACTCCACGCCCAGGAACAACCCAGAGCCGCGTACGTCTCCCACGAGGGTGTAGTCAGCCTCAAAACGGCGTAATCCCTCGAGCAAGTAATTCCCAACCTCCAGAGCATGATCCTGTAAATTCTCATCCAACACCACATCCAACACCGCCATACCGATGGCGCATGAGACAGTGTTGCCGCCAAAAGTACTGAAGAACTCCATGCCGTTGTCGAAGGCCGCGGCGATCTCCGGGCGGGTGATCACCACGCCGATGGGGTGGCCGTTGCCGATGGGCTTGCCCAGCACGACGATATCTGGCACAACGCCGTGGTCCTCGAAAGCGTAGAAATGCGTTCCAGTGCGGCCATAACCGGTCTGCACTTCGTCGACGATACACAGGCCGCCTGCCTGGCGCACGTATTCATAAACCTGCGAGAGATAACCCGGGGGGAGAAAAATCTGCCCACCCACGCTGGGGCAGGTTTCGGCGATGAAGGCTGCCAATTTGCTTCCTACAGCTTGCAACTGCTCGATAGATTTCTGGACGTGCAGGGCGTATTTTTGGACAGCTTGGGGGTCATTGGCTTTGTAGAGGCCGCGGTAAGTGTCGGGGATAGGGACGGTGTGTACCCACGTAGGCGCGCCGCGTCCCCCCGGTCCATCATGTTTGTAAGGGCTGATGTCGATCAACGAGGTGGTATGGCCGTGATAGGCACTCTCCATGACGAGCATGTCCTTCGCCCCCGTGTAGGCACGCGCCAGGCGCAGGGCCAGCTCATTGGCTTCGCTGCCGGAGTTGACGAAGAAGCACACGCGCAGTGGTTTTGGTAGGGTGGCGATGATCTTCTGGGCGTAGCGGTGGAGATTGTCATGCAGGTAGCGGGTGTTGGTGTTGAGTATACCCATCTGCTCTCGCCCCGCTGCCACCACGCGCGGATGGCAGTGCCCGACGTGGGGCACATTGTTATAGGCATCCACGTAGCGGCGCCCGGTCTCATCGAAGAGATATTGTTTCCAGCCGCGCACGATCTTGAGCGGCTCGTTGTAGCCGATGCTCAAATTACGGCCGATCAACTTACGGCGTGCAGCTAATGTTTGAGCCTTGCTGAGTTGGGGCCGGGGGAGTACCCCTTCAGGGATGCGCAGGATCAGGTTTGGGTCGGGAGAGAGGGCTTTCCACAACTGGCGCTGACTGGCTCGACAAACGCCGGGAAAATCGCAATCCAGATCGAGCAAGTCGGTGATGATCTGAAAGTGCAGATGAGGCGTCCAACCGCCGTTGACTTCCGCCGTGCCAATCTCCCCCAGTTTATCCCCTGCGATGATCTTCTGGCCCTTCTTTCGCCCGGCGAGGGAGGCCCGACTGAGGTGGCCGTAGAGGGTGAAGAATGACTCACTGTCTGAAATGGGGTGTTCCAGGATGATCACCGGGCCGTAATCCTGGGCAGCATCGTTATCGTGGAAAGCGTACACATGACCGTCTAAGGGAGCATAAACTGCCGTACCAGGCGCCGCAAATAGATCGATGCCCAGGTGGATGATGCGGTGTTCGTCGGTCAGCTTATCGCCGGTATTGAAGGCAGGTGTGGTATAGAGCAGCCAGGCTTCGTCATATTGGCCGATAGCGACTTTAACCTCTGCTTTTTCAAGCTGGCTGAACAGACGTGGCGTGAGGTGGCTTTCTGTGAGTGATATTTGATCTGCTCCCAGGAGCGGACTGCTGATGCCCAGATCGAAGATAATAAGGGGATCAATACCCAGGTCTATCTCCAGGATGGGCGAAAATTGGGGTTTGCTTTGCAGCCATTGGGTCACCTTTTCTGTTCGAAGGTGCGGCCTCAACCCACAAGCCTGGCGGAATGCCACTTCAGCAAAACAGGGATGGATCTCGGCCAGCTTCGGTAAGGTTTTGTGGATAGAGTCCTGACTGATGGAGAGATATGCGTCTTCTGGGCGTTGCTGAGTCTGGTGGGCAGCGATACAGATGCTCATGCATAACCGCATAGTGACCAATCCGAAGAGGGCGGCCAGTTCATCTTCGCTGAGAGGATTCTCCTGATGATAGCCTCTTACCAGGGGAATGGCTGCTGCCAGGGGGTCTGCTTTATCGAGAATGGCGTAGGCGATGGCTACAGCCAGTTCAGCGACGGTGTAGCTGTGCAGCATATCGCCAAAGTCGATCACCCCCACAATCTGTTGATCGCGTGAATAGAGGTCATCACCACCCCCAACAATGACATTGTAATCGTTAGCATCGTTATGGATGGCGCTTTGGCGCAATTCAGGCAGCAGCGGGAAACCATTTTGCTGGAATTGATTAGTGAACTTTTCGACCAGGATGCGTAATTCATCAGTGATGATCAAAGATTGGTATTCGTTGACCACGTCCAGTGCATTGGCCAAATCCCAATAGAAATCACGGTGAATGGCGGGATGATCGAAGCTGGCAAACGCTCGATCCAATCGTCCCAGGTAGGCCCCAAGGTTGTGGAAGAGTTCTGGAGAATGTCTGCCAACCTCGCCATAAGGGGTTCCAGACAGGTAACTGACCAGTCGAACTGCATGAATCTGGCCGGTTCCGGATTCGATCTGAGTGATGGTTTCTCCGTTTTTGGTTGGGATAACTTTGGGAGCCCTGACCCCATGCTGGTTGAGATGGGCCATGGCCAGGTTTTGGGCTTCCAGGAGCTGGATATCTTCGGCGGCGCTGGCGATTTTGAGGACATAATTCTCGCCATTCTCTGTACGCAGCCGAAAATTTTGATCGCGCTCACTCGGTAACGGCGTCAGCGTGCCTTGGATGCCGAATATCTTTTGCGATAAGATTTGAACTTCAGTGGTGTTGAAGCTAGGAGTATAGTTGAGATTAGTCATGAATTTACCTGTTTATGACTTTCTAATACGTTTACCACGAAGAACACGAAGGTTCACGAAGAATTAGAATGGCCCTTTTTGAAACGCCGGGGGAATCTCACAGGTGAAGTCACCCCAAAATCTGAAATTTCCCACGTCGATTCCCAAAGAGGCAATAGAATGATTTGTTTATATCTTTGGGTCCACTGAAAAAAGCCAAAGGAGTGAGGCCCGTGCGGCATATATTGGGGTGTGTGCACGGCACACACCCCAATATATGCCGCACGGTATCCTGCTCACTTAGTTTTTTCAGTAGTGTCATCTTTGTGATTCTTTGTGTCCTTTGTGGTTATTTTCTTGCAGGAATATTTAATCCTCGGTCATTCGGGGGCTATCAAGATCAGTTCCCTCTGCGGCTGGGAGAGGTACTCCACGCCATTCTCAGTCACCAGCACATCTTCCTCCAGCCCGATGTAGCCGTAACCGTCCACCATCAGTCCTGGCTCGATGGTGTAGACCTGTCCCACTTCGACTTCCTGGAAGGGTGTCTCCCCATAACGTTCCCAGGCTGGACCTAATAAGGCTCCACCGTCATGGGCCACGCGCCCGAGTTGGTGGCCGGTAGCATATTTATATTCGGGGTATCCTGCGTTAGTGACCACACGCCGTGCGGCGGCATCTATTTGTTGACCCGATACGCCAGGTTCGAGGTGCTCGATTGCTGTATCGATGGCTTTGAGCACGGTCTCGAAGCCGCGTTGCACTTCAGGAGGCGGCTTTTTCTCGCCAGGGCGCAACACATAGCCCATGCGCTGGATATCGGAGCAATACTCATCTTGTTTGACGCCGAAGTCGAAGTGCAGCAAGTGCCCGGGCTCGATGACCAGGTCCGTCGGACCGCCATGACCCACTGGTGAGTCAGGGCCGCTGTTGAAGGCGGGGCAGTGGTCGTAGCTCCAGGCTGTGCTTACGCCGTATTCATCCAACAGGCTGTGCATGTACTCACCGACCTGTTTTTCGGTCATTCCTGGGCGTAGGAACTCGAAAGTGCGCTGGTAGATCTCTTGGGTGGTCGAAATGGCCTGACGGATGCGAGCCACCTCTGAGGGCGTCTTACGTCCCCGCAGGGCATTGATGACTGCCTCTGCGGAGGTCAATCGCTCAGCAAAGGGTGTCCCCTCCAGATAGCCAATCAGGATTTCGTAAAGCCCATGTGTCAGTCCATCGGCATGGACATTATTCCTGGACGTGTTGATGGCGATCTGCTGGGGATCTAATCGTTCCAAGGTCTCCAACTGTGTTGGCTGGATGGATTGATCATAAAACAAGACCGGGTCATACACACCCTGGCGCTCGACAGCCTCGGCTTCGAAGCGCCCAACGATGGCGATGCGCTCGCCAGATTGGGTCAAGATCAAGGCGCTGGGCCAGGTCAAGTCTTCAGGGCCGAAGATGAAATCTAGAACCGGGTCACGCACCCCCGAGGTTTCGCGCACGAAGGTCAACCACAGGTCGATGTTTAATTCTTGGAGAATGTCTACAGCCTGGTCAGTTTTCTCTTGGATTATGCTCATGCAGCTTCTCTCTTTTATACTATTTAATGGAAATATTTGGGATCATTGCAAGATTATATTACCTTTTGGGCCAGTCATCGAGGGGGCCTCTAGGAAATCCCGTGGTAATGTCCAGATTTTGAGGGATGGGGCGTGCGGAGCAC
>CAZUSV010000031.1:0-123 GCA_964622645.1 uncultured Anaerolineales bacterium
TTACCTTGACAATGTCAACTTTCAGACGAGAAGCCCGAAAATAGGGGGGTACGGGGGGGGGGGGCCCCCCCCCACCCCCCCAAATTCTGGGGGTTTAGCGCAATTTTAAAATTGGGAATAAAA
>CAZUSV010000031.1:133-36256 GCA_964622645.1 uncultured Anaerolineales bacterium
GTGCTCCGCACCCCCGTACCCCCCTATTTTCGGAAGTTCTCGCGAAGTTGACATTGTCGAATTACTCAGTGAGCAAGAGATGGTTGAGGCCAAGAAAGGAGATCAACATGAAAAAAAACATTGCAAATTTCTCAACAATTATTCTCAGCATATCCCTCCTGGCCTGCGTCTTTGCAGAGACAGTTGCCGGACAAGTACTCCCTGATTCCGAAGTTCCAGAGCAGACTACTCGCTCAGATGGCGAAATAATCCCAAGTGAGCAAACTTCGGGCAGGTTGTATCTTTTCTCGCCGATTTCTTCCACAGATACTTACTTGATGAATGATCAAGGCGTTGCGGTCTATACCTGGAGCAGCAGTTTGTCGCCCGGCCACTCGGTCTATCTGCTGGAGAATGGCAACCTGCTGCGACCCGGCTCAATTAAAACAGGCGTGTTCGACGCCGGCGGATCCGGCGGTGTCATTCAAGAGATCGCCCCAGACAGCTCCGTGGTCTGGGAGTACAAGTATGCCGGCGACCAGGTGCAGCAGCATCACGACATCGAACCCATGCCCAACGGCAATGTCCTGATGATCGCCTGGGAATACAAGACCCGTGCCGATGCCATCGCTGCCGGCCGTGACCCTAGCTTGCTAAAAGAGGGCGAACTCTGGCCCGACCACGTTATCGAGGTAGATCCCACAACCAATGAGATCGTCTGGGAGTGGCACGTCTGGGATCATCTGGTGCAGGATTACGACCCCACAAAAGAAAATTACGGCGTGATAGCTGAACACCCAGAGTTGATCAACCTCAATCACATTGCCCGCGATTCCCGGGCCGACTGGAACCATATTAACGCCATTGACTACAACGCCGAACTGGATCAGATCATGCTCAGCGTACACGGCTTTAGCGAGATCTGGATCATCGATCACGACACAACCACTGCTGAAGCTGCCGGGCCTGCGGGTGACCTGCTCTATCGCTGGGGCAACCCGGAGGCATATGATTCTGGAACCGAGGAGGATCGGCAACTTTATGTTCAACACGATGCCCAATGGATTCCTACTGATTATCCCGGCGGAGGCAATATCCTGGTGTTCAACAACGGCAACAAGTCAGGCCGTGCTTACTCAACCATAGACGAGATTGTGCCCCCTCTCACCGCTGAAGGAACCTACTCGCTGACATCCGGATCAGCTTATGGCCCCGAAGCTCCCCTGTGGTCTTATGTAGCAGACAATCCGAATGACTTCTACGCCGACCACATCTCTGGCGCGCAGCGCTTGCCTAACGGGAACACGTTGATCTGCGATGGCGTGCATGGGATTTTCTTCGAAGTCACCCCCCAGGGCGAAGTGATATGGCGCTATGACTACGGCGGCGATGTCTTCCGTGTGACTCTCATCGGCCCCGAATACCCTGGGTTGGCAGTTTTGGACCTGCAACCTGGCGAAACGCTCAAGGCTGAGACTCCAAAGGCAGGAGACTCTCAAGGAAACAATGAACAACGCCACCAAAGGGCACTCGACGCATGCATTAGATTGACAGAGGGTGAAGCTTGCACTATCGAGCATCCCAACAAGACAGTCAGCGGCTCTTGTCAGATCAAGCAGTCACAATTGGTCTGCGTTCCTAAGAATAACCCCTAAAGATTTTTTGGCTTTCCAGGAATCGACGTGGGATATTCCAGATTTAGGGGTGGATTACCCCAGCAATTCCTGGAGATCTAGCTTTTTCTTACAACATCTATGCCAGTGCTAAACATGATCTAAACAACTTCTAAACATCTCTTTGCTATCCTGAGGCAAGCAATAACAAGCTTCATGTTTTATCAATGAGTGTATGGAGAGTACTCCAAAGGAGGTTGCCATGAAGCACAAAGTATTCGTTCTGATAGGCGTTTGCATGGTCATAGCACTGGCACAATTAGCCTGTTCGTTGCCAGGGTATTCTGAGGTCCCCGAGGTGAATACCGTTCCTGAAGATCAAACTGCTGACCAACCAGATCAAAGTGAAGCTGAAGAAAAGATTCCCCCTGCACAGCAGGAAGAAACCGGAGAGGGTGTTGAACCTGAGCCAGTCGAGCCCACCCAGCCAGCGCAACCCCAGGCGACATTCCCTTGCAGTGATGGTTTCATCGCCAATGCCAATATCTCCGACGGCCAGGAATTCCAGCCTGATGACACCTTCCAGGTTAGCTGGACCATCGAGAATACCGGCGACTGCACCTGGACTACAGAGTACAAATTGAAGATGCTGGCAGGCGACATTATCACTACAGAGGAAGTTCTTTCAATATCTACACCGGTAGCTCCAGGACACACCACAACGCTATCTGTGGACATGCAGGCTCCCTCGCAGCCCGGCGCTTATGTCTCGGCCTGGAAGATGGTCGCTGCACAGGGCCATGTTTTCGGCCAGGATACGCCGCCTGACAGCCCATTGAGAGTAGCCATCAAGGTGGTCCCAGGCGGTGGAGGCAATACCCCAGTCCCGACTCCCGGCCCACAGACCCCTGAGTCTGATCCTGATGTGCATCTCCAGGGAACCGGGCAAACGCTATTAGATGGCCAATGCTTCGACCTCGACAACGGCCAGGAAGTGGATTGCAGCGACTCAGCCGCAGATATTATGTATCAGTTTAATCCGATATCCAGCGGTAAGTTCCACGGCGAGAACAACACCAGTCTGGCCAACAACCGCGATGACGAGCCTGACAAAGCAGCCTGTGAAGTGGAGATGTATCCTACTATTGCGCACCCAGCCCTGGAAGACAAGTACTTCTGCTTCCAGATCAGCAACATCGTCAACACGACCTACGGTTGGATCCGGGTTGAGCGCTTCGACCAGGACGGTGTCACTTTCGATTTCATGACCTTCAAAACTGACCCGCCAGAGATGCAGCCCATCAACCCTAATGCCCTCTTCGTCGAGAGCCAGGGCGATCAGGTTACCATGCTCACCGGGGAATGCTTCGACCTGCAAAATGGCGATCTCAATGAGAGTTGCAGCGGCACCTTTGCCGGGTTCTTATACCGAAAAATGACCAGGAATACCCTCACGATCATGCAAATCTCACCCAATGAGGCACTCTTCTCAACGGCTATGACTAGCGAACCGACCAAGTCGGACTGCGAGAACGCCTCTTACAGCCAGTCTGCCATCTGGCCCATCTCTGAAACTGAGTACTACTGCTATCAATTCACACCTGGAATGGGCACCTATTACGGCTGGCTGCGCCCGACCCATTTTGACAACAATGGCATGACCTTCGATTATTTGACCTGGAAGGCAATGCCGTGATCCGTGGGAAGTGGATAGTGAATGGTGGGCAGTAAGATGAACTCCTGCCCACATGCAAACTTGTTACTGACATACAATCTTGCTCATTTGCCCGCTTGCACTATAATAATTCTATGAACAAAACCATCCTCGTCGTGGACGACAAAGCCAATGTGCGCACGCTGCTACGAGAATATCTCACCGAAGAGGGCTTCCAGGTAGTCACCGCCGAGAACGGCCAAGAAGCTCTCTTCGTAGCGCGTCACGAAAAGCCCGATCTGATCATCCTCGATATCATGATGCCTGAGATGGGCGGCTACGATTTCATGCGTCACTTCCGCAAAGAGAGTGACACGCCCATCATCATGCTGACCGCCAGGCTGGAAGAGACTGACAAAGTACTCGGTCTGGAGCTGGGCGCCGACGACTATGTCACCAAGCCTTTCGGCATGAAGGAGATCGTCGCTCGCATTCGGGCGGTTTTACGGCGAACCAGTAAAGCCGTGCCGCCTGCCAATATCCTGCGCGGGGGCGGAATCACCCTCAACCAAGACGAGCACACCGTAAAGGTCGGCGAGCAATATGTCGACCTGACCCCCTCGGAGTTCGATCTGCTGGGGGTGCTGATGGCCGCTCCGGGGCGCGTCTTCTCCCGAATGGATCTGTTGGAAAGTTTGCAGGGTACAGCCTTCGAGGGTGTTGAAAGGACAATCGATGTGCACATTCGTAACTTACGCACCAAGATCGAGGCCGACCCCAGCAACCCACAGCGCATCGAGACGGTCTTCGGAGTCGGATATCGATACACCACACAAAAGATTTTGGACGCGGATGAACGCGGATGAACGCAGATTTCTTATGAGATATTCCGCTTTTTTCTGGCCACTGTATACTGGCTACTGTTTACTGAATCATGCGTTCTTTGGCCCCTAAACTCCTCCTAGCTTTTTTAGCCGTAAGCCTGACCGTGGCCTTATTGGCTGCGGTGATCACGCGCTATACTACCCAACGTGATTTCGAAAGGCTGGTTTTCAGCAACGCGCAGAATAATTTCATCGACCGGGCCACCACGTATTATCAGATCACCGGTTCATGGCAGGGGTTTGCGGCATCGATCTTCCGCCGCCAGGACCAACAGGGTGGACTGCCGGGACAACAACCCCAACCGGCGCAGCAGCCTGCAGGAAATTTGAGTAATCCGCCTGCAGGACAACCACCGGGGCAACCAGCGCAGCAGTTACCGCAGCAACCAGCACAACAGGGGGCACCTAGTAACGCAATCAACACGCAACCACTCACCTTTGCGCTCATAGACTCCCGTGGACGAGTGGTCGTCCCTGCGGGCGAGTACCGCATGGGGGATTTCCTTTCAGAAGACGAATGGGAGAATGGAACAGCCATTGAGATCGACGGTCAAACCGTTGGGAGAGTCATCGCCACGGGAGATATTCCCCCATTAGCCCAACGTGAAGAACTGTTCCTGGAGCGTACCAACCAATCGCTGCTTTATGCCACCTTGGGGGCCATGGCCATTGCCCTATTGATTAGTCTGGTGCTCACCCGGGGACTCACGCGACCCTTGCGCGAACTGACCACCGCAATCCGCCATACCGCCAAGGGCGAATTCGGCCGGCAAGTGGCCGTATACACCAAAGACGAGATCGGCCAACTGGCCAGGGACTTCAACCAGATGAGCGCCGACCTGGCCCATCTCAGCGAGCAGCGCCGCCAGATGACGGCTGACATCGCCCACGACCTGCGCACCCCGCTGACGGTCATCGCCGGGTACATCGAGTCCATGCGCGATGGCGTGCTCAAGCCCACTCCCGAGCGCCTGGAGACAATGCAAAATGAAGTGCATCACCTGCAGCGCCTGGTCGAAGACCTGCGCACGCTCTCGCTGGCCGAGGCCGGGGAGCTCTCCCTAAACCTGGCCCCCATCGCCCCCCATGGATTGCTAGAACAGGTTCAGGCCGCCTACCAGCACGCCGCCGAGCGCAAGGGCATCGATCTCTCTATTCATGCCGATGCCGACCTGCCTCGCATCAACGCTGATCCAGACCGCATGATGCAGGTGTTGGGGAATTTAGTCAGTAATGCGCTGCGCTATACACCGGAGAGAGGCATGGTCAGTGTTCAGTGTTCAGTATCCAGTAACCAGTTGTCATTAGACAGTAGACAACTGAATACTGATCACTGGTTACTGTTTACTGTGTCCGACACCGGTTCCGGCATCCCCCTTGAAGATATCAGCCGCATCTTCGACCGCTTCTACCGCGTGGATGATGCTCGAAACGGCGAGGGCGGCGAGACTGGGCTAGGGTTGGCGATTGCCAAGTCGATTGTCGAGATGCATGGGGGGAAGATCGGCGTCGAAAGTGAATTGGGGAGAGGGACAACTTTTACGATTGGTTTGCCTGTATAACTCGCTGATCCAACGAGTAACCAAGAAGCTGGACTTTTGACAAAAGTCCAGCTTCTCAGCGTTTTATTGTTCAATATGTAGGCTATTATTCAACGCTTATAAGAACAGCCCGCACCGCCAGGCGCCAGGCGTACTCCCCGCTGGATTCGTCGAAGCCCTGGCAGGTGATCAGGGTGAGCACGTCGTAGTCGTCGTGAGGCAGGGCGCGCAGGTCGTCTGGGCGCACCTGCATGACTTCGCGTACTTCGTAGGTGTAGACCTGTCCCCAGGCGTGGATCTCGACCCGGTCGCCGTGCCTGAGTGTGTGCAGATCGACGAAGGGGCCCGGAGTGTTGTCGGCGCTCCAGACATGGGCCGTGATGGCGGTGTTCCCCGCCCAGGTCGGGAAGGCGGTGCCCTCCAGGTAACCAGCCTGATCGCCAAGCCAGGTCACATCCCAGCCGTATTCCGTCAGGGGTACGCCTAGGATGGGCAGCTCTACATCCAGGGAGGAGATCTCCAACCAGAAATCGCCTGGAGCACGGTCTTGCGCCAAAGGCGGGCCTGTGGCCGACCGGCTCCAGCGATTAAATATTGAGTTCAGGCCGGTCTCCCGACCGTGCCATAAACTTAGATCGAAATAATTCTTATTCGCGGGCTGTTCAGCCGAGCTGTGCATTACCCCCGGCGCAAAGCCGGTCTCGGGCAGCGGTGACACACCCAGGGCAAAGAAGCTGAACAGCAGGATGTCCACACACAGATAGCCATCATCATCTTCATAAGGATTGGATACCATCCCCCAGGAGCCGCCCCCATGCCTGGTCAGCATGAACAGGTTGGCGAAGTTGAAACCCACCTGGCGCAACATGGCAGTGGTCGGCTTGATGCACACCGTGATGGGGGGGAAGAAACTGGTGATGGGAACTCCATCGAGCCTGGTGAAGGTGATATCGTAAATGTAATCACCAAGAATGGAATCCGGATCCGTCTTGTCTCTCTCCAGGCGCTCGATGACCAGCAGCGTCCCATCGGGGACCGCGCCCGGGGGCACGATCACCTTGACTGGTAGCGCCATGAATTTGCCACCCTTCTCTCCAAGGTTGAACTTGCGCACTGCCAAAACGCCACCACCGCCATCGTCTCCATCGTCTCCATCTACGGTTGCCACTCCTCCCGTCCCCTGGATGTTGAAGTTGTAAGGGTTCTCATCGGCATCATCGTTGGCAATACTGATCGTGGCCTCCCGCAAACCTTCAGCACTGGGATTGAAAGTTACTGCAAACGTGGTCGTGCCACCACCCGTTGCGACTGGCGTCGTCGCAGCGGTTGTTAGATTGAAGTCATTGGCATGTGTGCCGCCGATGGTGACTGTGGGGGTATCGGTCAGGTTCAGTGGTTGACTGCCGCTATTGGTGATCGTGTAGGTATGAGCTACTACTCCATCACGCACATTGATGCTACCGAAATCGGTCAGGTCCTCAATACGGGGCGACGTATCCCCGTCAGGGATGGAGATTGCATTGCCCGTTACATCCATCTCCGGGGCCGGGCCGGTGCCCGTACCCTGAATGTTGAAGTTGTAGGGGTGCTCATTGCTATCGTTGTTGTCGATGCTGACCGTCGCCGTCTGAGTGGTCTGTGCACTGGGATCGAAGGTGATCGTGAAGATAGTCTCACTTCCCGCTGGGATGCTCGCCAAAGTCGCATCACGGGTCAAGGTAAAATCGGACGACCCCGACAGGCTCACTCTCGGCGGTCCGCCCGTCAAGTTCAGGGCAATCAAGCCGGTATTCTTGATCGTAAAGGTGCGTGCCTGGTTAGCTGCTCCGGTCGCATCCACCTGGCCGAATTCGGTGTGGTCGGCGTATTCCGGGGTGGTGTCCCCGTCTGCGATGGGCCTGTCGTTACCCAGCACGTCGATCTCCGGTAGATTACAGTTTTTGCCCGCGTCTGTAATGGTCCAGTTGTCCGCAGTATCCATATTATTCCGGGCAGCTTCTCCGTTACAGTAGGCACTGTTGCCACCATCAAAGGTGACATTTGGCTTTAGATTCTGGGCATCCCAGCCATTCAGCAGGGCATCATAATTCGTAACGGAAAGTGTGACGCCGTCGAATATATCGGTCATATCCGTGACGCCGGCAACGTTCCAACTGCCGATATTCTGATCAAAAGCCGTAGCGCTGAGGAACATGGCGCCCATATCGGTGACTGCGCCGGTGTTCCAACCCCCGATGTTTTGGTTGAAGGCAGACGCCTTGCCAAACATCCCGGACATATCCGTAACTTTTGCCGTGTTCCAACCGCTGACATCCTGATTGAAAGAGGCAGCTTCAGCGAACATACCGTTCATATCCGTAACGGCGGCCGTGTTCCAGTTGCTGACATCCCCGTTGAATGCTGCCGCCCCAAAGAACATTTCGGACATATCTGTAACCTTAGCCGTATTCCAATTGTTGAGGTCCTGATTGAACGCCGTCGCGAAGGAGAACATGGCATACATATCGGTAACCGCGGCCGTAACCCAATTGTTGAGGTCCTGGTTGAAGGCGGTCGCTCTATAGAACAACCCTGCCATATCGGTTACTTTGGATGTGACCCAGCTACCGATGTCCTGGTTGAAAGCGTCCGCTTCGGCAAACATGCCGCTCATATCGGTGACTGCGGCGGTGTTCCAGTTGCCGATATCTTGATTGAAGATGGTCGCGCCCTCAAACATGCTGCTCATATTGGTAACAGCGGCGGTATTCCACATATCTCCATTGGTCGAGATATCCTGGTTGAAGGCGGTCGCTCCATAGAACATTCCTGCCATATTGGTTACTTTGGTTGTGACCCAGCTACCGATGTAATGGTTGAAGGCGGTCGCTTCGGCAAACATGCCGCTCATATCTGTAACGGCAGCGGTGTTCCACATATCTCCATTGGTGGAAATATCCTGATTGAAATTTTCCGCCCCCCAAAACATCCCCGACATATCGGTCACCTTAGCTGTATTCCAATCCCCAATATCCTGGTTGAAAGCCGTGGGAAGTACGAATCCTTCATCGGAGAACATTTCAGCCATGTTGGTCACGTTGGCTGTATCCCAATTCCTGATATTCTCGTTGAAGGCGGAAGCACCTTTGAACATGGCACCCATATCCGTGACCGCAGCGGTGTTCCAGAAATTTCCATTGGTTGAGATATCCTGATTGAAAGCCATAGCACCAGCGAACATGTTGTTCATATTGGTCACGTTGGCGGTGTTCCAGCCAGAAAGTGGCTGGTTGAAGGAAGTAGCAAAGAAAAAGGCCCCCTTCATATTGGTGACATTGGATACGACCCAGTTGTTGATATTCGCGTTCATGGACTCAGCCTGGTAGAACATGCCTTCCATGTCTGTAACATTCGACAGATCGGGAACATCACTGGCCGTGATGGTCATATTTTCACAGCCAGCGAACGCCATGTTCATCGAGCTCCACTGACCGGTACCCCACTGATCGACCGAGAGCAGCTTTTCACTATCGCTGGCATTTAATAAACCGGGGTCGTTGAAATAAATCCTGGGGAATGTACCACTGATGCGGATGGTATAAGTGCCAGCAGCGCCATAATTGCAGGTGTAATCCCCAGTTTGGCCAGTAGCATCATTGCTGCCATCGTTATCGCAATCGACGTTATAGTTGTAGCCTCCCCCGGTGGTAGGGATGGTAAACTGAGTGTTGGATGATGGCCCCATATTATCAGTTTTGACTTTGATCAAAAAGTCAGTTGCTGGCGGTGAAAATTGCGGCGAAGCCGCGAAAATTGTGGAGGTGGTTGCGAATGTGGCTGCCAGCAGAGCGATCAGGGTAATGAATGAGAACACTCGCAGCTGGCGCGTATGCGAATGATGCCGTGATGTAGAGACACTCACAAATAGATAGCACGAAGACAGCTTATTTCTAAGCGCTATTAAGAACCCCAAAGAACCCCCATTTATACTCCTCCATCCCCAGTTGCGCGCTTCACATTGCGATGCAGACATCGACGGTGCTCCTCCTAGGCATTCATTATAATATCAGATATCTCCTGTGGTATGAAGTTATTATTGCAATTTGAGATCAAAGGCACAATGAAGCGCTCGGTGATCCCTCTAGAGTGTTGCTGCCTGGATGAGCATTAACTTGAACCGCGAAGACGCCACGCTATGCGGACCTTTGGTCGAGCGCCAAGAAAAGGATAAAACAAACATATCTTTGCGTTCTTTGCGGCTTTGCGGTGATATTTGGCTCCACTTTTTAGGATAGCAACACTTTACAGGGAGACTACCAAGCGCTCAATTGCTTACTAATGCCAATATGATACAGTGGAGCGGTTCAAGCCCAGGATGCGGAGCCTTATTCGATACTACTAAGAACCTATCCGAAAATTGCTAAGGCCGGTCTCCTGACCGAGTCGAATGCACTTCGTGCATGAGCAGCGCTTTACGCCTGTTCAGCGGCTTCTATATTGTAATAATCCTTCTACAAGTTCCTGCACAGCCAGGGCAGCTGCAAAATCTGGCAAGGGATGGGGATTACCCGCCAGCATTTCCGCCAGGGCATCCAACTGATCCCCCAGGAGTGGTTTTGGTTCGACCTCTGGGGCAAGTTCCTGCCAACCTTCAGGATCGGCAACTTTCATCAAGCGCCAATCGTAGAAACGATAGGATTTCTGCGAACCGAATAGAGTCCAGGCGTTATAGTCGGGTGCTGCGCCACCCACACCACCGCTGACGCGTATTGGCAAACCATGACTCTCAAGATTTGCCATCACATACGTTTCGGCCGTAGTTCCATCAGCAGGAAAGCTGACCTGGGCAGATTGGATGGTCAGCGCTCCAAAAATCCTCTGCGTGAGATAAACAAAATGGGAAAATACTTCACGCAGGAAACCGCCTTCAACTCTGCCCGATAGCCAGCTGGCTGCCTCACGCTGCCAGGTGCGCGGCCACTCAGAGAAATGGAAGCTGATTTCAAGCAATTGTGCCTCGCCATGGCGCCCTTCTTGGATATGCTTTTCGAGGGTAGCAACTTCTTGAGAAGCGGCAAATGGAAAATTGACTGCATTCGGTAGAGCGCTCTTTTCTAGCTCAGCGACCATCTGACGGCTAGCCTCTATATCAACAGCCAGTGGTTTTTCACAGAAGATGGCTTTCCCGGCTTCCATCGTTGTCCGGGCGTATGCCAGGTGAGATGTCGGTGGAGAGGCGATGTAGATTAGATCCAGCGCTGGATCGGATATCAGGGTCTGTGCATCTGCTGCAATTTGCATGCTTGGTGCCAGATCGCGTTGAACACCTTCACTTGTCGAGGGATGGATATCCCACCCAACCACTACTTCAAAATCAGGGTGAGGGGACATGCATTGCACCATGCGCTGCCCCATAATACCTAACCCAATAACACCTACTTTGTATGTCATTTCTCATTCCTTATCACTAGAGTATCCAATACAGCATTATACCTTTCTTAGAGACCCTTCCCAAAGACCCTTATCTCTTGGTCTCGAGGAATTGCCGGAGTAATCTCTCCAGATTTAGGGGTGGACGGGGTGCTCCGCACTCCGTCCACCCCTAAATCTGGAATATCCCACGTCGATTCCTAGAATGCCTATCTCTGGGAGCAATTATGCACAACCCTGTCTGCTATAATCGCAAGGATGCCAGCACTGGAAACATATCTGGAGCGAGCCTTTGAGGCACGCCAAAAGATTCAAGATATCGTAAGTTTTGGCGAAGACTTACGCTGTATACGCTTATTCAACGGATTCTACGAGGGCTTCCCAGAGTTGGTGGTCGATCTCTACGGCAGTACACTAGTTTTATTCGATTATGAGGGTGGGATACCCCCTCAACCCTACGATGTTACTCCTGGCAAGCCTGGGGGGGAGAATCTCTCTCTGCTCCCCCCAGAATTGGGGGGCTGGGGGGGCAAGCGCTTACCACCCAGGGATTCAGGGGACGCCTTGGCCGTCGCAGGCGACTTCTACCTGGAACGGCTCCCTTGGCTGAATTGCATCATCCACAAGTCGCGCTCGGCGCCTGATCCTGCCCGAAGGAGAGGGGTGCTTGCCTTTGGGCATTCGCCCACTGAAAAGATCCGCGAGCATGGTGTCTGGTACGCCCTGAACCTGCGCATGCATCAGGACGCCAGCTTCTACCTCGACACGCGTAATTTACGTAAATGGCTTCTCGATAACATGTCTGGGCCTGTCCCGAGCGAAGACGAGGGATGGCGCGTGCTGAACACCTTCGCCTATACCGGCAGCCTGGGGGTGGCCGCTCTGGCCGGAGGCGCGGCGTACGTGTTGCAGACCGATCTCAAGCGCAAGTTCCTGGAGCTAGCCCGCCAGAGCGGCATGCTCAACCGCCTGGACATCGGTAAGATGAAGTTGAGGGCCAACGATTTCTTCAGCATGGTGGCTGAACTCAAGCGTAAGGGTGAACTCTTCGACTGCGTGATCCTGGACCCACCCTTCTTCTCCAGCACCAAAAGGGGTTCGGTGGACCTGGTCAACGAGAGTAAGCGCCTGATCAACAAAGTGCGACCGCTGGTGGCTGACGGCGGCTACCTGGTGGCGATCAACAACGCCCTCTACTTTAGCGGGAAAGAGTATCTGGCCTCTCTCGAGGCACTTTGCGCTGATGGCTATCTGGCTATCGAAACCTTGATCCCAATCCCCGAAGATATCACTGGCTTCCCAGATACGATCGTCGGTACACCACCCACAGACCCGGCGCCCTTCAACCACGCCACCAAGATCGCCATTCTACAAGTTAAGCGAAAGCAATGAGCGTGATGAAATCAGGTCGGCTCTCTCTCGTCGCTGAGCACACGCCCGCTGTAGTGATCGAATACAGAAAGTACTCCTGGCATATTGAATGCTGATTTTTTTTATGGTATCTTAGGTCTAGAAATTTCAGCTGTCATCGCACTACCAACGAGAGGGGGGATTCATTAATTATCGGTATGAGACCTTTAATCAACGGTACTAGAGTCTAGGTCCAAAACTAAATACAAAGACAATCTGCGATAGATCATATAACGATTTGTCACATCCATGCTTCGGAGATTTTTTAAGACATTAATTGGTATTACGCAAGATGAGGAATTTACTTTTGACTTCCCCAAGAAAACCTGTTCAGAATTGTCATTCCGAGCGGGTCCATGCAAGTATCGATATAATCTCAAATCAGAGCGAGGAATCTCTAAAAAGACCAGTGAAAAAGTATCTCTACAGGGATTCCTCGGCGCTGCAATGCACCATTTCTGAAAGCTAGGGGCACAACCGCTTCTCGGAATAACATTGTAGTATTCTGATGATTTCTGAAGGGCATTTAGGATTGACAGCCAAAAAGTGCGTAACATGAGTCATTAATATCTAATACAGCGTAAACAAAGTAACTGAAAGTTATCCTATCGTGGCTTAGGCCGGTCTCCAGACCGTGCCGGAGTGACTCGGTCTGGAGACCGGTCAGAGCAAAAATTGTAATAAACTATATTTACAGTGTACTAAGTGGAAAGCTTTGGTATCGATGATAAATTAACCTAGGTAAGGATGGAGTGCCATGAAAAAAATCAATCCTAAAAAAAGCCACAGAAAATTCATATTCGCCATGTTCAGCGTCATGATCACGATTGGGATACTGGCAGTTCCTATGAACAATGTAAAGGCAGATATCGTTGGTAATTTTTTGGTTACCAATTGTGCCAATGGCGGACCGCTTGAGAACGTCATGATTCACGCCTTAACGGGAGATCCCAAAATGGGAAGCGATACTCAAGCCACCACAAACGCGGATGGAAAGGCAAAAATGAATACTTTACGCCCTGGTGATATCGTACACATTTTCAAGTTTTCGGCCCTGGGATACATACCTACGACGGTCTCACTATACATACCAGCATGGACAACACAAGAAGTTGAGGTTTGTCTTGACAAGATGCCGCGTCCACAACTTCCTGCCAATCCACAGGGGCGAACGACCCAGCCAGCTCGCACGTCAAGTTGATCCGGCTACATATCATATGCATGTACACTACAGAAAGGAGTAACGGTCATGAAGGCAAATCGCTTTAACAAACTTTCAAACAGTAGCTACCTGCTGCTTACGTTCATCACCTTGTTCAGCCTGATGTTTGGAGTCGGGGCAGCGCCTTTTTTATCAAGCGCGGGTAAAGCAACATCGATCTCACTCACGGATATCGCGGCAGAGATTTCCACAGATGTTGGTGTGGTTACTACTGTGGTGGAGACAGAGACCCAACCGGCTATCTTCGTCTTCGAGGAGCGGCATGACTCTGTCCTGGGTCAGATCGAAATTGCTAGTATGCTAAACCGTCTGTATGCAGATTACGATCTGCGGCATATCGGGCTGGAAGGCCACATGGCAGCTGAAGGACCGCTGGATCTCTCCTGGGCGCACGTCGAACCCTACTACCAGCCAGACCAAACCATCACCAGCCGAGAAGATGTGCTGGTACAGATGCACCAAGAGGGTGAATTCAGCAGCGCCGAACTGATCGGCTTGGTCTATCACGATGTCGTTGTGGACGGGATTGACGACGCTGATTTATACGCCTTTGTCCCGCCCGAAGAAGCCTGGAATGCGCCAGACTTTTACCTTTACCTGATTGCCCTGGCAGGCATGAGCGAAACCAACCTTACTGCCTGGCAAGCCCTGTATGATGCTGAACAGTATGAAGCCGCTTTTGAGTTCGCCGTCAGTAATGATGCTTTCGCCGCTGAGATGTGGGAAACACTCAGCGATCCCGTGGATATCGTCTCGGCTGAGGCGTGGCTCACAGCATTGGACGAAATCCAGGCCCAGGCCGAGGCCGTCGAAGTAGATCTGACCGAGGATGATGTCGCCAACCTGGAAGCCATGGGTGAATATTTCGAGCACGTCTCCCAGCGCAGTGATGCCTTGGTGGCTGCAGTGCTGGAACTGGCAAACACCTACCCCGAGGCACCGCTGGCGATGAACATCGGAGCGCTGCATACAGAAAGGGTGGTCGAGTTATTGACAGAAGCCGGGGTTTCTTTCGCCGTTGTCCGGCCGCTCTCATTGGCCGAGGGCGATACTGCCGGGCTGCTCTCCGCCGAAGCCTATCAACGCAAACAGCAGGGCCTTTCGGTAGCCCCAGATGGTTGGCTGGGCTCGTACCTGGACGGCCGCAGGAAGCCGGGGCCCACTGCAGAACAACCGAGGAACGAGATTGAGGTCATGTTTCGACAACTGGCTCAGAAGATCGCCGGATATGCAAGTAATACTTTATTCAAAGCTACCGAAGATGAAAAAGACCCGGATAAATTAAAAACTAAAATCCAGGAATACGTGGATGGGGAGCTTACCAGCGATCCTAATTACAAAATCTTTTCTGAAGCCATAGAGATTACGGTGGAAAATGTCACTGTGCCTGAAAATGGGGGGGGGGCGATTGTGGAATTCAGCATCACCCCAAAAATTGACGTAGGCTTCCCTATCCCAGACCTCCTTATTCGCGCTCAAGCTATCTACCCGGGGAAACCTCAGGTAACATTCGAACAACGCCTCGACACAGCCAGGGAAGAAGCACAATCAGGTAGCGGCATTCCAGATGAGGGCGGCACTGGTGAGGACGGCACCGAAACCAGGCCCCTACAAAACTTCTGTTCGACCACGGTGGGCACCACTACCAAGATCGCTGAGACAGGCGGATAAAGCAGTTTCCAACAACCATCTTTGCCAAACAGCCCGCTTCCTTCTCTTTCACAGGATTGAAAGGAAGCGGGTTTCAAGCCACCACAGGCGCCGATGGCAAGCCAAATTGTTGAAATTTGATTGATCGGGCTCGCCTTGAACCGCGAAGCCGCTACGCTTTGCGGACCTTCGGTCGAGCGCTAAGAAAAAGGTAATAAAAATTAGCGTAATCTTTGCGTCCTTTGCGCCTTCGCGGTGACATTTGGATCAATCTTTATCCAGCCACACTTAACAGGGGGACCACCTAAATGTAAAATGAAAGTAATCTGATTGGTGTTACTTATGAAAAAAATTCGCGTGGCGGTCGTTGACGACCAAACCCTGATCCGCGAAGGGCTGGCGGCCCTGCTGGCCATGCAAACGGATATTCAAGTGATCGGCCAGGCCTCTGACGGACGCGCGGCGTTGGAACTTGTGGCCGCGCGGGCGCCCGAAGTCGTGCTTATGGATGTGCGCATGCCAGGCATGAACGGCGTGGCCGCCACACGTGAGATCCGCGCCCGCTTCCCAGAAACACGCGTCCTCGTGCTGACCACCTATCCCGATGATGACTACATCTTCGAGGCGCTGCGCGTGGGCGCCTCCGGCTACCTGCTCAAGAACACCGGCCCCGACGAGCTGACTGCCGCGATCCGCGCGGTCCACGCCGGGGAAATGGTGCTCGATCCCGCCGTAACCCAGAAGGTGATCCAGAGGGCGACATACGCCGATCAAGAAGAACCGGTGATAACCGAACGCCTAACCAAACGCGAAAGCGAAGTGTTGGGTCTGCTGGCCGAGGGGGCGAGCAATGCCGAGATCGCTGAAAGGTTGTCTCTTGCGAGAGGTACGGTCAAGAATCATATCAGCCACATCTTGGGTAAACTGGGGGCGCGCGACCGCACGCATGCTGTGCGCTTAGCTGTGGAATGGGGGCTGCTCGATACGGAATGAGCAATAATGCAATCGACAGCGGTGGAGAGGGGCGTTCCCCGCTCGAGAAATCCTCGCCCTTTATTATCTCGATCCTCACCCGCGAATTATTCGCCTACAATCTGGTATTGACAATCCTCCTGGCTGTGCTATTGGTGTTCAATCTATTCAGCGCTCAGCCAGCGCTCACCCCAACTGCCCTGTTCATTTATAGCCTGATCACGTTTGTGCTGGCGGGGACTTATCTCCTGCGCATGCGCCTGCGGGTTGGATCCGAGCCCATAACCCAAGTGGCGATATCATTTTCTGTACAAGTGATCCTGGTTTTTACCCTGGCGTCATTTCTCCAAGATCGCGCCAACCCATATTTCTATCTGGTCGCTTTCGACGGGTATATTGCGCTGCACAGCATTTCAGGCAAACGCGTCTGGGCGCTAGCCTTCGTTGCTAGCATGCTTGCGTTGACGGGCTTGGGCTATTTCTTGTGGGGGACAGGCTGGAGTGCGCTATGGGGTAATCTTTTGTGGTACGGGTTGATTATCGTTGCCGCCGAGTTGCTGCACTATCAATGGCACCAGCGTTTACGCATGGATTCCTTGTTGGGAGAGTTGCAGCACGCCCATCGGCGCCTGCAAGACTACACTGCCCAAGCTGAAGCCTTGATTATCGCTCAGGAACGCAATCGGCTGGCCCACGAGGTCCACGACACTGTTGGCTACACCCTGGCTGCGCTCAACATCCAAATCGAGCTGCTGGCCCGGCTGCCCGCCGATCAGGGCGAGGACCGCGCCCAAGCTGCCGAGCAAGCCCGGTTGCTGATCAAAGCCGGCCAAGCCGATGTGTGGCGGGCAGTGCAGGCGCTGCGGCCGACCGCGCTGGAAGACCTTTCCCTGCCTGAAGCCGTCGCCGAACTCGTAGATAATTTCGAACGGGCGCAGTCAATCCAGGTCGATTGGCAAATCCTGGGGGAGCAACAATCTCTGCCCCCACGCCATGTTTTGCCGCTTTTCCGGGCCGCGCAAGAGGCGCTCACCAATATCCAACGCCATGCTCCCGGCGCACAACAGGTGTCGGTGCAGTTGTGTTATGAGCCCGCGGCTGTGACCCTGACGGTGCAAAACGATAGCCCAACCATTCCTCTCCCGTCCGAGGCCGAAACCGACACCGAAGGTGGCCACGGCCTGCGCGGACTACTAGAACGTACCGAAGCTTTGGGGGGTGCATTCCACGCCGCGCCGGATGCGGACGGCGGTTTCCGACTCCAGATATCCATCCCAAACTCTGAGTAATTCGTGACGGTCACGACCGCAATAGATGACCCGTCACGGTCGCGTCACGCTCCATTGAGGCGCTCAAACGTGCGCCAAATGTGTCTCCTGGCAGAAGACGGCTGCAGGCGTTACAGCTAGACTTTAAGCATGTCCAGGACTCACACATCAACGTCCAGCCCGGATTACACTTCGTTCATGGTACGCCTGTGGCGCGAGAAGACTAGCGGCCAGGAATGGCTGATCCAGGTCGAACATATTCCCAGCGGCGAAAAGCAACATTTCAATTCGTTGGATAGCCTGTTCACTTACATCCGCACGCAGGTGTCCGAAGCAACTAACGAAGAAGTAACCGAAGCGAAGGATGGATAAGGGCAGCCTGTGCCCTATCATGATTAGAAAAGGAGCATCCATGAACACTCGAACACACCTCACGTTAAAAGCCATCCTGGTCTTCATGCTGACCGCCGGACTGCTGTTGATGACCATCAGCGTCGCGCGGGCCGGAGAACTGTGGTGCGATGATAAGTATAGCAACGCTTCCTATCGAATTATCGGGCAAACAAGTGTAGCGAATCAATTCGTGGAAGTTATTGTCGATGGTCAATCAATTGGCAGTCACCAAATCAATTCTGCAGGGAACCTGAGAGTCCCCCTTGGTAACGCAAATAATACCCTCGAAGTCGAGATTAAATTCCAAGGTAAGATAACGCATGTGGGCTGGATCACATGCGATTCGCCTCGATCAGAATCGTCTCCCAACCGCTGTCCAGGATCCACTCCATGTCGCCTCCCTTCAACCCCTGCTGAGCAGTCAGTAATTGCTCAAACGGCAGGATAATGTCCAAAGACCCCCGAAATAAAGCCAATGGAGCGCTGGTTTATGAACGCCCAAACTCGAAGAATCTGCCAACAGGCACTTAATTTGATCGCAATCTCCGCCAGTTTGATGGGCCTGGTACTCAGCGCGGCTTGCTCTACGCCGCCCGCTTCAGCACCTCAGGCGGAAGGAGAAGTTCAGCCCATCGAATTGCCCACCCAAACCCCAACACCGAGCCCCACTGCAATTCCCACCCAAACTCCCACGCCAATCCCCCCCACACCGACACCCGTTCCGATCACGCTCAACGACATTGCCGCTGAGATCGCGTCAGACGTCGGTGTCGTAACCACCGTGGTGGCTACCGAACTTGAGCCGGCCATCTTCATCTTCGAGGAGCGGCACGACTCGATGCTGGGGCAGGTCGAGATCGCCATCATGCTCAACCGCCTGTACACGGACTATGAGCTGCGCCACATCGGGCTGGAAGGCCACATGGCCGACGCCGGCCCGCTGGACCTGGCCTGGGCGCACCGCCAACCCTACTACCAACCCGATCAGCCGATCACCAACCGTGAGGATGTGATGACGCAGACTCTGCAGGACGGTGAGATCGGCAGCGCCGAGTTGATCGGTTTGATCTACCACGATGTGGTTGTGGACGGTATTGATAACGCTGAGTTGTACGCCTTCGAACCGCCCAAAGTGGCATGGATCGCCCCCGATTTCTACCTGTACTACACTGCCCTGGCCGGCATGAGCGACGAGCAGCGCACGGCCTGGGAGGCGCTCTACGCCGCCGAACAGTACGACGAGGCCTTCGAGTTCGCTATCAGCAGCGATGAATTTACGGCTGGAGTGTGGGAACGCCTGAGCGACCCGGTAAATATTATCTCGGCCGAGGAGTGGCTCACACTTCTAGATGAGATGCAAACCCAGGCCGAGTTAGTGGGTGCTGAAATGACCACACAGGATGCCGCCTACCTGGGTGCCTTAGTTGAGTACTTCGAGTACGTCTCGCAGCGCAGCGATGCCATGGCGGCGGCGATGCTCGACCTGACGACGGCCTACCCCGAGAGTCCGCTGGCGATGACCATCGGCACACTGCACACCGCCCGCGTGGTAGAGCTGTTCAGCCAGGCGGGAGTCTCCTTCGCCGTAATCCGGCCGCGCTCTCTGGCCGAAGGAGATACTACGGGACTACTCTCCGCCGAGGCCTACCAGCGCAAGCAGCAGGGGCTTTCCGTAGCCCCGGACGGCTTCCTGGGTTCGTACCTGGACGGCCGCAAAAAGCCAGGCACTACCGCGGACAAAAAGAACTACCTGACCGAAGAATTAATCCGTGAATTGGCCCAAAACCTAGCTGCTCGGGCAGCATATATTTGGGAGAATGGGACAGATGACGAAACCGACAGGCTATACGATCTCGTTGATATCTATTTGGTTGAATTATCTAAAAAACCAGAATACAAGGCCTTATTCGACGTAGCATGGGTTAAGTTAGAAATTACTGTTAGTTCTGCAAATTCTCCAGTAGTGGAACTCGAATTTGAATTCCATGAACCCATATTCGGTCAGAAAACGCTCATCGTTCACGCCGCCGTCATTTCCTCTTTAAAGAAACCAGTCGTAACACTCGGTGAGCGCCTCGACTTGGCCAGAAAAAACGTAAAGTCACCACCTAATACCTCGGGCCAGGAGACGATTTGCTCAGACACGGCGATCACGGGGATTGAGGTAATCGATTCGATCGAAACGCCTTAAGCAGCGCTAGAATTGCACACTATGGTGATAACGAATTGGTGGAAAGTGGCAACCAGGCGGGTGGCGCAAAGGAAATACGCTAGTGTATAAACTGGAAAGATATTCGGGATAGCCAGGTGACTGTCATCTTGATAATACCCTGTGCGCAGATACATCTTAGAGCGGAGATGACAGTCACCTATCCCGAATATGTGCATCGGATTTGCACTAGGTTGTCAATATCGCTCGCGGCTATTTTGAAGGAGGTGCTGAGCTGAAAATATAAAGGACCACTCAAAACTGTCATTGCGAACCCCCGCCGAAGGCGCGCCCATGGCGGGCAGGGCGAAGAATCTCTTCTATGAGGACAGGAGATCCTTCGCTTCGCTCAGGATGACACCCTGTTGAAATAACCTGCACATCATGTTACTAGGGAGAGGGAGTCTTTTGAAAATCCAAAATACCATAAATAAGAAAGGAGAAACAAATGATTGGGGCACTACTGATTAAAAAATCCATCGCGGCGTCATTTGAAGCGCTGAATCGACGGGACCTGGATGAATTCATGTCAGTATGGCTGGATGAGGGCGTATTTATATACCCCGGAGAAATACCTGTGAGCGGAACTCATGAAGGTAAGGAAGCCGTCAGAGGCTGGTTTCAGAATTTCTTCGACCAATATCAGAAAATCCAGTTCGAAGTTCAGGATATCTGTGTAAAGAACATCTTTGATCTAAGTGGGACGAATGTGGCGGCAGTACATTGGCATGTAAACCTGACAAACCGAGCAGGAAGAGAGGGTCAAAATAGTGGTGTGTCGGTAATAAAAATCAAAAGTGGCAGGGTGTTACTTGTAAAAGATTACTTATTTGATTTGGGAGAAAACTTCAAACTTAATTGGGGCGCGGCCTAAACCCCATTGCAAGGTACACGGCTTGCCCGCCTTCGGCGTCGGCGGCTCGCAGTGACACAAATTTGGATGTGTTCCGAGAAATACTTAGCTGTATAATTGGTTTAGAATTGTAAAGAGCAGGTGCGGAGAAATAGATTTTAAGCCAACAGCACAATCAAATGACTTCGATAAATAATCACTGGCTTGCCAGGCGGACCAACACCTACTACGGCTGGATCATCCTGCCTATCTCGACCCTGGCGGCTTTCTTCACCAGTCCCGGCCAGACCTATATGGTCTCGGTCTTCAACCCATCCTTGCGCGCAGCGCTCGACCTCAGCCTGAGCCAGCTTACCGGGGCCTATATGTTGGGTACAGTGCTGGCCTCACTGCCCCAATCCTATATTGGGCAATGGGCAGACCGGGTTGGCATCCGCAAGATGCTCTTCCTGATCATCAGCCTGGTCAGCCTGGCCTGTGTCTTCATCTCCCAGGTAAACAGCCTGCCCATGCTCTTCCTGGCCTTCCTTTTCTTGCGCATGTTCGGACAGGGGGCCCTGGAACTGCTCTCGGTGAATATGCTGCCAATGTGGTTCCGCAACAGGCTGGGGGCGGTTTCGGGGATCAAGAACGTAGCCCTGAACCTGATGATTGGCCTCGTACCTGTTGGGGTTTTAGCGCTGATCGGCCAGGTCGGCTGGCGCACAACGTATCTGTTGGCCGGTGCAACTGTATTCACAATATTGATGCCATTGGTTTTCTTCTTCTACATCAACCGCCCCGAGGAGATCGGCCAGAGTATCGATGGGAGTAATCTGGCAAGTTCATCTAGATCCGCAGAAGGAATGATCCCTGAGAATGAGTTGACCCTCAAAGCGGCCATGCGCACGCGCGCTTATTGGATCTTGACCCTGTCCTGGTTCGCCTGGGCTTCCATCGCCACGGCGATCACTTTCAACCTGCTGCCCATCTTCACTGCCAAAGGACTGACCGAACAGCAAGCCGCTGCCAGCTACACCATTCTGATGGCGGCCTCGGCCATATTCCAGATCTTTGGCGGGATCATTGCAGATCGAATCCAACTGCGCTGGATGGCCTGCGGCGCGTTAGGGTTGTATGGTCTGGCCGTGGGGGCGCTGATCTACGTTCCGGGTGGTTCCGTTGTTTTGGTATATACGCTCATCCTGGGGCTGGCTCAAGGATTATTTGGCGGTCTGGGCAATACCGTCTGGGTGCGCTACTTTGGACGCGAGCACCTGGGCAGGATCCGCGGCAGCGTCTGGACGGCGGCTGTAGCCGGAAGCAGCATCGGCCCCTTCTTGATGGGCGTCTCATACGATCAGAGTGGGGATTTCTTCCTCTCTTTGTTCACCATTGCCCTGATCCTGTTTGGCCTGGCCATTGCAGGCCTTTGGGCCACACCACCCTGAAAGTGGCTACTGGAATTTATTCTTCAAGCTGAATATAGGTGCTGGTTCCTTCGACCGAAAGGATTACAGTACCCACATTTATTCCATCGACAATAACATCTCCTTCCTTCGTTCCATCGGGGTTGAAGCGCATCTCGATTTCGTAGCCCAACTCTTCGTTGATGAAGTTGGCCGTACCCACATTGACACGGCCGATCTCATCCCAACCGGTCCAATGCACTTGCATTTCGAACTCGATCGGTCCCAGGGTGGGATGTGTATAGATGATCTCTCCCCCGCCAATCATCTCACCGAATTCCGGAAATTCACCTATCTCGGGAATGCTGAACTCACGCTGCTCATTGATGATCCCCTGCAAATCGCCAGCAAACTCGGCCTCAACCTCCATAAAGGCCAGGCGATGTTCTGGTAGAGGCTCCGAATTAGCGAACCAGCCGTAACGGTCGGATTCTTCAAAGGCTGTCAGCGCAATCTCCGGGACGCCAAAAGCCTCCATTTGCGCCTGGATCTCATCGATGACAAGCTGTTCGATATCGGGCGAGATACTCCAGAGATGGTAATCCATCAAAGAATCAGCCGGCTCCTGGTAATCTGCCAGAGGCTCCCAAACGGCTTCATTCCAGCCCTCGGGCGTAAGCAAACGATAATCAGAGGGAGAAATTAATTCTTTGAGAATTGCATCCAGGCTCTGCTCTTCAGTCCCAACCAGCAATTCGAAATCGATATTGCTAATTTCGGCTTCCTCCAGCAGTTCGCCTGTTATTAGGATTTTTTCGTCCTCAGGCACAGTGCTGATTCTATACAACTGAGGAAGCTGACCTCCCTGTTGATACGAACCAGGGTATGGACCGTAACTGGAGAAGCGCGCTTTGGCACTCGCCCCACCCCCGCAGGCCCCTGCTGGAGCGTCAATGTATCCGGAGCTACCCAACGCGCTCCTAAAACCACCCGGGATGGCGTCAAAAGTACCCGGGTTCACATCGTAAAACGGTTCATATATCAGACGGGCAAGCTTGGCATTCGTAGTTGGAGAAAAGCCAAACACATTGCCCGTTTCCGCCGTTGTCTGCCCTATAGCGGCAACTGCCTCGTTATAGTGATTCTGAATACTGTCCAGGTTATAAAGAATGGATGTGATCGTGATTGAGATTAGTTCCTCATCGCTTTGGTTTTCGCTCACATCAGCTGTGGAAGTCGGTTCTGCAGCTATCACAGCCGGTACAATCTGAATGGCGGGGGAAAAAACCGTGCTGGCAGCCAAGACACAAATTCCCACAACGAATAACATAAACAGCCATTTACCGGCTTTTGGTTGTTTGGTTTTGGGATGCATTGGTCGCCTTCCTTTCCTAAAAGAAAAAAGTGCAAAAACCAGTTTATCAACGCATCGATTGTAGCATAAGCAAGATACCCAAAATTTTCTTTGGATTGCAAATACTTTTCAGACGCACAAACTTGACTAATTATCAGCCTTCGGTATAATCGCACCATTCCGATCACATAAAAATCCGCACGGAGACGAGTAGTCGCGGAACCTTTCAGAGAGCCGCCGATCGGTGTGAGGTGGCAGGCCAAGCGATGAAATCCCCTCCGTCAGTAGGACAGGTTGACAACCTGTCCTACGAGTTGCTTCCGCAGGGATAGTTTTAAGGAAGCTTAGACTGGTCTCATGACCGAGCCGAGTTTTCAATAATGCCACGGTCAGGTGACCGGGCATAGCTCCAGACTATCGTAAAGAAGCCGGGTTCGCCCGTTAGCGCGAAGATCGAGACCCCCATTCGGGGGTGAAAGCAGGTGGCACCACGAGCGCCCCCCTCGTCCTGCGTGGAGAGGGGGGCGTATTGCGTGAATGGACGGAATCCATGTGTTCATTCGCCCCCCCTGCTCAAGAGCGCAGGGAAAACACATTTTTTGGAGGTGCACAATGTTAGACATCAACCTGATCCGCGAAAACCCTGAGCTGGTTCGGGAGGCGCTGAAGAAGCGTCAGGAAGATCCCACACCGGTCGACCGGGTGCTTGAATTGGATGCGCAGCGCCGTGATCTGATACAAGATGTGGAAGCGCTCAAAGCGGAGCGTAACAAAGTCTCGAAAGAGATCGGAAAGATGAAAGACGCTGAAGAGCGTCAGACCAAGATCGAGGCCATGCGCGCCGTGGGAGATAAGATCAGCGATATCGACGAAGAATTGCGGGAGGTGCAGGCATCCCTGGATGCCGTCATGTCCATCTTGCCCAATATACCGGACGAGCGGACTCCCTTGGGGGTGGACGAAAGCGAAAACGTGGTCCTGAAAACCTCGGGGGAGCTGCCCGAATTCGATTTCGAGCCCAAACCGCATTGGGATCTCGGGCCGGAACTGGGCATCCTGGATTTCGAACGCGGCGTCAAGATCACCGGTTCGCGCTTCTACGTGCTCAGCGGAGCCGGGGCTCTGCTGCAACGGGCCTTGATCGCCTTCATGCTCGATCTGCACATCAAGCAGGGGTACACCGAGAAATATACCCCTTTCATGGTGCGCACGGACACTGTCTTTGGGGCGGGGCAACTGCCTAAGTTCGCCGATAACCTCTATAAAGATCACGAGGAAGATCTGTTCTTCGTACCCACTGCCGAAGTCCCTTTGACAGGCTACCATATGGACGAGATCATCCCGGAGGAAGATTTACCCTTATACTATACTGCCTACACCCCCTGCTTCCGCCGCGAGAAGATGAGCGCTGGACGCGATGTGCGCGGCATCAAACGCGGCCACCAGTTCGACAAGGTCGAGATGTACATGTTCACCAAGCCCGAGGACTCACCGACGGCCTTCGAGAAGATGTTCGCTGACGCCGAAGAAACCGCCGAATTGCTGGGGCTTCCCTATCGCACGCACCAGCTTTGCACCGGCGACCTGGGCTTTGGAGCCAGCCTCACCTACGATCTTGAAGTGTGGGCGGCAGGCTGCGGGGAGTGGCTGGAAGCTTCCTCGGTGTCGAACGTCACGGATTTCCAGGCCCGACGCGCCAATATCCGCTACCGCCCCGAGGAGGGTGGTAAGCCTCGCTTCTTACACACCTTAAACGGATCTGGGCTAGGATTACCGCGGGTGATGATCGCCATCATCGAAAATTACCAACAGGCCGATGGCTCGGTGGTGATCCCTGAAGCACTGCGTCCCTGGATGGGCGGCACTGAGGTTATTCGGCCAGAATAAAGGCTAAAACAATTGGTCAGAATTTACGTAGAGTTGTTGTAATAGTACAAATATCAGGTATTGGGTATTTGGGTGAATCAGTAACCAATACCTAATACCAACCAAAAAGAGGAGATAATTGTGCCCGCCTGGTTAGAATCTACAATCAGTTTTCTTATCATTATCACCATGATCGTGGGGCAACTTGGATTGATCATTCCCATTTTTCCCGGGAATGTGGTCATTTGGTCCGCGGCCCTGGTGTATGGCATCGTATTTGGATTCGGCAAACTTGGAGGCGTGCTTTTCGCCCTGATCACGCTGCTGATGCTGATTGCCGTAGGTGCTGACAACTTGCTGATGGGTGCCAAAGCTCGCGAAAAAGGCGCATCCTGGAGTTCGATCATCGCCGCCCTAGCAGCAGGAGTGATCTTCACTTTTGTGTTCCCCCCGATTGGTGGAATCATCGCAGCCCCACTGGTACTTTATCTGATGGAGTTCCGTCGGCTGGGTGACAGCAAAACAGCTACCGAAGTTGTGCGTGGTCTGCTGTTGGGCTTGGGGATGTCGTTCTTAGCCCGCTTCGCCCTGGGGCTGATCATGATTGTCGTCTGGGCTGCCTGGGCATATTTTGTATGACCCCCTCTGGCAAACTGAAGACAGAGGTCTGATACCGCTCGTCCTCTGTCTCGTTCTCAATCTATTTCGGTTTCAAGCCCACAAACAACCTGCTATCAAGGTCCACTAAAGGATCGATTTCCTGGATCGCCGCTGCACGAGCAAAGACAATCCCCGGTCGCTGTGCTTGTCGGGCGCGAGCCAAAACATTGAAACTCTGAGCTCCGCTGCTGGTTAATGCATAATGCTCAGGCTGCTCCCATTGCTGGACGATCCTTGCTAGGCCTTCACGCGCACCAACCACGCAGTTGTACATTTCTTGGGGGGTTAGACCAGTGCGAGCGTTGCCACTCACAACTACAGCTTGACCATTCATCCCGGTGACTACGCCGCGGGTGGCACATAAAAGTGTATAAACTCGCGGAGATGGCATTTGCTTGCGGGATTTGATCGTCAGTAAGTGTACTCCCATTTCAGGATCATCAAAATCGTTACGGGAAGCGATGTGATCGGTGATCTGATCAGCGTAGACATTCCATTCTTCTGGGTTATTACCTTCTGGGATTGGCGGTCGCCACAGGCTTTCTCCAAGGAACGGGCTTATTGATGCACCAGATTTTCGGGCAACTTCAAAACCGCGTTGAGCAAGCCATTCGAGGGATCTGGTGGCAGCTTCGGGGCCTTGTTCTTCTAATAAGCGGAAAACAGCCTCTTCCAAGGTAGTTTGGGTGAGATAGCCATCGGGCATAGGAACATCTACATATTCGTTGATTTCAGCCTTACCAATCTGAGTCAGGCTCAACTTTGCCAATCCCCAGATGGCCGCTTTTGTAGGCACAAGTGAATGCACCAGGTCCACATCGCGGGATAAATGCCCCACAACTGAAAGGCATTCACCGGCTTCCTGCTGCCCGGCACTGGTAAGCGGTAAGAAAACCGCCACCTGATCACCGTCAAAATCCGCATTCAACCAAGCGCAAACCAGAGGATTGATGCGAATCACCTTATCAGGAATGCGCACGGGATGAAAAGCCAGGATAGCTGTCTCAGTGAGGCTGGGGGCGCGGTTGATGATCACCCAGGAACGGGTCATGATCTCATCAAGAACCTGTGTAGCTTCAGGAGTGCGGTTCTGAACTGCACTATCATCACCCAATTCTCTGATAACATGTGGTGAAAACAACCTCCAGGCCAGTTCTTCAGCCAAACCAATCTGATCCAGAGATAATTCAGGCCCAGGAGCGAGCAAGGCGCGCCCGCTGAATTGGACGCGCGCATCAAAGCGCAATTCTTTCCGGCTGAGTAATGCAGCAAAGAATTCATCCACGCAAGTTTGGAGTTGAGCATAGGCATTTTCGATCAGGCTGTCTGGAGCTTTACTATCTAGAATTCGAGCCAGACGAGAGTTAGCTTCGGCCAGCTGCGCGTATTCAGGCAGTTTATCTGCGATGCCAATCTCTGTGAGTTCGCGCTCCCAGAGCCAGGGGTGACGCACAGGTTTTGACAAGGACAAGCTTTCCCCCTGAGGAGGAGCAAATCCGAAAGCCAAAGCTTCGTTTTCAAAAGTGGTCTCGATGCCCGCGGCTGCCAGCCGTTCCCGTAGAGCGGCAAATCTTGGCGAGGGGGCAGAGGACTGCTGCAGGGTTCCGGCAACTACCTGAGAGGTGAGTGCGTTGCTCCCTTCTCTAGCAGCGAGCGTATTAAAAATCTCCAAGATATATTCGAAAGCGGCTGCGTCCCGCAAAGCCCGGTATTCCAGCTCAGCCTGACGCTGCAATCCTTCCTTACGGGCCTGTGATGGGGGGGCGTCTCGCCCCCCCATGAGTTTGCTGCGAGCGGTGTGGACGGTCTTGCCCCAATAAACCCATCCAACGGTGCTGGGATGGGACAAAGGTTCGCCATTTTCCCCATGCGTGAGAACTTCCATCCCACATTCAGGCAGCCCAGCATCAGCCATGCGCCGGCGGAGTTCGTCTTCACTGGGGGTCTCGAATGGCGGAATGATAACCGGCGTGCCCTCTGTACGAGCAATACGGCCCCATATAGCCTCCCTGATCGGGCCAAAATTCAGGCGGCCAGGGATGCCCATAAAGCTATAGATCAGTTCAACTGGGGTGCCATCAGGCAGATGGGGCATTAGGTCATCTGACAGAATGCGGCTGATTACACCTTTGATGCCATGGCGGTCACTGATCTTGTCACCCGGTTCAGCGATATGGGGATAATTCAGCTTCGCCGCGGCGGATTGGCTGATGACAATGCCATCTTCGATGGTGTCGCCTCCCCAGGAAACAAAGGCGGTGAGCAGGTTGCGTCCACACCAGAAATTAGGGGCATTGGGTTCGTTGCCCGTCTGCACCAGAGCCGGTTCAGGGTCTGGAGGAATGAGCCACTGCCCCATCATATTGGTTCCCATCAGGATGCGGTTAGGGTCGTCGTGCTCCAGCAGAGGAATCATGCTGGCGCTCATCCCCAGGGAGGCTTGCGGGCTTTCATCGAGAATAATGATCCTACCATATTGGATTGCAGCACCTACGGCAACCCGCAGGACACGGCCGATATTGGGACCTTCGGGGGTTTCAAAGGGACATGCCCGCCCGAAATGACCGGGAGTAATTAGTTTGTCCCGGTTGGGGAGGATGATGGCCCGTAAGTGGCGTTGGGTCGCCAGCCAGTTCGTCTGATCTAGTCTTTGGGCATGTCTCTCGAAGAAATCAGCAAACCATTGCTCAAGGGGCAGCCAGGCTTTCAGCAGGTCAGCATCCCAGGGCAGGTTCTCAGGCGCTTCGCCAAGCCTGGAATCGATGTAGTCATGCAGGCGTTCGCCCACGCAGAGCACGTCGGCAGTAGCCAAGTCATCATCCATCACATAGGGGACGACCAGAATGGGGTGGTCACCAATCATGAACACACCGCGTTCGTCTGGTTGGGGGATCTGATAGGTGCTATCAATCTCCCCATTGTCATTGGAGAGGGCGATTTGCACCCGGTAGGCGTTGGGATCGTCTGGTTCGATGCGGTACTCGGCCAGGGGCAGTCGTGAGGCCAGCAATTCAGGCAAAGTTTGGTCGAGCAGGCGGTCGTATGACTCTTTGTGCCAGGGTGTGCCAGGGAGTTGGGTTTCCATATCGGTTCCTTAATTTTCCTTTTCACTCAGCACTTTCAATTGTTCGGCGAGGCGCTTGCGGCTGTGGTACAGGCGAGATTTGACGGTGCCCTCCGGGATGTCGAGCGTGCTAGCAACGCTGTGTAGATTCATGTCTTCGTCATAGAACATTTGGAAGACCTCGCGTTTCTCGGGGGGAAGTTCGGCGATAAGCTGAGAAATCTGCCGCTGTCGCTCGGTTTCTTCGAGCACTGCCTCGGGGGTCAATACTGAGGTGTCGATCATCCAACCGGGTACAGTGCTCTCTTCATCATCGCTCAAATAATCAGCCATCGGTTCCAGTTTTTGCTGAGGGCGACGCTTGACTGAACGAAGATGGTTGAGCGACAGATTGGTAGCGATTCGGTATATCCAGCCTTTGACAGCCCCGCGACCATCCCATTGGTCTGCGCGCGTCCAGACACGCAGAAAGACTTCCTGGACGAGGTCCTGAGTCGCGGCATCGTCACGGACAATCCCAGAGATATGGGTGGCGATCACCAAGTTATAGCGAGCGAAAAGCCCCTCAAAGGCTTCCGTTTCACCAGCCTGGACTCGTCGGATCAACTGGTCGTCGGTTGGAGTCATGGACATCCTCTACCCTATAGGACACCGCAAGCTTGTTGGAGGTTCAATCGAGGGACAGAAGACGGAGGACTGATGATGGCAAAACAATCACTGATATTTATTCTGGTCGAAAGAATTGCATACCTACCCCCATGCGTTCAAAGGCCTGCTCGATCCAATGCTGCACCAGAGATGAACTATTCTCCCAAACTTCGAACATCACCGGTATTGCCCTTGTATCCCCAATCAAGGCCAGGGCTCGGGCGGTTTCTCCCTGAGAGCGTTGCTCCCCGTTTCGAAGAATTTCAAGAAGGGAGGGTATAGCTGCATCACCGGTGGCTATCAAAGCATCAGCAGCCAAACGAGAGAGCAGCCTATCTGGGTCGTTTAAGGCATCAATAAGAAGGGGGATCGCTTTGGGAGTGGGTTGTTCCTTTAGTGCCAGAGCGGCACACTGACGAACTGTGACATCTTTGTCTTGAAGAGACTCTAGGAGCACAGAACTTGCCCGGGGGGCAGTGATCAACGCCAAAGTACGCGTGACCCACCAGCGGTTGTCGACATCAGTGGAGGCGTGCAGTTCTTCTAAGGCTGGCAATGCATCAACACCGAAAGCAGCAATCTCAACCGCGGCGACTTCGGCCTGCTCATCATTGCCGGATATCAAATTGGATATTAGAGATTGGAGATTAGGCATACTACACGGGTAGCAAGCCAACCACGTTGGCGACAGATGGGAAATCAACCTGTAGTTGCCCAACGTGGTTGGGCAACTACCCTTGGAAAATCATTTTTCCGGTGGCGGAATGGGCAGATCGTCTTTGGCGGTTTCCACCCACTTGTCGCCTTCATCGATCAACATGACTGGGATATCATCGCGGATGGGGTACTTGCGCCCGCAATCCTGGCAGATGAACCAGGTTTCCTGGTAGTAATCCAGCAACCCTTCTGTATCCCGTACACACGCGGGACAGCGTAAGATTTCGATGAGTTCTTGACTGACCATTTGATTCTCCTTCAATTCCCTCGAAACTGCAAAGTTTCCGGGGAATGGGTTTTAGACATCCTCGAAGCGGATATTGATATTGGTTGTGCCGTTATCTAAATCGACACCTTGAACGACGATGGCTTTGCCGCTCTCATGGCCATCAAAGACCATGCTGAAGGTGGTTTCAGTGATGGCGGTGTTGAGGGTGCGTTCCGTCAATCCCATCTCGGTGAGTGCATCACGGTAGAACTGGATCGAATCCTCCACATTCAGGCTAGTGGCAAAGTTGACCTGATCGCCTCCGCCAGTGAAGTTCTGCACATCCTCAGGGAGCGGGAATTCTGTGTCATATTCTTGGGCCTGCTCACCAGCTTCTTCGGCCTGTTCGGGCTCTTCGGTCTCTTCAGCCTGCTCAGCTTGTTCTTCAGCGGCTTGTTCTTCAGCGGCTTCTTCTTCGACCAGTGCTTCATCGGCAGGTGCTTCGGCTACAGGTGCATCACCTGTATCGCCTGCTCCACCGAGTACAGCGCAGGCCAGGCTGGCGATCAATAGCGTCATCAATAATAAAAGTAATGTTTGTTTGCGTTTCATAATTGTTTCCTTTGGCGAATAGTAATGATAAGTTTCAGGTCAGCGACAGATTTCTCGTCACGCATCCAGATGCCATTTCTTTCTGGGAGAATCGCTATCTATGGCAATGGCGGAGGGGCAGAACTCAGCGCTTTCGGGTTCATATTCTACCCCAAAAACTGCCACTGCCAACATGTACCTGGGGCAGGTCAGAGCAATCGCATTTAGAAATAGCTTTGCTCAGTTTGGATAGACATATCCAAACGATTGACCTTCAATTTCTGTGGATTTGTCAATCCACAGAGAGCTGATCTACCAAATGCGATTGCCCTGGGGGCAGGTTACTACCAACCAGGGGTTGGCATCATGGAAGCCAGCTTTCACTGAAAAGTGATTTTCTCGAGACGGAGATTCTCTTCACCTACTAATGCTTGTAATTCGGAGATCAGGTCGGGGTTCAGACGGGTGGAATAATTTGGGAAGTCGAGCAAGTAACCACGGCCATCTTCAAAGATGTGGAATGCAAAACGATCGACGCCCGGGTAGCTGATCAGCTTACCAAAGATGCGGCGCATCAATAAACTATCCCGGATGCGACCCAATGTAGGTCGCATGATCACCGTGATCATATGGACATCATCGCCATCCAAAGCAGGTAGAGGTTGGATCAGCGGGGGTTTCGGCTCAACGAGAGCCTCGCTCAGATCGGCTGCATCTGAAGTGGTATCTGAAGGTGGATCATCTTCTGCAATGAGTTCTTGTAGTTGTTGCACCTCTTGGAACCCCTCAGCCAGTGATAAGGCTTCCTCGACCAAGGAAACCTTCGGTGGTGATTCTTCGGTTTGCGCATCGGAAGCATGTGCCTCTACGAGTTCGTCTACGGGTGCCTCTGCAGGTACTACAGGTGTGCCGTCAACCTCTTCCCAATCGACTGGAAATGCATCGGGAGGAGGTGGCAAGACTTGGTCATCCCATGGTTCGGGTGCATAGTCAGGCATTTCTTCAGGTACTTTCTGGGGTGGAGATTCATCAGAACCAACCTGAGGACGTATACCAGGTTGAGGGTCAGGGGCCACGCCAAAGTGTGAGTCTGAGCGTCCGCCTGATGATGAGTAGGACTCCCCCAAGGGTGACACCTGATTAAGCTCTGTGCTGATATGATCAACCAGTATTTTTGGCTCCGCCCCCTGGGCATCCACTTTTCCATCAACCATCACAATGGCATCGAAATCAATCAGATCGCGATATTTCTCCCAGGTCCTCGGGAAGATCACCAGATCGATGACCCCCTGCACATCCTCAATGGCGACGAATCCCATGGGATCACCTTTTTTGGTGGTATGAGGGCGGATGCGGGCGATCAGGCCGGCAACCCGCACTGGCTGCCTATCGTGGGCCTCGACCAGCTCGGTGGAGTAATGGGTAACATTCTGATCGATGGCATCCATCACTGTACTGAGTGGATGATCTGACACATACAGACCGATAAGCTCACGCTCCCAATCGAGTTGTTCGCGGCGAGTGACCTCAGCGTTATACGACGGAAGTTGGATGCTTTCCGCCAGCCCCGTGCCAGGCCCGAACATGGTCATTTGCCCAGAGTCAGCGGCAGCAAAATAGGAAGAGCTGATCGAGACGATCCGATCCAGGGCATCAAACAAAGCCGGGCGAGTGCCAAAGACATCCAAAGCCCCCACTTTGATCAGACATTCCAGGGCTCGTTTACCGACCTTACGCAAATCTGCTCGCCGGACAAAATCATTGAGATCCTCGAAGGGGCCTTCCTGGCGCGCTTCCAAGAGAGTATCAACCGGCCCATGGCCGACATTCTTGACTGCGCCCAATCCAAAGCGGATACATAAGCCAGAAACGGACCCGGATTCACTTCCGTTCTCGGTCCCCGGCCTGCCCTGAGCAGAGACCAAGGGTCCCCGGTCCTCTATCGTGAAATCCCACAAACTGGTATTGATATCTGGAGGCAATACTTCAATGCCCATGCGACGGCAGTCGGCAACATAGGCAGCAACTTTATCGGTATTGTTCAATTCAACCGAAAGCAGGGCTGCCATGTATTCGACAGGGTAATGGGCTTTGAGATATGCGGTTTGCACAGCGATGACGCCATAGTCAGCAGCGTGACCTTTGGGGAAGCCGTAGCGTGCGAAAGCCTCCCAGTTATCGAAGATTTCGTTGGCAACATCTTCAGAGACGCCGTTCTCAATGGCGCCGTTCACAAAGCGGGTGCGCTGTTGCAGGAGAACAGCTTCCTTTTTCTTGGCAACACCCTTACGCAAAAAGTCAGCTTCAGAAGCCGTATATCCCGCCAGGTTCATGGCTGTGTACATGATCTGTTCTTGGTAGACAGTGATGCCGTAGGTTTCCCCCAGGATCGGCTCAAGTTTGGGATGCAGGTAATCGATCTCTTCCTGGCCATGCATGCGCTTGATATAGCTGGGGATGAAATCCATAGGACCCGGCCGGAAGAGGGCTACCATGGCAATGACATGATCCAGGTTTTGGGGTTTCATTTGCACCAGATAGCGCCGCATCCCAGCGCCTTCGACCTGGAAGACTCCGGCGGTCTCACCACGCCCCAAAAGGGCATAGGTTTCAGGATCATCTAAGGGGATGTTATCGAGGTTGAACTCCACCCCATGGCGCTCTTTGATCAGATCGCATGCCCGGGCCATGACCGTCAGCGTGGATAAACCCAGGAAATCTACTTTGAGAAGACCCTGCTCATCAATGACCGACATCTCGAATTGCGTGACAGTTTTTACGGGGCTATCCTGGGCTGAACCGGTGGGGCGATGCAGTGGTAAATACTCGATGATGGGTTTATCTGTGACCACCACCCCCGCGGCGTGGGTTCCGGCGTTGCGCACCACGCCTTCCATCCCCATGGCAGTATCAATGAGATCCTGGACATAGGCTGCGGATTGATAGACTTGTTTGAATTCGGGGACGGTTTCCAAGGCCTGTTCGATCGTGACAGGTTTGCCAGGAATGGCGGGGATCAGCTTGGCAATGCGATCGACTTCATTAATGGGGATATCTTTGACACGCCCGACATCGCGGATAGCAGCTCGAGCTTTCATGGTGCCAAAGGTGATAATCTGGGCCACCTTGTCGTCGCCATATTTCTGAGCAGTATATTCCATCATCTCGGCGCGACGGTCGTCGCGGAAATCAAGGTCGATATCGGGCATTGACAGGCGACCAGGATTGAGGAAGCGCTCGAAGATCAATTCATGCTCGATGGGGTCAACCAGGGTGATCTCCAAAGCGTATGCCACAATCGAACCCGCCGCAGAACCACGAGCGTTGTACCAGATGCCCTGCTTCTTGGCATATTGGCACAGATCCCAAACGATCAAGAAATAGGCATCGAAGCCCATGGTATGGATGATCTCTAATTCGTAATTCAGTCGCTCCTGGTAAACCCCATCTTGAGCGCGGGAGCCATAGCGCCACTCCAGGCCGCGCTGACATAATTCTCGCAAATAGGTTTCAGTGTTGTAGCCTTCAGGAACATGGAAATCGGGTAAGCGGTAGCCTTGGAAGCCCAAATCGACATCACAGCGCTCGGCGATCAGCAGGGTGTTGGCCAGCGCTTCTGGCACTTCAGCAAAGATGCGCCCCATCTCTTCTGCGCTTCGCAAATAATAGGTGCTATCTGACATGCGCATGCGCTTGGGATCGGTCAACAGGGAGCCGGTCTGAACGGCCAGCAAGATATCCTGCAACTCAGCATCGGAAGGGTTGATATAGTGAACATCGTTGGTGGCTACGTAACGAGCTTTGTAGCGCGGGCCCAGTTCCAGCAAGGCTTTATTGATACTGTGCAACTCGGGGATTTCGTGTTCTTGGAGCTCGAGATAGAAATTCTCTGCACCAAAGACATCGAAATACCAATCTAACTTGGCGCGTGCCCCCTCGATATCGCCGCGATTGATCAATCGCGGAATCTCAGCAGCCATACAGCCCGAAGTACAAATCAACCCTTGGGCATGGTCGGCCAGGAATTCATGATCAATGCGTGGGTAGTAATAAAAACCTTCTAACTGGGCAGCAGAGGCGATCTTCAACAGATTCTGGTACCCGGTCTGGTTCTGTGCCAAAAGCAGCAAATGCGATGATTTTTTATCGTATTGGGCGATGCGGTCGGTCATCCGCCGGGCCGCCATATATGCTTCCAACCCAATGACCGGCTTGATCCCTGCATCAGTGGCAGCCTTATAGAAATCAATCGCTCCGAACATGGTGCCATGGTCAGTAATCGCTAAGGCAGGCATCTCCAATTCTGCAGCGCGCTGCACCAGCTTCTTGATATTGCTGAAGCCATCGAGAAGGGAGTATTCGGTGTGGGTGTGAAGATGGACGAAGGACATGATTAGTCTGGTAGTCTCTGAGTCTTATAGTCCTATAGTTTTATAGTCAATTGTTGTGATCCTAATTACTTCGACAATGGCACATTCGCGAGAACTCCCGAAAATAGGGGGTGGCAGGGGTGCGGAGCACCCCTGCCACCCCCTATTTTCGGGCTTCTCGTCTGTAATTTGACATTGTC
>CAZUSV010000032.1:0-36201 GCA_964622645.1 uncultured Anaerolineales bacterium
ACATTCTGCTACTACATCATTTTGCCATTTTGTCCCGCCTTACGTTTATAACCTTGAATCCGATTACAAAGATCTTATTCTTATTTCTGATTCCCGTCTGGTTTAAGAAGCGACGTAGCATACTTATTGCTCTATTTACAACTTGATGAAATTGCATTTGCGTCCCTTAATTGATTGTATGCATCCTAGATCAATAAATACGTTTGCGGTTATGTCAAATTTCGTTACCCTTCTCATTGGGTAGATGCATTAACCGCTGAGCCCAAGCCTGGGCGCTATTCCACTCCCTGTTCAACACCTTTAATTCGTAAACCCAGTGGCGAATTGCAAGAGTGGACAATCTCTTAAGCCAATAGAATAGCTTATAGCCATCTTGCATCGCGTCAGTACCAAATTTGCTGCGTGAATAAAGAACAGTTGGAGATGGTCTTGGCTGGACCCTGGCATCTTGCCAAATGTGGGGGTATTTATGTCGAAACCCTCCTGCAGATGCTTTGAGATGCAATACTAGATTTTCAGGCGCATAGATCACATTAGCACCATTCAACCGGAGGCGAACACCATATTCATAATCTTCACCAAAACCTCCTTCCAGACGTTCATCAAATCCCCCTAAGGTGCGCGCACTACCTCCAGAAACGATTGCCGCACAAGTTCCAAATCTGGGCCATAGCCTTGGAAATCGATGAGAGATGAGCTGCTCAACATTTTGACCAGTTCGATAGACGGCAGCGTGCACGGCATCAACATGGTAGCTAACTGCAACCTTGATCAGGATTATCAAGAAATTCGTTTCCAGGCGCACATCGTCATCCAAGAATAACACCCAATCAGCATCTGTTTCGCTAAGCCCAAGATTGCGCGCCCGGCAAGTGCCAACCCAAGAGACAGTATGGTGGCGAATTTCAAACGGCCATGCTTTATCCATGGCCTGCTGCAACAGATCAGAAAATTCGCTGTCTGGATTTTGCTCGATCAAGGTCACCCGATGGGGGGGGAAAGACTGGGCAGCCAGATCGAGTAAAACATTCAGGGCGTGCTGAGGGCGTCCCAACGTGGGAATGATCACATCAACCGTATTGGGTTCATCAATGATTTCTGGCAGTGGAGGGTGCAATGATTGCAGGGCAGCTTCGTCAACCATAGGCGGTTGCCGGTGAAACCAGGCCCGGGATGCGGCCAGCAAGGGAATTCGGCGGTGGAAAAGTAGTTGCGCAAGCGTCCAGTAGGCCAGCCATCTGCGCCCGTACAGGCGTCGGATGAGAATGGCCAATTTGCCTAATGACAATGGTTTTCTCAGATTTTTAGCAACACTTTCCGGTATGGGCGTCTTTAGTAGCGCCGGTTCAGAATATGGACACAGTCCCCATTTAGCCCCCCGCTTGCCAAAGTCGAACAACGAGGCCCCAAAACTCTTCGCGATAGACTCGTAACCCATGACCCTGAACGTTTTCGCCATGCCTACGCCGGCTAAAGGAGAAATCAACCAGGTCACATAGCGTCGATCGGTCGGCCCGGGTAGGAGAAATGGCGAATCGAAATCAACGAAACCCAGAGAAGCTGCCATGCGATCGCAGCCTTGGAAAGTACTCAGATGAAGTACTTCTAAAGGATGCTGGATATGTGTCGGCCAGGAGGATATCTCGCCAATATAGGGCTCGATGCGGATGTCATACCAGACTATGGCGGCGTCGGGGAATGCTTCGATTAATCGAAGGAATTCCTGGGATGCAACTGCAGATTGGGGAGAAACCCTTTCATGATGCCCATTTCTGCATTCCTCCAGCGCAATGATCTGTTCGCCTTTTATCTTTAATAGAATGATCAATGGCGTTCCTGCAATCATCTTGGTTTATCCCATATGAGGGAGAACATCGCTTTGGTGCGCCCCAAAGCTTCAGAGAAGGCACCTTGTTTACTGCGGAATGAATCACCCACGCGGGCTAAGGTGAGCAGAATCGTTATCGCCCACCATCGGGTCCGGTCCGGCCAGGTTGGGTCAGGCCAGCGCTGACGCCAGACATACCAGCCGTTGCGCACTACCATCTTGCCATAATGATAATAATCGGGCCGACCAGAAGATGCGTGGTGATGCTCAAGACATGCTCTGGTGCTCAGAAAAAGCGGACCATGGCGAGATGCACGCAGGCAAAAATCCAGATCTTCATAGAGGCCATACCCTTCGAAATAATTTGAAAACTGGTTTTGCTCGAACACACCTCTGCGCCAGGCTGAGGCACCTCCGAAGAAAAATTCAACTTGATAATCTTTACCATCCGGCGGAAGGAAGCCTACCGAACGGCCATGGCTGAACGGGGGCACCCATCCCGGCGGTAGGGTGCTGACCAATCCCAGAACTCGCCGCAGTCTCCAACGATAATCTTCGCATCGAACCCAATTGCCAAATTGGAAATTTGAGAGTCCAGCCTTGAATTGGGCACCTTTATGTTGCCATTGCACCTCGTTGGTAATATAGCCTCCAACGCCTATGGCTTCTCGATGGCGCTCGAAACATGCCAGCACCTGGGTGAAATAATCCGGGCTCGGGATGGTGTCATCGTCTAAAAAGGCGATGATATCCTCCCTGGCGCGCGCAATACCATAATTGCGCTGGCGGGTCAATCCACGCTGTTCTGGCGGCACGCGCAGGTAGGATAAATTGGGAATATCCCCACTCTGCGCATGCTCAACAACTACTGCTTGAGTCTCAAAACCTTCAGATCCATCGACAATCAGCGTCTCATTAGGTGGTCTATCCCCCTCGGCAATTGCCTGGAGAAGATGTTGAATAGGCTGGGGGCGTTGGTAAGTACAGATGACCAGGGAGAGCAATCTAACTCTCCATCGATACATTACCCAAAACTTCTCGATACCAGGCCATGTTTTTTTGGGCTACAATTTCTGAGGAAAAATTGCTCCTGATACGCTGCATCGCCGCCCAACCCAAGGATTCCTGCTTGGCAGGATTGGACAAGAGGTCGAGAAGGGCATCTGCAAATGCCGCATGATGCCCTAGTTCGATCAGCCTTCCACTGAGACCATCTTGAATGACTTCTTCAGCCCAACCGATATCGTAAGCCACCACTGCTTTGGCGCAGGCCATAGTTTCCAGCCAGGTGAGTGGAAAAGCCTCCGCATAAGAGGGGAAAACACATACCGCCGCTCGTTGGATGAAATCTGCTACCCGTTCGTAGGGCTGCACTCCGTAATATGTAGTGCGCTCACGGGCACGAGGGGTGAGTAACTCCTGGCAAAGCCTCCACGTGGACGGCGCGCCCGTAAACGAATCTGCTGCATCGCGCCCAACGAGGTAAAAGCGCGCTCCGGGATGTTCCTCAACAACCTTTGAGAAGATCTGCGCTAAATCCAATACACCTTTCTTGCGTACTAACGTTCCCAGGTACAGGAGCGTGTTTGGCTCGACCTGATCCGAGGACGAGGGTTGAAATTTCTCTGTATCGATTCCATTGTGAATGACGCCAATTGGTTGATCCAGGTTAAATAGGCTGCGGGAGGTATCGGCGGCAAACCTACTCACAGCGGCGATACTATCCGCGCTATGAAGGGCCAATCTCTCGGCCCAGCGTACGCTGGGCCGAACCCGTTCATTCAGCAGATGGGCGAAGTACGTGGCCGTGCCATGGCAGCGGATCACCAGCGGGCAGTCGAGGCGCATGCCGGCTGAAACCCCAGTCCAATCGTGGGCTTCGATGATATCCAGCCCCTCATCGCTTACCAGACGGTTCAACTCAACTTGCGCCTGGCGACGATTGAGATACCAACCCAACTTTGGCAGGCTCGTTTCCCCTAAGAAGCGCACATGAACGCCAAGATCCTCGAACTCATCCAGAGGCCCCCAGCCGATCACCGAGACTCTATGTCCCATTTGTACATAAGCGTGAGCCAGGTTGCGGATGCTGGTGCCTATCCCACCGGATGGCAGCGGAGGATATTCGGTCGTCAAGAAAGCAATATGCATTTAGAAGTAGGAACCCAGATCCAGGAGACTGCGAATGCGATTTCCTAACCGTCGCGAGGCGGGCGGCAGCGCGGCGGCGGCTGATAACAGCTTTTCTTTGGTTTCATCGGCATCATTTCTAATCTGGGCGTAGAATTTCTCCCGCAAAGCCAGTGACTTCTGGCGTAATTGGTTTTGGGAAGCCATGAATTCAGGCCATAGCGTGGGTAACGCTTCAGGGGTATCTTCTGAGACACGCCAGTGCTCCAATCCATTCTCGGCTAAAAAGCGCTTGACCTTGGGCCGGCTGCTGATCGTGATCACTGGCAATCCCATTTGTAAGGCGAAAATCAGGCCATGGAACCGTCCGCTGATCACCGCCGAGGCTTGTTGGGGGGGAAGCAGCGAAAACTCCCTCGGTACTCGAGAGTCTGGAAACATCTCTCTTAGCACCCTTGCATCACCTCCATTCTCGAAATAGAAAGGCCAGGGGTGGAGGGGTTGTCCAAGCGCCAACAAAGCATTTCGCCACTCTGTTTGGGGGAGTTCACGCTGCTTTCGCAGGCAAACCGCCAACCCCTGGGGTTTCGGCTGCACAACTTCATAGGGGTAGAGCCAGGTGATATCCGGCGCTACGAAGGCACGCGGATGATCCCCCACTGCGTCTAAAGACCCTTGATCGCGAAACCAGGCCAAACAGCACACATCCATGAATTCGCGTAATTCAGCGCGCAAATCCGGCGCAATATTCTCTACACTGACGGAAACAAGCGCGGCTGGGATGCCTGCCATGCGCACCCAGCGCGCCATGTTTTTGAACATGCCCCCTCGTTTCATGATGATCCCTCCGCCGCCCAGGATGACTGCATCATAGGTGCGCAACAGATGAATTGGCGGTGGTCGCCCGGCGGGCAAAAAGGCCAGAGTGTGGCCATCCAGCCAGCGGGTCAGACACTGCTGGATGCGGTCATCTCCGGCGTTTTGGTGGTGGTACCAGCCGAAGACGGCAATGTTCATCAGGGCCAATCCTTTAGAGGCAGTGCTCTTGCCTGTTCACTCTCAACGCCTTTATCTCCAAGATATGCAGATAGTGCAAGTAGATCTTCAATTTGAGCTTCAGGCCCAAACCGCTCGAGCACTTCCGGGTTGGGGATTCTTTGTTTGAGATTTTCCTGAAGCCAATCGCGATAGATCGTTTGTAGGGTTGATAATATTGCCTCACGATCCCCCAATGGCGAAAGATATCCACAATTATGCTTTTGAACTAATTCCCATGTGGTTCCATTCGGCATGCAAATTGCCCAGATTGGTTTTTGATAACCCAGGTAGTTGACAACTTTTGTGAGAGAAAGCGGTTTGTCCTCTTCAGCTTCCAGATCCAACAATACATCGGCTCTCACCAATTGGCGATCAAGTTGATCATCGAAATACCCCAGGGTAACTTCGGTATGTATTGGCAAAGATCGAATAAACTCCTCGGCGAATGGATTTGGCCTCGCCAGATGAAAAATGATTCTGAGATCCTTTGCAAGCTGCAGTGATTCGCTAACGAAATCCTCTAATGCCATTGCTAATTCCCAATGCAGGCGTTTCTTGCGCAACGTCCCCGCAAATGCGATCTGTAACTCATTTCCTTTATCGTTGGAAGGATCACCCAACCTTTGCGAATTTGGGACTCGATTTGTCAGGTGGGGCAATATGACTCGCGGAACATTCTGCAAGTCAGGGAAAGCTGCCACTTCTAAATCACGCAAACGCCGACTTGGGAACGTGAAAGCATCAATCCTTGGCAATATTTTTTTGAAAGTTGCTCTCACGCGCGCATTGCGCCATCGTTCGGTCTGATACAAACCGCCCCAAACATCTGGCGGCAGTGGGTCGTTGATATTCACAAACCATGCAAAGGAGTGTTTTTTTCTTATACCAGCAACCGCAATGATGGATTCAAAGGGCAAGGCGCGCGAATATACAATGGCCTCAGGATGAGCCTGGAGTTCTTTTTGCAGAGTTCGCCTGGCGGTATACTGCCAGGCAGTCATTTTTAGACCACTCCCAGTCAGCCAATAGATAATTCGGTTGAATGTCTTCGCTAAAAACCGCCCGGATTTACGATCTCTGATCTGGGTCAGACTCCAGGCGGCAAATTTTGAGAGCCATGTAGCGCGTATGCTATCAGCACCCGTCTCCCCCAAGGAATGGTATCGCCAGCCTGGCAATTCGGCCAGCAGTACGCCTCTATCATTCGTAGGGCTACCCCCCGCCGTAATCACCGAAACGCCTGCCGGCCAGAAATTTGCCAGGGCTTGCAAGAAACGCGCATTGACATGCCCTTCAGGGCCCCCTGGCCCCGGCGCGATTGCGTAGGCGACGATAATTATATGCTTTGCTGCCATAATTCTGTTGCATTTTTGAGGGCAAAGGCCAGATTGAACACTCGCCACAACAAATGGTCATCCACCTGTCCAGATTGCATGCGATCCCTAAATGCTTGAGCATCGATGATGTCGCCAATATCTTGCGAATGGATCAGTTCGGATTTTAAATGTTCGTGATATTCATGCCATTGTCCCACGTACGGCACATAAAATCCGGTTTTCTTTTTGGAAAACACTACCGCCTCCGGGAGTTCTTCAACAAATGCAGAGCGCACCAAATGTTTCGTTGCCCCATGCCGAAAATTTAGTTCGGGGGAAATCGTTAACGCCCACTCAACCAACCGGTGATCCAAATAGGGAAGGCGTGTTTCGATACCATGAGTCATAGAATTGCGATCTTCATCCTTCAGCAATCCCAACAAGCTGTTGGCGAATATCTGCTTTGAATGATAACCTGTCCAGTCTCGGATCATCTTCAATTCGCGCTGAAATACTCCCTGACAATGCGCATCCCAGACTTGCGGATGCATCCAAGCAGTGGTTTCAGCCCTTTTATAGGATAATGTCCGCTTGAGGGAATAGCTGCTGGCAAATCCTCGCACTAAGGCATACCAGCTCTTATTCGACCGTTTGCGCAATTCCTGAATCCAATCCCACACAAGTGGCAATTGAAAATGCCTCAGCAAATATTGGACATAATGACGGATATACCAGGGATATCCCAGGAACAATTCATCAGCGCCTTGACCGCTGAGCATGACTTTCATGCCATATTGGTTGACCTGCTGCATAAAGCGGTACTGGTTGAAAATCCCATCACTGGAAATCGGTTCATCGTGCAATTGTAAAAACGATAGAAAATCCTGGTATGTCGCCCCATCTGCTGTATCCAGGTAATATGCCTGTACAGTTGGAAAGCCCTCCATTATATGCATTACATCGCTTGATTCGTTCCATCTTTCCTTGGGGTGGATAGCAGAAAAAGCGTAGAGCTCACCCTGTCCAATATCGTCCAATACACGCGAACTGGCTGCTAACAGATTGCTCGAATCAACCCCCCCGCTCAAGCAAATACCGACTGGCACATCAGAGCGATATCGCAGCCGTACAGAATCAATCAACCTTTTGCGGAACAATTGGGCAGCATTTTCAGGTTGATTTTCAAAAGTGCCGGTTGGCTGCCAATATTTCTTGATGATTGGTTGGATTTTCCCTGGCTCCCAGTGAAGTGTGCTGCCGGACGGCAACTGTCTGATCCCCTCAAAAAAGGATTCCGATTCCACAGGCAAAGATCCCAGGCCCAGATATCGTGTTGCTACCCCCATCGAGATCTGTGGCTTGATGATGCCTAGATGCCAGAATGCTTTTATTTCTGAAGCAAAAATAAAGGTATTGTTGGTCGCCTGATGAAAATAAAAAGGTTTCTGGCCCAGGCGGTCACGCGCGGCGAAAAGTCGCTTTTTCCGCCCATCCCAGATCGCAAAAGCGAAAAATCCATTGAAGCGATTCACACAAGATGGACCCCAAGCCAAATAACTTTTCAAGAGGACTTCTGAGTCGCCAGTGCTTTGAAAGCTGTATCCTGCCCTGCGAAGCTCTTCCCGCAATTCAATAAAATTATAGATCTCGCCGTTGAAAACCAGTACGACAGGTGCCCCTGACTCTTCAAACACCATCGGTTGGTGACTATCGCGAGATAAATCTAGAATCGTTAAGCGCGCATGCCCCAGCGTGATTGGCGCTGGTGTCAGAGAACCCCACAGATCATCGCTCAAATTGGGACGTGACCAAGCAGCGCAAGATAGCTCGGGCATTAAGCGTTGCTGCTCGCTGCCATCCCAGTTGCCCTGCCAAACGCCCCAATCATCAGGGCCACGATGCCGGATAGATTCTAATGCCAGGCGCAAGCGCCGGGGCTCTAATTCTTTACCAATCGAACCAAAAATTCCGCACATAAAATGACAGATATTCGACAATGTCGCATTCGCAAGAACTTCCGAAAATAGGGGGTTACGGGGGTGCTCCGCACCCCCGTAACCCCCTATTTTCGGGCTTCTCGTCTGTAGCGTGAAATTGTCAAGGGAATTATTTCGAAAGAGTCTCCCTATATTGACATATACTTATGAAAAACTTCTTCTTTCTGGAGGAAGCAATCTAAGAACTCTCCTTGAGACAGATCAGCAATGATCTTCCACTGCGGGTCATTTCCCAGGCGCGTCATTTGCGAACGATGTTGAGCCAAAGCGCGCATTTTTTGATCTATTACGCTATTCACACTCACAAAACTGCGCATGTCCCTATATAGCCGTCGCATCGAGATCAGACTCTTCCAAATCAATCTGGGAATCGACCGAATGCTGCCTGCCTTTACCTGTGTCCAGGGCCAGATGTTCCAAAACCAGACTGGATATTCCAGTATGGTCACCTTTGAGCGGTATTCTTTCAAAGCATTTTCTACCGTTTGATGAGTTGCTCGATGATCTGTTTGGGCATCATGCTTATATGGTATGAATACCTGGTGTGGCTTCAACTCTTTCATGATCTGCAACACATCTTGTGCAGCTTTCTCAAAAACCTGGCTAAGACAACCGTCCTGATAATCCAGAAAGATGATATCGCTCTCATCAACGCCCAGCTCTTTTGAAGCGGCAATCGCCTCTCTTCTTCTCATTTCACGAAAGGTTTGTGGAGGGATTAATCCTGCATGTGAAGAACTGCCATCGGTCATAAACACCAGAGTAATCTTCGACCCGGCTTGCTTTTTCCGAATGATCGTGCCACCGCAACCCAGGGTTTCATCATCCTGGTGAGGTGCAAAAACTACTGCCGGTTGCTTCAACTCCTCAACTTGAATAGGATTTCCTTTTTTGTGCAGGGAGTTGCGTAGCCAAGTGCGCATAGCCTTTCTAAATGCGCTATCTGAAACCGTCAATGCGGTGTGATCCCCTTTAATCGTTTATAAGTCCTCCAGAACTTTTGATGCAGCCAGATATACGGGCGACGTAATAAGGGAGCTTTTGGCTTGGTCAACGTGAACTTTCCGGCAGGACTATGCTCATAATGCGCAAAATAAAATCTCAATTCATCTTCGACTTTCAGAAAGCGTTTCACAAATAGCTCTTCGCCATAGAAATGACGCAGGCGACCTTCATCTGGGTTGTGGCCATCATGTAGTAAAACCGCCTCATGGATTTGAGCAACGTCATATGCTAATGAATGCACACCGATTTTTTTGCAATTGTAAGGAGCTTCAAGATAATCAGACAGGCCCCCATAAAAATTGGAGACTGGCATCGCACCACAAAGAATTGCCTCCAAGGGCTGCATTCCAAAACCTTCGAAGGTCCCCCAATTGGTGCCGTGAAACCAGTAAAGATATGTCTTGGTGCGGTTCAATAACCGAAAATAATCTGCTTGTTCTAGAAAACGGTCGACAATCTCGACATTCAACTCTTTTTGAAGTGCAGGCACCAATTCCTGGAAAAGATAAGGGACGCTCTTGCGCTTGTGAACCAGCACATCCAGATCACGTTCGAGGCTTAAATTCTGCGCGCCTGAATGGGCAGCTGTCCCAAGATACAACACCAAACGACCTGGATCGCGAACCGAGTAATCTGCCGCAATATACCTGCTCAAACAAACAATCGGCCATTGGATTGGCGTGATCTGGCCGTGATCCCTACCGAAATCTTCGGCTTGTGCATAAAGGACTACATTGGAGTGGGCCGACAGCCTTTTCTCCAATTCTATGATGTGCGATTGCCAGGTTACCCAGAGCGTACCCACAGCCAACTCATCTGGATGAACATCATCCAGGTAACGGTATTGGTCTTCACGGTGGCGGTAGGTGATGATTTCTGTAGGCCGCAGTTTGCCAACAAGGTCCTGCATGCGCAAAAATATCTGCAGGCCACCACAGACATAAAAGGGGTCATGCATCGATGGCACTAAGAACCAATGTTTGGTTTCTTTCACAGGGAAACTGCGCCTCGATTCATTCACAGTGTTGTATCTGCAAGAGGCAACGATTCGATACGCTGGCGGTTGACTTCGATGAACTTTTCCAGGGTATGTTTTTCATCGTTGTCCAATAGATCCCGCCAACGCCTGTTGCGATTAGGTTTAATTTCGACAGGCAGTGGATAATCCATGAGCGGCAAGCCCAGAACCTTTTGCACCTTCATCAATTCTGCTTTGGGATTTGCAACCAGGTCGCGTTGACGAACCAAAACGGCCGCGTCGAAAGCAGCGGCATGTTTGGCGATCATCTCATAGGTTCGCAGCCAGTAATCTGCTAATGCCCAAATATCCGTTCCTGGACGATAGCCTGCTTTGTAAATAGGGTCTTTATCGGCCATGAGATGACAACTCCAGCAATAGGCCCGGTCAGAGGGCAATAAATGACGAACCCCCATTTCTTTCTCCATCTTGATCCATAGCATTTTGGTGCTGGCTACGGTGCTGCGGATATCCCTGCTGGTGATGATCAAGCCAGCATCAGGGAAAACCCCCCGGATAAAGGACAATTTGTTCCACAAGTGAGGGTTCTTGTTCAGCATTCGGCTGAATCGCCAGCCTCCCTTACGCAGATGGATTTCCGAAAAACCTCGCTGAATATCTCCCTGCACTTCTGGAGTTGCTGCATTTCCCCACAGTGGTGCACATTCAGCAGCGGGTAATCCAGGACCGGCAATTTCCATATCGGAGAGAGACATCCACTCTGCGGATAACTCGAAACCAGCATACTGAACGCAGGGGTGCGCGCCCAAAATCTCAGCGATGAAGGTAGTCCCACTGCGAACTGTACCGACCAGGAACAATGGTCGACGGATAGCAGGTGGTGAGATATCAAATCGATTACGGAATTTTGTTGCTATCGAAGTTCGATAAACTCGCCAGCGCAGCCAATCTGCATGAAGCCAAATAACCGCCAACCATCTAGGGATTTGAGCGTTATCTTGCATCATGCAGCAATCTGGTGTAGGGCCTGAAAGCATCGTTGGCTGGCATTCTCCAAGGGATGTTGAACAATGGTGTGTAGCCACTTGCGCCTGGCAAAAGCCTTGTCCGATGAATCGGCAAGCGCATTCTGAATTACAGCCCCCAATTCATCAACAGAGTGGGCCCAATAAACCGGTTGCAATTCATGGACAGTCATGAAATGGGGTAACTGATAAATGCGCTCTACCCAAGACTCATGCGCGCCATTTACGGGATCGTAATTCAGGAAAATCCCCGGTTTGTCGAATATAGCGAAATCCATGGCCATGGTGGATCCAAGATTTACAACCATATCGCAATGGATAACGATATTGACTAACAGCTTCACGTCTTCCATGGAGGGGATTATTTGAGTCCAATTGCCCGACTCAGTCGTAAACCAAAGCGGATCTGAAATGATGATTTCGGGGAATCGATCCAATACCCACTGGTAGCGCCCGCTGAGATCGACGGGGCAGCGTCGAAAAAGGATTTGTGGGCGCTCACTTTCTGGATACACCCGCATCGCTTCCGCTAAATCTGCCAGGTAATAGGGATCATTTGGAGAGGTAGATTGATCATTCCCTGAAAAACAGACGACGAGACGATCGGGTTTCAAGCCAAGATCTTTCAGAAATTCACCCCTGGACACCACCAGTTCTGGGTTGCAGTAGTGCTCGAATTGAGGCGTCCCGACTATATGGATCGCCTCAGGTGAAACTTCTGGATAAAATTGGCGCAACTCAGATTCCATCAGATCACTCCATACCAGGAAATGATCGGCATGTACAGCCATGCGCCCTTTGGGTAGATTATCCCAGGAATAAACGAATGTAGCGGTGGGGATATTCAATTCTCGAGCAGCCAGCATCGCCGGTACCGCTATGCTGGCTCGTTGATGGGTGCAAAATACAACCGCAGGTTGGTGGTCTTCCAGAAACTGCTCGAACGGTCTCATATAGCTCGCTCGAAGCGTGAACCTGGCATGTTGTCTGTCCAACCAGATCGTGCCAAGCTGATTCCCCAGCAGAATTCCTAACCCTTTAGCGAACCAGTCAATCAACCGGCTTAAAATGCGGCCATGCGGACGGCGGAAGGAAATCATCGAGCTGCGAGCGTGGCCTTTGGCGCGCCAATAAAGCTGCGCGTAAATCTTGGCTTGCCGCAGAATTCGCTCCATCAAGCCTTCACGAAAACTTGGCAATCGCTCCCAATGCACTGCGCGATCCCATTTATCTTTGTAAGGATCAAGGCAGGATTCCGGCAACTGGTGCCAAACGATCACTTCTCCTTCAGCCAATAGATAATCAATGACGGAGGTACACAGAAAGTTGCGGATTCCCACACCATCAGGGATCAATAACAAATACTTCATCCACTCCGCCTCTGTTCGACTTTCTGAACCGCATGCTCGAAGGCGCTTTCGTAGATGGGGATTACGTATTCCGGGGAAACTTTTTTGATCGTGCTTTCGGTAGGGAAATACTCATCCAGACGATTCTCTTGCCAGGCAGTAAACAAACTAACCAGAGCATCTCGAATGCCCTCGACGTCTTCAGGCTCGACCAGGATTCCGCCGCCTTCTTTTAAGGTATCTGCGATCTCGCCGGTCTTGGGGCTGAGGGCTAGAGTCGGTCTCATTCTTCCTATGTATTCAGCAAACTTGGTTGGGAAGAAGATCCCTTCGGTCAGCTTGGCTTCTACGAGTAAAAATGCATCTGCGCCTAGCAACCATTCCGACAATTCATCTGGGCGTTTGTAACCAGAAAAACTGATCACTTCTCGAAGATCCTGGGGAGGTTCAGGTAATTCATTCTTGGGATAGCGTCCAGCAAAATCCACGCGGAAGGAATCCCTGGCTGCAGGGTAACGAATCAAAAACTCCCTGATCCCTTGAAATAGAGGCTCGACTTTTCGTTCCCGCATCAAGAAACCTGCATGTCGAATGATGAAGCTAGCGCCTCGCTTGGGAGCAGGCGGCGGTTGCCAAATGTTTTTCAAGTGGGGCGCGATAAATGATTTGCTTTTAAATCGTTCCCACTTCCCGGTCAATAGAAAGTCTCGCAATCGCCTGGCAGGAAAAATAATGCTCCCCGCACGTTGAAAGATTCTGTTTGTTTTCCTTTCCAATGTAATTCTGGAAATACTTCCTACTTTGGAAGTATAGGGGGGTGGATAGAGGTGATGAGGATAAGGGTCGCTGAAATACGCACACCAGGCTAATCCTGGTTTTTTGCGAACGATCTCCATACCAGCATAATGGCTAACAGCATGATTCAAACGGGTGTGCATCAGATCAAAAGGGCCTGATTCTGCCCAGGCTTTTCCAGCACATGCGACTACGTTCTTCACCCAAGCCCATTCTTCTATCCTGCAACCATAAATTACATTGGGTAAAACCGACAATCTGCCCAGCAACCAGCTACTATTCTTTACTTTATCAATCCATTTCCACCATTGTGGAGTACTGGATTGCTCAAAGCTTGCCCGATAGATCTTTATCCCCTTGAGTGGACCAGATGTAATCTCGATCTTGGCACTTCTAAACCGGTTTAGTTCGGAAGTGATTACCACTACCTTATGTCCATAGTCGACCAAACTACGGGCTATTCTGGCGGTAGCCAAGCCTTCGGCTGCGCTGTTATAAAAGTGGTAAGAAACGATAAGGATATTCACGAAAAGATAGGCTCGATTTCGAATAATCGACGTACCTGATCCCGGAAATGTGCATACGTGAAGCGATCAGCTCTTGCAATCGCTTGTTCAGAATACTGGGCCATTTTCGCGCTGTCGTTGGCGATTCCCCAAGTCAGTTCTACGCACTCATCGAAGGTTTCCCACAATAAACCCGCGCCCGAGTCAGACACAATTTCAGTTTGCCCACCTCTGTTTATAACCACAGGTACACAGCCAGCGCTCATCGCCTCAACCGTGGCAATGCCGAAATGCTCCATGCGCTGAGGCTGCTCTTCTGGGTCGATTCCAGCTCCAACAGCATGCCAAAAGATTGCCGCCTCCCCATAGAGCTTTTCCAATGCCCCTCTAGTGCTATTCAAGTGCAGGTGAACAGGCAATCCATGGCAGGCTTCTTTGACCCGAGAGACATATTGCTCACTCTGTCCAAAGCCAGCCAGATGCAATTCCCAGCCAGTCAAACCCTTCTTGCACAGTTGCCGAAACATCTCGACAAGTTCTAATTGTCGTTTTGAACGTCCACCGTCTACAAACCGGCCTACCCCCAGGATGATGGGCTTTTTGTCTAGCGGAGCTATAGGTACAACAGGAGGGTGTAGAACATTTGCATCTTTTCCCCAACGACGCTTGATCCAATGCGCCGTGTATTTCGAGTTGGCGACGATCTGATTGAAAGACATTAACCGAACCCGATCATCCCATGCGGGCCTTTCTGTAAAGGGGAACTCGCAAACCAGATATGACTTGACCGCTAGAGAGAGGCGGGGGGTATAGGGAGATTGGATAATGATGGTCTCATAATTACGATCATAGAATGCTCGCCTCAACTCACCAACCAACCGGATATTCGGCCAGAATGGTTCCTGGCGAATCTTTGGCAACTTGCCGTAATCAGGTAGCAGATTTGATATCGAAGCAGGTTCAACAGCTTTTTGGAAGAAAAGGTCCACCTCATTTTCCTGGGCAAGAGCTGAAGCAATACCAAGGATATAAGTAACACCGCCACCCTGATTTATGCTCTCAGAGTTGCTGAATATGCCAATCTTCACGATAATTTGCGCAGGGTCAGCCAGGTGTATTGGGTGCCTGAGCCTGTTATTGCCACAATTTGAAAAGCATTTTTCCTGGCAAGTTGTTGACAAAGAGCAGGCTTGAGGACTATCCCCATGGCGCTATGGGGATCTAGCTTCAATTTTATTTTCCTTTTTATCAGTGGCACTTTGTTGCTCGGGACAATGCCGAAATGCAATCTTTCCCTGAATCTGCGTAGATGAGTGTTGATTTGCACTAAAGCTATCCCCCCAGGTACTAAAACCCGATTCATTTCCGAGAAATAAGTGCGAATTATACTGATACGAGGGATATGTTGAAAGACGATGAATGAGAAAACAAAATCAATATTCTTAGTAGGTACTGGGATCAAACCAGTGCCATCACAAACCTGGAATGTGATATTTGAGGGCACCGGTGGCGAAAACTCTTTGGCCTGGTCAATCATTTGAGGAGATATATCGATAGCATTAACTTGGAAAAAACGATCCGCCATGGAGCGAGCCAGACGCCCAAGGCCGCAGCCAATTTCAAGGGTCACGCACTCAACAGCAGGTTTGGGAAGTAGTGGCAAAATTGGATCGACATGTTCAGCTATCATCTGCTCACCGCTGGCCAGGAACTCTGCTTCTGACCAATCATTGCGATCTGCAGCGATATAGTGCATAGGGTTTTCCTGTGCGCGTCTGTCCCAACGATCTCGTAAAAATGCCTCAATTTTAGGTTTATGCATATCGAAGCACGTTCATTTCCTTTTCTTTGAGAGCCAGAGAAACCGTATGAACACTAAGCGAAGTGTGCCTGAAAGGATTGCTAAAGCAGCTTTGTAATCTGTTGACTTATTTGATTGGTAGAGATAATACGATGAGTTGAGAACGAGCAGCTTTGTACCTAATTGCCTTAGGCAATTTTTCATCCATCCTATGAGCCAGGCGTCTGAATCTTTTTCTTAATTGGCCCTGGGGCAACAATCTACATAAGCGCTCGATGGACCCTACAGGATAAATCTGTACATTTTGAAAATATTTTTTCCCCACCCTTATAAAGTGTTCTGAACTGTTGTTGCGATGAGGATGAGGGTCCAAATTCCTGTATTTCTCAAAAGCACTCTTAGCTAGCATCGAAGGGCGACCGGGAACCGGGGTTATCCAGCGCAAAAAATCAAGAACCTGGCTATTCACAGCGGGTTCAAAGAATCTCCCTTCACCATCAGGTTTGAGGATTCTCGATGTCTGCATAAGAACGTTATCTTCCATCGCATGAGTGAGATGATGTAAAAAAGCCTTTCCTAAGACAAAGTCGAAGGAGGCTGACTCAAATCTCACCTCAGTTATCGAACCTGATATCGTTTGAATATTATCGAGGTTCAACTCTAGTGCGGCTTCCCTAATGACCTTTTCGCTAACCGGGGAGATATCGTTGGCCACAACCTCCGCACCCAATGCAGCCATGATGAGGGAATTTATGCCATCGCCACATCCAAGTTCGAGCACTTTCTTTCCCTTCAAGCGGCTCGCAAAATTGCCTTGATACATTCCGTACCAACTCGTATCAGTTTTGGTTGCCTCTTCTAGAAATGATCCTTTATTCTGGATCGTTTGGACAATACTATCGACTTCTAGATGAATGTATTTTTCATCAAAATGTTCAATATTGCGAACTGTGTTATCTGGGGCTGCTTGCACAGGCTTCCTTCCGATAAATTTGTTATAAACCATCTCTTGAAGCTTTTTTTGAATTGAAAAGCTCTTTTTTGATGTAATCTATCCTACTAGCCGAGTACTGCTTCTCTTATAACTGGGAACAAGCAAGCGAATAGCTGTTGAGCGGAAAGTCTGTGACACCAATACTTTGGGCTCTATCCGCAAACTTTTTACTAACGCACTAATAGCATTTTTATGATCCCCTCTTTGTACAAGCCAGAGAGCCTTTCGACATAAATATTGCCCATATCTTCTCAGCAGACGTTTTTCTGCAAGAGATTCGGAGTGTTGCCGTACTTTAAGATATTTAAAACAAACGTCATAAGCTTCTTGATGGTGATCCATGAAGGATTGAATAGATTTAGATTCATCATATAGACGATATGTGGCAATGGGAAAATCCAAAACTCTGAAATGACATCCTGAAAGCAGAAAACGAAGCCATAAATCGAGATCCAACGCAAAGTGCAAGTCTTCCTCCACGCCATTTTGAGACAACCACATTTGCTTGGGGATGAATACTGCCGGTTGACAAAGATATCTCTCTCTCGAAACTAAAGTCTCGAAATCTGGGACAAACCCGCGATGAAGTTTTCCCGGACGTCCATCCGCATCCGTATACAGGCACGAGCCAACCAAACACTGAGAGCTATCCCCTCTCCAGGCATTCCCAATATGTTGCAGCGCATTAGACAAGTAGATGTCGTCGCTATTTAACCAGGCGACCAAATCTCCTTGCGCCTTGTTCATCCCTTTATTAATTGCATGACTCTGGCCATTATCCGCCTCACTAACCCAATACGTCAACCAGGGCTCATATTTTTTAATTATCGCTTGGCTACCATCCTTACTACCACCATCTATGATAATGAATTCTAAATGCGGATATCCTTGTAGCAGCACTGAGCGGATAGTCTCTTCGATGAATTGGCCTTGATTGTAAGAGGGTGTAACTACGCTAATGCTTGGCCAGGCGCAATCTTTTTGTGTGATATCAGTAAGACGGGGGGATTCTCGCGTCCAAGGCCAGCCAATTTTATCAGTCGGAGGTGGAGGTAGTTCAGCCAGGGTTGGGCAGCGCATAATGTACAATTCTGAGAAACAGGGTTTAAGAGCAAAACGTTACAATTGATCCTGCTTCTCCCATAGCATAAAGAATGACTGGAAGCAAGGGATTTTGCGAGAAAACCACTTAGGTATTTTATCGATATTTATTGATTGCATCTGCGAGGGGTCTGGGTTGATTTGCTTCCCAACTCTCAAAAGTGAAATCTGATTTTTCAACTGGCTCTCTAGAAAAACGCTCAATCGTGGAATACCACGCCTCCCAATCTTGTTTTACCGGGCAAACTCCTGGAAAAGGATCATAAGCAAAAGTTGGATGATAAGAAACAATTGTTGGGATATTTGCAAAGGAAAATTCAGGTAATCTCGTGATAGCGCCAAATCCAAAATATTGAGGGATGATGACCGCCCTAACTTGTTCTAGTAGGATATCTAATTCATTCTGATTGATCCATCCACGAATTTCTACTCCTTGAATATGCTCCCCTTCTTCTAACAAATCTTCGGTTCCTTTACCACCGACTATGACATTCACGCCTGCCGGCAGACCCATCTCTCTAGCTTGATTCAAGAACCAAACAAAACTGGCTTTTGTCGTATGGTGGATAGTGGATCCCATCATCAAAAACAGATTAGAAGAAATATCGCCTAATGTTCTCTTTTCTCTTACATCAGTCAATCTTCGGCGAATATCTCCTACGGGTATATAAGGATAATAACTAGTGGGCATTCCTAAACCTTGCAAGAGGCTAGTTTCAACTTTGGAGATGCATAAGCGCGAACTGCATTCTGACATGAATTGCAGCTCATTCGTTAGAGACGTAATATATAATATCTTACTGGATGAATTTCCAAATGATAGAGAATGGGTATCCAGAGATTCTATATTTTGAGGGCAAATTATAGTGGGTATGTCCCTCTCCAAATTGACATCAAGAATATTTCGTTGGTTAGGATGATCGAGAATACATAAAGCAGGCCCATTGATCGTTGACAATATCTCTTCATAGGATTGCGATGTCACCAGTGGAAAATCCACCACTTGTTTATATATTTGACTAAGCAAATATTCAAGCAGTCTGTGAATGCTGCCTCTATTTTTGATCCAGTTTAAGAGTATTTGTGAACGTAAAATTAGCTCTTTATAATAATAACCCAATCGAGTGTTCTTGCTGCTTTGTCTATCAGCGCTCGTTCCCTGAGTAGCCTGCAACGAGATCAGGTTCTTCTCACCAACGATCTCCAGTGTGTCATACCAGATTTGATATGTACGGTGAAATCCCCCGTGCCCGATAGGAGAAATTTGGTAGCGAGAAACAAAAATGATTTCACGCATATTTTTTATCGGCAATCTATCTGCATTATCTGCTACCGACCAACATCAACCTAAATACGCTACACACAATCAAACACTCCCATAGAGCATATATGGTCTTGGGGGTCCAAAACTTTCCCTGATAAATAACCCTCTCCACCAAATTTGGTATCTTGGTTGTGACCTAAGCACTTTGGAGCGAATCAGCTGAGCATTTTGGAAATCATGATAAACCGCAATAGACAGCTGAGGCATAAGCGAATGCAGCAACTTCTCTGCACCATCTATCGCAAAAACCTCTGCATTTTCAATATCCATCTTCAAGAAATCTACCCTAGGTATAATCCCCATTGCGATAAGCTCATCTAAAGTGAATACATCAACGGTTATTTTATTAATATCCTGAGTGTCCACCGAACATCGCTTTTGCCAGTTCTCATCGATATTCCAATCAGGGTCTATGCTTGCCGCAATCGGACCTGCTTGAGGTATATTGAGTTGGGTTTGGCCATTTTTTGCACCAATTACTCCCTGCAGCAATTTCACTCTCCCATTTCGAATCTCTCGATCAAAAGTATACGATAAAGCTTCAGCTAATCTTGGTATGGGCTCGATCATCAATACCTTAGCATCACGCTCTAAGGCGTATCTAGTGAAAAAACCTTCACATGCACCAGCATCGACAACCCAGTCACCGGCCTTAATACTGATCTTCCCCCATTCAAAAGCATGTGGATTACATTCTGCAGGGGCAAACGTATCCATATAAAGCGATCTTAATCCCCCGCTGCAATATTCTCGTGGCCAATAGAATTGGGATCCCCCTACTTCCATTCTGCTCCATTTCTCGTCCTCAGAAAGGGTTCTGATTATGGGTAATTTAAAGCAATTATGTTTGAAGTTCAATGAATCATGCGATAGCAGGCTTCTATAGGGTGTACGTAGTATGCCAATAGTGCGCGATAAACGTTTCCACAGGTATGGCATATCTAATCCCTCACCTTGGTTCCTGATGGAGGAATTGTTTGGGTATTGGTATGGAACCAATACTAGGGCGGGGCTGTTGGTTCCCCTTCCTTTTCATCTCAATATTTCGATGCAAAAACAATGATGTTGTAAATGTGTATTGAGTGATTGGGCCAAATCCACTCATGTCCACCTGTAAAAGATCAGCATCTCGTAGCACTTCGGCTGATTTGGGCAGCCAATCAGCATTGTCTAAAATGATAAATCCACCATTCTCCAAAAACTCTGGTGCAATATGGGAACACTCGTAGCGGTGAGAACCGTCTATGATGATTATGTCATATTTTCGTTGGGCTAATTTGATAGCATTAATATATTCTTCTTTGTCTTGGATCAGCATAACAGTCAAATTCTGGCTCTTGTTCTTCTTGACTTTGCGATACCATTCAGCATCATCTTCGACACTAGTGACAGATTTCGCCACCTTTGCCCAATAAAGCGAGGAATTGCCTGCGCCCCACTCGAATACTGATAAATTCTTAAAATCAAACTGGTCAAGAAATTCAATCGCCGGGTATGTATACCATGGAATTGGTTCCTCGGCTGCATTTATCACCTCTTGTGTCTTTACGCTATGCCAGTGACCGTAACCGTTGTTTAGAATCGAAAGCATTATCTGTTCTGATCTATGTTTATCTAGATCTTGACCTGCGCCTGCAAAGATACGCTTCAGGATACTTCCTATTCTATCGCTAAGTACAATTGCAAACCCAAGTGGTAAAAATGGCCAAAGAGGCCATTGAAGGGCTTGATCTTGCTTATGCTTAACCTTCACGGCAATCACAATTCCCTTTTGCTGGACCAGGAGTGCGGAATCAAAACGCTGCCTCGTCTACTAATCAATTTGCCTGTTTCAAAAAAGTCACCGTTTTCCACATTGATTGTAAAAGCCGATTCGACCCAGTCTGATATTTCGTCATTTATAGAACAGAAGATGGTGCAATTGTAGGAACCAGACGTGAGATTGAAGTTTCGCCATTTGCATTCAAAAAATCCATTTTCGTAAACTTCTAGTTTACTATGTCCACTATCATATGAATTAAGGTTTGATAGCACAAATTCATGATCACTAACATTAAAAGCTACTAGCACTTTAGCATTGCGTTGCCTTTTAGAAGACTCATAGTAACATCTAATCAGGATATCTTTTCCCGAGAGTACAAAATCTACTTCGTTTCCTTTAGCATCACAGATTGCTATTCTGGTGAATTTGAGGACTTGGTTTCCTTTCCTATCGATTCGATCTGCAAGATTGCACACTTGTCGTATATTCCTGATAGTTTTCATATAGTGAATAATAGCGCGATCTGTATCACCCAAAAAGGACACATTCCCGCTTCCAAGAACCAGTGTAGTCTGACACAAGCTCTGTACTGCTATCATATTGTGGCTCACAAATAACACTGTCCGCCCCTGCTGTGCCACCTCCCCCATCTTTCCCAAGCACTTCTTCTGAAATTCAGCATCCCCTACCGCCAGCACTTCATCGATCAGCAAAATCTCTGGTTCCAGGTGAGCGGCCACAGAGAAGGCCAGGCGCACGCGCATGCCACTGGAGTAGCGTTTCACGGGCGTATCGATGAATTTCTCCACCCCGGAAAAATCGACGATTTGGTCAAATTTGCGCTCGATCTCGGCTTTGGTCATCCCCAAGATGGTGCCATTGAGATACGTGTTTTCGCGTCCGGTCAAATCTGGGTGAAATCCAGTGCCCACTTCAAGCAAACTTGAGATCCGCCCGTTGAGCACTGCTCTACCCAGCGTGGGCTCTGTGATCCCGGCCAATATCTTCAACAGCGTTGTTTTCCCAGCCCCATTGTGTCCGATGATGCCCAGAACTTCCCCGCGAGCTACTTCGAAAGAGATATTCTTCAGTGCCCAGATAATATCCTCGCTGTCCTCACCCTCGGAAAACATACTCAGCTTCCGCAAGCGCCGATAATTGGAAAACGGAGACCTAATCCACGAAAGGAGACTGCCTCCTAGTGTATCGGGCATTTGCTCCTTTAAGCCTATTCGATAACGCTTGCTTAAATTCTCTACGCGTATGGCAACATCAGGCATACAATTTTTTCTCTTGAAATTTTTCCATCATTCGTGAAATTCGACCCATTCGGATAATTCGTGATTTTCCGTTTTGTTCAACATCATTTTGCCCATTATAAAAACTAGAAAATATCAGCAAAAATGCGCTCTTTGAATTTGAAATAGAAGGCACCGGAAAGACAGATCAGCAGCGCGCTCAACGTTCCCATGCCAATCAGCGGCCAGGGCATCGGGTTTCCCCCCAGGATGGCGGAGCGGAATCCCTCCACCACACCAGCCATGGGATACAAGCCATACCAAAGATAAAGTCGGGGGTATCGTTCGGCGATCAGCGATACTGGCCAAACCACCGGCGCGGCATACATCAATAACTGTGTCCCAAAAGTCATCATATACTTGACATCGCGATATTGAATCGCCAGCGCCGATAGCCACATTCCAACTCCTGAGGCAGTCAACATCATCAAAAGGATCAGGAGCGGTAAAAAGACGATCTGCCAGGTGGGGACAATTTGGAACCAAAGCATCAATACGCCCACCATGCTAAAGGCGATGAAGAAATCCACCAGGTTAGACAATACCGGGGTGAGCGGGAATATCAGGCGCGGGATATATACCTTCGATAACATGGAGTTGCCCACGATACTGCTTGTCGAGGCATTCATGGATGAGGAAAAATATGTCCAGGGGACAATCGCTACATAGGAGAATATGGGGTAAGGGATGCCGTCGCTGGGCACATCTGCCAGATTGCCGAAGATAAATGAGAAGATGATCATGCTCATAAAGGGACGGATTAGGGCCCAGGCAAAACCCAGTACGGTTTGCGAGTACTGTACTTTTATACTTCGCCAAACCAGAAAGTAGAGCAGGTCCTTGTAGCGGTACAACTCTTTCCAATCGACGAGTTGTAACCCTTTTTTAGGTTCGATTATCTTTTGATATGAGATAGCCATTTATGGTTTGGATAACTCCAGTGATAAGCCTAAACTGATCCACTGCCAGATATAGAAACTATTATCACTCTCCCCTCTCAGATAACCCTGCCATTCAGCTTGGATCTTCTTTGGATTTATCCAAAGGTTTCCGTAGTTTTGCGAGACCGCAGCCAGGTACCCCTCGGTCCAATCCCTTAGTTGTCCGCGCAACCACTCCCGTTGCGGCGTCTGGAGAGGCCGCTTGGGGGCTTCCACGACGCCGTTTGGCAGTAGGTCATTGGTAATTTCCCTCAGTAGCCACTTGTGGGTGCCATGCCTGATTTTACGATCTACCTCCTGGCTCAATGCTAATTCGAAAAGACGGTGATCTAAGAAGGGCTCGCGATCTTCAGTGCTATGCATCATCGAAATGCGGTCATTGAAGCGTAATGCGCGCGGGATTTTTGTATAGCGAGTATCCCGGTATTGCATATTCATGAGCGAGTCGGAGAAAAATTGAGCGGTATCTAGAGGGACAGAGAGAGCACGGAAATCTGGAAGCAGGCATTCCGGTCGCACGGACCGGCTCTGGCTGCCCTGCACAGGCCCGAGGACAAGATTAGAAGTTGGTTCTGCTGATCCATTCAAGGCGCGCCCATAGTATTCATAACCAGCCCACTGTTCGTCCATGCCCTGGCCATCCAATAAAACGATCACTCCCAGCGACCGGGCTCGTTCGAAGATCTTGGAATAGGCCAATGTTGGAAAACCACCAAAGGGCTCATCCTGGTGATATTGCACTTTGGCCGCCAAGTCGGGCACCTCTTCAGACTGTAATGTACAAATATGGTGGGGGTGGCGCGTGCGCCCGAGCATCTGTTGCACCCAGGGCAGTTCATCGTAGCGCGCATCGCCGGTGATAAAGGTAAATGCACTCACATCGCTTTCTGCTCCCTGTACGGCATGGACCAATCCCAGCAGGGTAGATGAGTCCAAACCTCCGCTCAGGTTGATGCCTACTGGAACATCTGCGCGAAAACGCAGTTTTACGCTCTCTTCCAGCAAAGCACGGTATTCCTCTTTGACATCTTTGATCGGGCGGGTGTCTCGCCCTTCCGCGACACGTTCGGCCAGGTCATACCATTTCCACACCTGGATTTCTCCATCGCTCCAGCGCAAGGCATGTCCTGCGGGCAGGCGGGATACCCCTTCCCAAAATGTACTTTCGCTGTGGTCGTAGACTCCAAAGGTCAGGTAGGTTGACCAGGTGATGGGGTCAGGTTGGCACTCCGCCCCGGCAGCATGTAAAGCCTTGATCTCACTGGCGAAAATGAAGATATCCTGGGAGAGCCAGGTATAGTAGAAGGGTTTTACGCCAAAGCGGTCGCGAGCGGTGAACAGGGTCTGCATACGTTCATCCCAAATGGCAAAGGCAAACATACCAATCAGGCGATCCAAGCAACCTTCGCCCCATCTTCGATAGGCACTTAGGAGCACTTCTGAGTCGGTTTGGGTGGTGAAACTCTCCCCCAGGGCTGTCAATTCCCGCCGTAATTCCAGATAATTATAGATTTCCCCATTATAGATCAGCCAATAGCGCCCAGTCGGATCAGACATGGGCTGCTGCCCGGCAGCGGAGAGATCGATGATGCTCAAGCGATTGTGACCTAAAACAACCAGATCATCTGGGCTGTGATAGTCCCCGCTCGAATCGGGCCCACGATGATTTTGGATGGCAATCATCTTTTGAATGATGGAACTCTTGTCGACCCCCGAACCTACAATACCACTAATCCCACACACTAAGACACGTCCCTTTGAGCTTCTAGAAGTTGTTGCGCCCGCTTCCAATCATCCGTATCGTCGATATTCACACATCGATCAGGATCCAATGGATACCCGACAAGGGTATCCCCATAAAGACTGTCACCCTCCATCAGTACATCACGCCTGGTCACATAAATAGAGCCTTCACGGTGAAATGCAGGAGGCAGAAGCTGCCTGCGTGGAATGGGTTCTTGCTCAGCGGTGCTCAACTTCAACGATCCATCGTCTCCCATGAAATAAACCCAATGAGGGTTGAATACATGCGGCACAGGCAAAACCGTCATTACGGCATCGGCCTGGACATCAAAAAGCAATTGCACACAGGCATCGATTGTTTCGGCTTGTCGTAATGGGTGTGTCTGTTGTAACAAGCAAACAGCATCAAATCTATCCCCCTGATCTTCGCAGAAGCGTAGCGCGTGCTGCACAACGGGCAAGGTAGGACTATCATCCCTGGCTAACTCGGCGGGACGCATGAAAGGCACTTCGAGCCCGCAACTCAATCCGACTTCTGCAATTTCTGGGTCATCGGTAGATAATATGACTTGCGTGAGCGTTTCGGCAACTAATGCGGCTTCAGCCGTATATTGTAAGAGAGGTTTCCCCAAAAGTTGTTGAATATTTTTCCTTGGGATGCCCTTCGAGCCTCCTCTGGCAGGAATTACACCCAGCACTTTCATCAATAGATCAATTTCTTTTCGATGGATAAAGGCGCTTCACTTAAGATTTCAGCAATGCGTTCACCGGCTTTGCCATCACCATAGATTGTTACACCAGGATATTTTCCATTTCGAAGCTGATGCTGCACTGCCTTTATGATTTCATCTTGATCGTATTTAACATCGATTACATTGGTGCCACGCTCACGGCCGACTTGTCGTGAGCCAATATTCACCACTGGAATGCCAAGAAAGGAGCTTTCACGAATACCGACACTCGAATTTCCCACCAAACACTTTGAATTGAGTATGAGTTTGATAAAATCATCAGGCATCATATTTTTGAAGAAGTGGATATTGGTCGGCTTTTCGATTTCACGAAAAGCACGGATGCCGTTCGAGGTGCCATCCGAGCCTGCGTCCACATTGGGCCAGAACCAGAATGTGGGCAGGTCAATTTTCTTCACAGCATGCAGTGTCTCCCATACATGCTTCCGGGCAACCTGATATTCAGTTGTTACGGGATGCTGCAAGACGACAATATAGCCATTCGGAAAATCGAATTTGCTGCCTACGCCGCCGTATTTTTCGAAAGGATCGAAATCTATGGCGGGGTTTTTGAGGACTTCTGCAGCTATATCCACTGATGGGCAACCTGTCACATGGATTTTCTTCGGATCTTCCCCCATCCTAACCACTCTTTCCGCAGCCTTATCAGTAGAGACAAGATGTAAATCGGCCAATTTCGTGACCGCATGACGAACTTTTTCATCAATCGATCCGGTTACCTCACCCCCTTGAATGTGAACTAAAGGAATATTCATGTAAGCAGCGGCAATAGCTGTAGCTATGGTTTCATAGCGGTCAGCGATCGTAACGACGATATCGGGTACCAGATTATCGAACACCGTCGCCAATTCTTGTAACCCCACGCCAGTGGACTTGGCCATGGTGGTCAGGTTTTCTCCCTCTAGCACCATATAAACCCGCCCGGCAATCTCAAACCCATCCGCTTCGATATAGTTCACCGATAATCCATAACGTTCTAACAGCGCTGAAGCCGCCACGACAAGTTGCAACTTGAGATCGGGATGATTTTTAATGGCGGTGAGCGCTGTTTTTACACGGCTGTAACTGGGGCGGGCTGTAATCACCACACATACTTTTCTGGAGTTTTTCATCTTGCCAAAGCTTCTTCGGTCAATAACTCATCTTTCTGGAGAGGTTTCAGCAATTTTTTCCCAACCAGCGATTGAAGTCGAGCCGCGGGAATGCCAGTTCCAGGTTTCTTCACTGTCAGATGTCCTTCTTTGAGGATGATATCAGCGGGCAAATCTGTTTTGGCGACAATGCTTTTTGTAAATAGCTGGCGCATTTCGTTCAGCTCACGAGCCATGTCATCTTTATCGACTGGATTGAGGCACATTTTTCGAATAAACTTCACGCCCTGCACCAATTGCGCCAGTTCTTCCAGAGTCAGGGAAGCTGGCACATCAGGTCCGAAAGATTTCCTGTGGAATGTAACATGAACTTCGATCACGCAAGCCCCTAATGCAGCTGCCGCAAGGGGAGCGTAGATCGTTCCGGAATGGTCCGATAGCCCGATCGGGCATTTGTAGCGCTTCTTGAAATATGGAATAAGATTAAGACCGATTTTCTCAGGTGGCGTGGGGTACATGGATGTGCATTGCAGCACAGCAAAGGGCAATTTTTGCGAGCGAATCAGTTCGACAGTGATATCGATTTCACTAATCGTGCTCATGCCAGTGGAAATCAAGCAGGGTAATCCGACTTCAGCCATTTGCTCAACCATCGGAATATTGGTGGTTTCACCAGATGCGATCTTCCATGCAGCTACACCTACTTGTTTGAGCAACTCAACAGCTTCGAAAGAAAATGGGGAGCTAAGGAAGAACAAATCGCGTTCATCGGCATGGCGTCTTAGTTCTCGCCATTGGTGATAGCTGAATTCCATACGTTTCCAATAATCGTAGCGGGTTTTATCCTGAGGGCTGAACTTCACCCGCCAAGGTTCGCCAGACGTGCTTTCTGCAGTTGCAATATGGGTCTGGAATTTGACTGCGTTGACTCCAGCATCAGCAACAGCGTCAATATAAGCGTGAGCTGTTCCCAGGCTGCCATCGTGGGCTTGAGCTATTTCGGCAATAATCAGGGGTGTTTCCGAGTTCAAAAAATCTGTTATGGAATTTAAGTTCATTTCGATGGACAATCCTTCTCGAAATAATCCCCCTGGCATGCTCCGCGGTATCGACATTCATTAAATAGAACATCGACTTCGATGAATTTTTTGACTGTTCGATTAAATCGGTCGATGCTACAGTGAAAACTGCATTGACCTGATTGCATTGATCAAACGCTTAAATTATCGTCTTCTCTGATTCGTCTTCTAGAGGCCCTCAACAAGTAGAGAAGAAAGCCGATCCCCCCAACTAGAAGCACGAGTCCTCCGATCACAAGGGCGATGATCGTTCCAGCCGTTCTCCGTGTCGAGGCACTATCTGTTCCCTCGGGTTCTGTAGGTGTTGCGGTCGCAGTGGACGTGACAGAAGTAGAAGCAGAAGGAGTAATCGTAATCGTTTCCGTTCCCGTAGGAGTCGTTGTTTCTGTCGCAGTAGCAGTCGTGGTGGATGTGGCAGTAGCAGCGGTAGAAGTCGACGTAACCGTTTCCGTGGGAGGCACAGTCGTTGCTGTGGGGATAGTCTGGTGATCTGAGCCTGCCCAGACACGATCAGCCCCTTGAAAACCTTTAGCTAATAGAAAGGTGCCTGAGATGAAAATCACATATAATAAGAACCGAATCTGCATCTTCATAGCTGCGTGCTCCTTTTCTCGCAGGAACAAATAGACCTGAACCCAGTAGAGGATAATAGACCTTGATTTTGGACTACCCACTGCGAAGGAATTTGCTAAATATAGTCGTGATGCTCATGATCATTTCTGGCATCCTTTGGGCGTATAGTAGCACATATTTTACTGTCCGACTTTACGATAGCTTAACAATAATGGACATAAATATCCCTACATTTTTGTTGGGTGAGGGGAATACCGGCACACTGGCAGAAGAACTGCCAGGTCTTGAGCAAGAACTGGAAAGGTATAGCTCAGTGCTCCCTATACTGGAGAGACAGGTAGAGGCACTGTATTGGTTGGCTCGCCCTATTGTCCTCATGATGAGAATTGCCTCAGTCATGCCGGTCGTTGGCCCTTATGCCGAGCAAGTGGAGCCGTTACTCAACTACACCAGGCATTTGTCCCAGGCAGGAAAGTTAGCCATCCCCACGTTAGATGCGCTCATTGAAATCGTCCAGATGGACCTGCCTACAGCTGATTTAATCCAACAAATCCAAGTCGCCCTTCTGAACAACCAGGGCACCCTCAGATTAGCATCTCGGCAGATGGAGAAAGCAAAACTGGCGCGAAATGCAATTGACATATCCTTGTTACCAGAGAGCGTTGCAGATCCGATTGCGCGAGTGGATGAGCATTTCGACAAGGCCTATACATTTCTCGAGCTGCTGGCAATTCTACCGACTGCATTAGGATCGCCTGGAGAGGGGCGCACCTATTTGGTACTGGCACAAAACAAGGATGAGTTACGGGCAACGGGAGGTATCATCTCGGGTATCGGCTGGGAGCAAATCGAGGCTGGAAGAATAACTAATTTCGATATTGGTGACTCCTACGACGTTGATGATTTTGCCCAGCCATATCCTTCTCCGCCAGCTCCAATCAAACAGTTCATGGTGGCAGATTACTGGCTTCCTCGCGATGCCAATTGGTCTCCAGATTTCCCAACAGCTGCGCGCCAGGCTCAGGAGTTGATAACCCTATCCACAGGTCAACCCAGTGACGGAGTGATCGCCTTTGACCAGGAAGCCGTACGCATCATCGTTGAGGCTCTTGGCCCGATAAATGCAACCACGTTTCCTGAACCAATCAGATCTGACAACGTCGAAATGGCCATGCAGCAGGCCTGGGCCTCGTCCTCGCCAGAGAATCTGACTCAAGAATGGTTGGGACAACGCAAGGATTTTATGTCTCATCTGGGAACAGAGATTCTCGAGAAAGTGCTTTACTCGAGCGACAAAGATCACCTTATTGAATTGGCTAACAAGTTGTTCGATGCCATCAAAACAGGTCACATCTTGGTTTATTTCAATAACGCTGAGATCCAGGCTGCACTCGAAAGAACAGGCCTCGATCATGGCGTCCATCCAGGTGAGGGAGATTTTCTGCTGCTGGTTGATTCGAATTTGGGATTCAACAAGGTCGATGCGGTGATCCATCGCCAGGTTACTTACCTGATTGATCTATCCAATCCTGACGACCCCAGGGCGACCTTGTTGATCGAATACCAGCACACCATCGAAGAGGAAGTTCCCTGTATACACGAAGCCAGCTATGGAACAGGAAGTTATGCCGATATGCAAAAACGATGCTATTGGAATTATTGGCGGGTTTACAAAACCGCAGGAACACAATTATTGGCAGCCAATCAAACCCCCATTCCAGGCCAATGGTTGTTAAACAACCAGGATTGGGACGGGAATGCTATTCTTGAGTCAGGCAATCACGGTACAGAAGTTATATCAGGCTTCTTTGTTTTGGGTACCAATCAAAGCCAAGATATCAGCATGCAATTCTTGTTGCCACCTGGCGCTCTCGTTCGCACGGACAAAGATGTCATCCTATATCAGCTCACTGTGCAGAAACAAGCCGGGTTGGATACCTTGCCCTTTGCCTTACAGGTAAAATCACCCCCGCAATACCATCTTGCGAATGCAGATGAGACCTGGCTGTTCGATGAAAATACTGGCATTTGGAGTTGGTCCAGCAATATCACGTCATCAAAGGACTTTGTGTTGCGTTTTAGTCAAGATCAATGATCAGGAGGTCCCCCTGTAGGGTATTGCAGGGAACGCCCTTGGCGACCGCAGAGAGCGCAAAGAGCGCAGAGTTTTGTCACATAAAGTGCTTTTCTCAGCGTTCTTGGCGCACTCAGCGGTAAAAAGAAGAGAACTCTTCTCGCAAGGCATTCCGCCAGCTATTGAATATGAAACGAAATCAAGTGTTAAACTTGAGTACCAAGGTAGATGCATAATATGATTATAGAATCACAACCCACCACTTTTTCAACTGACATTCGTCGCTATATAGGCTTGTTCTGGAGTCGATCCTGGTTGATCGTGCTCACAACGATCCTGGCTGCAGGCTTGACCTACTTCTACTATTGGAACCAAAATCCAATTTACCAAGCTTCATCAACATTGATTGTCAATGAAGCGCCAGATACACAGTCATATGATGTTTCGGCGGTGATGGTCAGTCAGCGTCTGATCCAAACCTACATAGAAATGATGACTAAAAAACCAGTCCTGAGAGAAGTGATTGCCAATTTGGAACTTAGTATTGATACAGGCGCATTGCGAGGCAAGATCAGTATACAACAAGTAGGAAATACGCCCCTTATCAATGTAATCGTCAGAGATACAGATCCTCAGCGTGCTGCTGACATCGCCAATGAAATTGGTACTGTTTTTGCGCAACAAAACCAGATCAGGCAGGAATCACGCTATGCAACCACAAAAGACAGTCTTCAATTGCAGCTCAATAAGACCCAAGAGCAAATCGACTCCGTGGAAGCAGCTTTGTTGGAACTAAGCGATGCCCCCGAGAATCAATCGGAGCGCAATCGCCTGGATCTTATTCTGACCCAATATCGCCAAACTTATGCGAACACCCTGCAAAGCTATGAACAAGTTCGCTTGAAAGAAGCAGAGACGCTTTCGAATGTGATCACAGTGGAAATGGCTGAACCTGCCGGGGGGGCCATTAGCCCAAATATCACCAATAACACTGCTATGGGTGGGGTTGTAGGAGCCGTTATCGCCATCGGGATAATCTACTTAATGGATCTGCTTGATGACACCATTCATGGATCCGATGAAATCAGTCGTTATTTGAATTTGCCAGTTTTAGGCGTCGTTCGTAAAATCAATGGCAATCCAGCCATAGTAACGGCGATCAAGCCGCGTTCGCCTGCCGCAGAGGATTTTCGCTCCCTTAGAACCAATATTCAATTTGCAAGTGTAGATTATCATCTCAGCACACTCCTGATCACCAGCCCCACGCCAACGGACGGGAAATCCGTAATTGCGACCAACCTAAGCATTGTTCTCGCCCAGGGTGGACAAAAAGTATCTCTCATTGACGCCGATCTCAGGCGTCCTAGGATCCATGATTACATGCAAATACCCAATCAATGGGGTTTGACCTATCTGTTTACCAATAAGGACAATCACCTGGATGGCGTCCTCAGGAAAAATAAAACCTTGGGACTCTCGATAATGACATCAGGGGGTCTACCCCCAAACCCTGCTGAGTTATTGGGCTCTGACAAAATGCATCACATCATTGCCAGCATACAAAGTCAATCGGATGTGATCGTCTTTGATTCTCCGCCACTGAACGCGGTCACCGACGCCAGTGTTCTCAGCAAACTTGTTGATGGTGTCATTTTGGTGATTAGGGCCGGAGTAACAAAAAATGTCGCAGCTAAACAGGCTCTTGATCAATTAGAACGTGTGGGTGCAAATGTAATCGGAGTAGTATTAAACAGTGTCAATATGAATAAGGGTCGTTATGGAACATACTACTCCTATTATTCAGATTATTCAGAGTCTGTTACTCGCAATAAAGGACAAAAGCGGTCAAAATCTCCCAAGGAAGGAAAAAAAAGGCTGCAATGATGGGTAGTTCGACAATGTCAACTTGGGTTGCTGCTATAATCTGCTCATGCCAGCAAGCCATCCCAAATCTCAACCGAACGCCGAGATCCGCCTCAATACCCGCCTGCTGCCGGTATTGACAATCATTATCGCTATCTTCTTCGCGCTGAACGCGTACCGTGGCTTTTCAATCTTGATGATTGGCCTGGGGGGCGTCTGGCTGGTCAGCTATGTGTGGGCGCAGGCCCTGGCGCAGGGTATCAGCGTGCGGCGTGAGGTACGCTACGGCTGGGCGCAGGTGGGGGATCGGCTTGAAGAGCGCTTCACGATCACGAATAATTCCATCTTTCCGGCCATGTGGGTAGAGATCATCGATGGCTCTGATCTGCCCGACTATCATATTGACCAGGTGCGCTATGTGGATGGGAGTGGCAAGACCCAATGGCGGGTGGAAGGCCTCTGTCGGCAGCGCGGCCTGTTTACCCTAGGTCCGACTCGCCTGCGCACGGGTGACGCCTTCGGCATCTACACGGTCACCATCGAAGATCTCTCCACAGCAACCCTGATGGTCACTCCACCGGTGGTGCCCTTGCCGAACATTCAGGTAGCGCCTGGAGGACGCATAGGAGGTGGCACCCCGCGTGTGGATGCCCCAGAACGCACGGTCAGCGCGGTGAGCGTGCGCGAATATGCCCCTGGCGACAGCCTGCGCTGGATCCATTGGCCGACCTCGGCGCGCCGCGGCAGTCTGTTCGTGCGCACATTCGAAGGCGCGCCGGCGGGAGATTGGTGGATCTTGTTGGATTTGGAAGCGGGCGTTCAAGTTGGCGATGGGGCCAACTCGACACTGGAGCATGGCATCATCCTGGCGGCCTCCCTGGCTGATCAAGGCATGCGCCTGGGGCGGTCGGTTGGGGTGATCGCATCCGCAGGTACTGAATCAGAGCAGGAGCTGCTTTGGCTGCCGCCGAAGATGAGTGATGAGCATCGCTGGGAGATTCTGCGCTCGTTGGCACTGGTACAGCCGGGGGAGCGTCCATTGGGGGAGTTGCTGGATTTAGTGCGCCCATCCCTGCGCCAGCGTACCAGCCTGGTGGTGATTACGCCATCCGTCGCAGGCCACTGGCCAGAAGCGCTGCTCTCTTACCGGCGTCGGGGCGTGGTACCGACAGTCTTGATATTCGACCCGGGTTCCTTCGGCGCTGCGCACAGTTACCTGCCTATGGACAGGACTCTAGCGACCCTGGGGATCCCCCATGAGGTCATCCCCCGTGCCCTGCTCGACCGCGGCGAGGCTCAGCCCGGTCGCCTGGGCCGCTGGGAGTGGCAGACGACGCCTCTCGGCAGAGCGATCCCCGTGCATCGACCCGAGGATCTGACCTGGCGCGATTTGACAAAAGCCTAAATCCGTCCATCTAGAGTCCACTGAAAAAGGTCAATTTCACCGCAGAGACGCGGAGAGCGCAGAGATTAATAAAGTGTATTTTGATAAATTCGAAGTATCATTTGTCATTTGTTTAAGTTTTTGCATCTCTCTTACACATTCTTGCTCTGCGTACTCTGTGTCTCCGCGGTGATGTATTTTTTTTCAGTAGAGATCCGTGTACAAAAATTGCCTCAATCATGATCCAACGACTCTTCTCGAAGCTAATTGCGCTAATCGGAATCCGTAACCTGTTGGTTTTTGCTTTGCTGATCGCCTCCTTGGGCAGCGCTGTTTACGGCATCTCGGAGGCCGTGCGCGGGTTGGAACCTGATCTGCTGTGGGGTATTGGTATCGTTGGCCTGCTCTTGGGGTGGTATTTAAGCCGTTGGGATCTGTCACCAGCCTGGGTCCCAGGACTGCTGCTCCTGTTCGGGGTGGGGATCACGCTGGCTGCGGTTGGCCACCTGTGGAGTCCGCTGTGGGCTTTCCTGCGCGCCCTGGATCGAGCGATTTACGATTGGCTGCAGCGCTCGTCTGGGGCTCAGGTCGATCTCAACCCGTTGAGTATTTCCATCAATGAGATCAGCGCCATCCTTCGGCATCTATTTGCTGGCTTGATCGCCTGGATGGGGTCTCTGTTCCAGGGCGCCCCGCATTTTGATGCCCAGTCGGTCTCCCTGGTTTGGAGTATGGTCGTCTGGGGGGCTGCTGGCTGGGCGGGATGGTCGCTGGCGCGCTGGTCCCAGCCATTGGCCAGCCTGGCGCCGCTGGGAGGCATCCTGGCCGCTGTGATGGTCTTGACCTGGTCGCCGCCGGGTGTGATGCCGCTTTTCCTGGCTTCGATCTTGCTGCTGATGGGCTTGATGGGCAACTGGCTCAGGCTGGATCGTTGGAAGGCGCAGCAGTTCGATTATCCTGATAGCGCGTTTGTTGAGACCACCCTGGTCACAGTAGCGATATCTGGGGTGCTGGTGATGCTGGCGCTGGTGATGCCGGTGATCTCGCCGCGGAAAATTGTGCGGGCGGCGAGCACATTTTTCGAATCCATCGAGCAGGGCGTGCGTGAATTTAGCGGATCGCTGGGCCTCGATCAGCGCCCAGCACAGTCTGACTATGGCTGGTTAAGTGGTGTCACGGCAGCGACGATGCCCCGCGACCATCTCCTGGGTTCGGGTCCGGAGCTGTCTGAGCGAGTTGTCTTGACCGCCGAGATCATCGCCGGGCTAACGGACCAGGATATACAATTACCCATATATTGGCGCTCGACCACTTATGATCGCTATACTGGCCTTGGTTGGAGCAGCAGCGCAACGCAGGTGCAGTCTTTTCGGGCGGGTGATCAAATTACTGAAACAGAGAATCCTTTCCGCTGGATGATCCAACAGGAAGTTCGCTACCCAGAGCAGCGTCAAGATTTCCTTTATGTGGCTGGCGATCTGATCTCAGTGGACCGTGAATTCGAAGTCGCCTGGCGGGAGAAGCCGGGCGCAGAAAATTCCAGCGGTGATCTGTTGGGAGCCGCGCTGCAGGCGCGTACCTACAGTGCGCAGTCTTCGCTGCCATGGGTGAGAGAGGCTGTGCTTCGTGATCGCGCTGGGCCTTATCCGGCCTGGGTGCAGGCGCGTTATCTGGGCTTACCGGATGCGCTGCCCCCGCGAGTGGTCGATCTGGCGCAAAGGTTGATTGTAGACGCCGGCGCAGAAGACGCCTACGACCAGGCCCTGGCTCTGGAGACCTATCTGCGATCCTTTCCCTATAACCTGGATATCCCCGCACCTCCTGGCGACCGCGATGTGGCTGATTATTTCCTCTTCGACCTGCAGCAAGGCTATTGCGATTATTACGCCACCTCCATGGTGGTGATGGCGCGCGCCCTCGGTCTTCCGGCGCGATTGGCGATCGGCTATGCCCGCGGCAGTTATGATGACGTCAATCAGCGCTATGTGGTGTCCGAGGCCGACGCCCATTCCTGGGCGGAGATCTACTTCCCGGGGGTTGGTTGGGTGCCTTTTGAGCCTACCGCCGGTCTGCCGGCCATCGTTCGTCCGGCGGATGCTGCTGCGAGCGGCGAGCCGTCAGCCCAATCGCTGGGCCCGCTGCGTATCAGTATTTGGAATCGCCTGGGGCGTTGGGGGAGAGTCCTGCTTTGGGCGTTGACCGGCTCGGTGGTCGCTCTGGTGGGTTGGGTATGGAGTGACGAGCTGCGCTTGCGGCGCGCCACTCCGGAGCAGGGCATCCAGCGCATATACCGGCGACTCTACCGTTTGGGGCGGCGCATCATGACACCCTCGCGGCTGGTTGCCACGCCCCATGAATTTTCTGCCTCTCTGCTGGATCAAATCAGGGACCTCGCCGGCAGTGACGATCTCCAGGCCGTCGGGGGCGCAACCAGGGAACTCACCGAGATCTAC
>CAZUSV010000033.1:0-35892 GCA_964622645.1 uncultured Anaerolineales bacterium
TATTGGATGACTTTGCTCTCTATTCGGTTTTTAATGTGCGAAATTTAGGCTTAGGAGTCTTTACACTGGGTGTATTAGGTCGCCTGGTAGCCGAAGTGATTGAAAATCTTGACGAAAGGCCAATCCAGGCCCTGAAAGCCCAAGGTGCCAGACCCTTACAATGGATCGCATATGGGATGGTTCCATCGACTTTTGGGCGTTTTATTGCCTACATGTTGGTACGTTGGGAAGAGGCCATCAGGGCGACGGTTGTAATTGGTCTTGTTGGAGCGGGTGGTCTTGGGCGTCTGCTTATTGAGCAGCTTAGCAGTTTCAATTACAGCGCCGTGCTTGCTATCTTACTTATTTTTGTTTGCATCATTTTTGCAGTTGATCTAATCAGCGCCAAAGCACGTAGGGATTTTCGAAAATCATTTTAGATTGAAAGATAATATATCTATTGAGTTCTTTCCACCATAATACCTTGAGGAGGTACTGTATGGAAAACAATCAAAACAATCAAGTGTCTCTAAGTTGGATTGCCCTGTTACGGATGATGTTGGGTGTATTGTTCCTGACTACCTGGTGGAGCAACTTGAACAAGGGCTTCTATACGCCTGGTGGATTGCGTAATTTCTTCACCTACGTTTTCCCACAGAGTGACAACCCCTTGTGGTGGTACGCCTCATTTATCGATGGCGTGATCCTGCCCATTCGCGAAGTATTTGCGCCTTTCCTGATGGTTGGTGAATTCCTGATTGGGATCACACTGCTGCTTGGCGCATTCACGCCCCTGGTTAGCATTTTTGCAGCCTTCTTTATTCTTAACACATATTTCGCAACCTTCGGTCATGATTGGCCCTGGAGCTATGCCATGATCCTGGGAATTCTCTTTGTCCTGTTTGGTGCAAAAGCTGGACGTAGCCTGGGTGTCGACGCCAGGCTTACGAAAAAGCGGGGGGAGCCACCGATTGGTATCTTGTGGTGAATTGTGGTTATCCTTGAGATCATCTATGTGATCAGCGCAGCGCTGCTGGCTGTTTACGGCTACAACTCCCTGATTTTGGCCTGGATCAGAGTCAGGCGGCATCGCCCACTGTCCATCAAAGACGTGCCTGCCGATTATGACTGGCCTCAGGTCACTGTACAACTGCCAATCTACAATGAGCGCCACGTTGCCCAGCGCTTGATTGAGGCGATTGGCAATCTGGATTACCCGCGCCAGCGCTTGCATGTCCAGGTTTTGGATGATTCTACGGATGTCACGACTGAGATTGTCGCCAGTGCTATACGCCAGGCAACATCTCAAGGCCTAGACATCGTCCACATTCGCCGCCCTGACAGAGTTGGGTATAAAGGGGGTGCGCTGGAGTACGGATTGGCATCTGCCAAAGGCGACTACATTGCCATCTTCGATGCCGATTTTTTACCTCCACCATCATTTTTGAAGGAAATGGTGCCCTACTTTGATGATGACCCGCGCATTGGCTGTTTACAGGCTCGCTGGGGGCATCTCAATAGTGGATTTTCCTGGTTGACCCGAGCCCAGGCGAATGGTATCGATGGGCATTTCATCGTCGAACAAGAAGTGCGCAGCGCCAGCAATGTATTCTTGAATTTCAATGGCACCGCTGGAATTTGGCGGAAAGCCTGTATTCGAGATGCAGGTGGTTGGCATCACGATACCCTCACTGAAGACCTGGACCTGAGTTATCGGGCCCAATTACGCGGTTGGAAGATCCGCTTTATCCCACATGTGGTTGCGCCAGCAGAGCTGCCAGTACACATCAATGCCTTGAAGCGGCAGCAATTCCGCTGGGCAAAGGGGAGCATCCAAACAGCGCGCAAATTGCTTGGACAGTTGTGGAATTCTGAATACCCTTTACATGTCAAAATTGAGGGCTCAATTCATCTGACGAACTATATCGTTCATCCTCTGATCCTATTGAATTTGGCTTTGACTTTGCCGTTAGTGTCATCTCAAAGCCCACTCTTGTGGATCACCCCACTGTTTACTTTTGCAGCCTTGGGTCCAGTAATAATGTATTGGGTGGCCATGGGATACCAGGGGAAAAGTAATCTCGAAAAGGTCAGCAATCTGGCGCTGTTGGTTGTGCTGGGAATGGGCTTATCGTTGAATAATTCCAGGGCTGCTACGGAAGCGTTATTAGGGAGAAAAAGCTCATTCTTACGAACACCAAAATTCAATATCCATGGCAGAAATAAAACCTTACGCGCAAGCGAATATATCCTCCCCAGCGACCCCAACGCCTGGGTAGAGATTCTGATTGCCCTCTATGCTTCGGGCTTATTGGTTTATGTATTGACAAATGGGGTATGGAGCTTGGTGGTCTGGTTATTATTGTACGCCTGTGGGTATGGCTATATCGCTAGTTTGAATTTTCGTCGGGTTGTAATTGGTGGTTGATTAAGTGTTGTAGTGTTTTAGAAAATAGCAAGTTAGTGGCTATGCGCATTATCTAGGGTACTCTCTGACTAGGACTCGGGGTATACGGCGTGCTCCGCACGCCGTATACCCCCAAATCTGGGCGCCTTGACTACTTCTCTGCCCGGGGGGAATTTCCGGTATAATTCTACAGTATTACCAATCTGCATCACCACCTAATTCATGCTGATCCCTCAAGTAATTCGCACAAAAATAACTCCCCCTACCCCACCGGCGCGTATTCTCCAGCGTCGTCGGCTTGCGGATGCGCTGGGAGAAATCACCCACTATCGCTTGAGCATACTTCAGGCTAGTGCAGGGTACGGAAAGAGCACTGCCCTGACCTCCCTGGCCCAAGAGAAACCCGTCATCTGGTACCAGATAACTGAGGAAGACAACGATTTATTCGTTTTTTTGCTGCATTTGCTTCATGCCACACAAGTAGCCATTCCCCATATCGATAACCTCCCTATTCCGCTATTGGAGGGCTGGGATAATACCCAAGACCCCCTGCCCATGGTAGAAATCATCCACCAGTATTTGAACGCATTGAGTGGCGGCCTGGATGAGCTTACCATTCTGGTGTTAGATGATATCCATTTGGTAGCCAACGTCCCTGAGATCGCGCACGCCTTGGATCGGCTGATTGGCTTGGCTCCTTCAGAGTTGAAGATTTTACTCTCCTCGCGCTTTCCAATCAAACTACCCAATCTTTCTCGCTGGCAATCACGCGGCGATGTGCTCTCAATCGACCATAACACGCTGAAATTCACCAGAACCGAAATCTCCGACTTATTTACTAAACAATATGAGCATGAACTCTCAGAGGATGAGATCGACAGCTTGATACAGCTTACCGAAGGCTGGGCCATTGCCCTTCAACTGGCCTGGCAGAGTTTGCGAATTGGGGCCATATCCTCCATCGAGGATGTGATGAGCAAAGGAGCAAAATCTCAGAGCAATCTCTTCGAAGTACTCACTTATGAAGTCATGCAACAACAGCCAGAGGATATCCAGGAGTTCCTGCGCATTTCGGCAACTTTGCGAATTATGACCCCCAAAGCCTGCGACGCCTTAAGGTGTAGTTCAGATAGTGCTGCAATTCTCGAACATCTTCGCCACCATGAACTGTTTGTTGTCGATCTTGGGAATGAAGAACTCCGCTTTCACCATATCTTCCACAACTACTTAAGGGATTTGACTGAGGCGGATCAACTCAAGATCTGGCATCAACAGGCAGCAAAATACTATCAAGACCAGGGTGATATCGACAGTGCGATTTACCATCTCTTCTGCGCCGAAGATTACTACCAGGCGGCTACTCAACTCAGCACCTATGGGCCTCGTCTATTAGGGATGGGTCGCCTCGATACGCTGGCTGCTCATCTCGACAATCTATCTCCAGAAACACTCCATCACCACCCCATACTACTCACATACCTTGGAGACCTGGCACGCTTGCGCAGTCGGTTTCAAGAAGCCTTAGGATGGTATCAGCAAGCTGAAACCCTGTGTAGAGAGCGCAACCTCACAGACGGCTTGAGTCGTTCGCTACGCGGCCAGGCACGTGTGTATCTTGATACCGTTAGTCCACGTCGCGCAGAAGAACTCTTACAGCAGGCACTCCGAGTTAGCGATGGCACTGCCGATCGCGAGGCCCAGGCCCGGCTTTATCAGCTATTAGCCGAGAATAAGCTTGATACGGGAAAAGTAGAGGAAGCCGAGAAACTACGCCACCAAGCAGATGCACTCATGCGTGAAGGTCCTGCTGATTCCCAGCTACTAATCCGCGTCCTCTTACGTACTGGGCGTCTTTCAGAAGCCAGGGAACAACTCGAGGCGCTAGCCGAAACTGAACGCAAAGAACCAGTTCACATCGCCCGATCCCATCGCGAAACCTTATTGCTGCTTTCATTTATCTACGCTATGCAGGGAATGCATCAAGAAGCATATCAGACTGCCACAGAGGGCATACAACGTGGCAACGCTTTGAATTCGCCTTTTATCACTGCAGTCGGTCACATGCGCCTTGGACATGCCATCATGTTGGGTACTGAATCCGACCTATTCGCAAAATCTAGAGAGCATTTCGAAAAGGCGATTGAAATCAGTCGCTCGCTAGCCATTCCGCGTTTGCGCGTGGAGGCTGGCTGGGGTCTTTGCAGATCCTACGGATACCAAGGCGATTTAGACGAAGCGACCAAAATTGCCGAGGAGGGAATTGAGTTGGCCAGCCAATCCGGAGACGAATGGATTGCTTCGCTAGTGCGCATGGCTATTGGGGCCAGTCTTACGCTTGCAGAACGATACGAAGAAGCCTCTGAGTGGTTGAGACAAGCGGCGCGTGGATTCCGCGAATGCAGCGATCCATTTGGAAGCAACGCGGCTCGATTATGGTTGTGCCTAGGCCGATACCATCAAGGGGATACAGAACGCCTCTCCCAAACCCTGACAAGCGTCTTGGCTGCCTGTCGCCAGCACAATTATGATTATCTTTTCACTCGCTCAACCCTGTTTGGTTTACCAAACGAACGATTAGCGGTCCCCCTGCTTATCTTGGCGCGTGAACAGGGTTGGGAAGGCACTTACCCCGAAAAAATGCTCAATGACATCGGTCTTGTAGGGATCAAAAGACATCCTGGATATCAACTCAAAGTTCACACCTTGGGCGCATTTCAAGCCTGGCGCGGTTCACAGCAAATCCCCCACAATGGCTGGCGGCGCGAAAAAACTCGCCAGCTATTTCAGATCTTGCTCACATATCGACAATCTCCCCAAAATCGGGAGCAATTATGCGAACATCTCTGGCCGGGTATTGATCCAGAAACTTCCCAACGCAATTTTAAGGTTGCCTTAAGTACTTTATACAATGTTCTAGAACCAAACAGGGAGCCAGGTAGCGATTCTGCGTTTATCGTTCGCCAAGGAACAACTTATTGCTTACGCCCAGAGGCTGACATGTGGATCGATGCGGCCCAGTTTTCGGCAATAATTCATCAGGCTGAGAAATTTGCCCTAGATGAACCTCAGCAAGCATTAGAATTGATCGAAGATGCTTTAGCTCTTTATGCAGGTGAATATTTACCAGATGCGCGCTATGAAACCTGGGCCGCAGCAGAAAGAGAGCATTTATCGGTTTTGTACCTGCGTGCCGCGGATCAATACTGCGAATTGAGTCTCCGGAACAACAATATCGAGGCTGCGATCAGCTTATGCCAACAGATCTTGAGCTATGACAATTGCTGGGAACGCGCCTACCGGCATTTGATGACCGCATACGACCAACTTGGAGATCATGGTCAGGTCGCCAGAACCTATCAAAGATGCCTGGATACCTTGAAGGAAGAACTAGATGTTCTCCCAGCTCCAGAAACTGAGCAGCTCTATCGACGCCTCATCCTAACTGAATCTGAATAACTGGTTTGTAACCTGCTCGTTACAGCCCTTTGTTATCCTGATAATGCATAACAAAGGGCTTTTACGACTCGTCTCATGCGCCTAGGTGATAGGACACATTATAATGAACTACGATACTCAACCCGAAATCTGTTCTTTTGTTATTCGATTTGTGCGCGAGCCAATGGAAGAATCTACAGAAACACATCTGTATAGAGGTGCTATCCGTCATGTTCAAACAGATGAAGAAGTCGTGTTCACACAATGGCAAGACGCAGTAAACTTCATCCATCAATATATACCCATTCATGAGCCAACACAAAAGGAGCCATAAATGCGTCTCAAGGATAAAGTATGCTTGATCACCGGAGGAGCGGCCGGTATTGGTAAAGCAACCGCTCAGCGTTTCGCTGAAGAGGGGGCCAAGGTCATCATTTGCGACCTGGCAGAAGAGGCTGGTAATAAAACAGCCTCAGAGCTTGGGGGTGAATTCTTTAAAGTCGATGTGGCCGACCGTCAGGAGGTACAAGATTGGGTGGATAGCGTGGTCGAAAAGTATGGCCGCGTGGATGTGCTGATCAACAACGCCGGCGTTTTGCGAGACGGTCTCTTCGTCAAAGTCAAGCAGGGTGAACTGACAGGTCAGATGTCCGAGGAGAATTTTGACCTGGTTATCAATGTCAATTTGAAGGGCGTGTTCAACTGCGCTCAAGCAGTGGCCCCTTATTTGATCAAACAAGGCCAGGGAGGCGCCATCATCAATACGACCTCAATTGTCGGTCTGGACGGCAACTTCGGGCAAACCAACTACGTCGCTTCCAAGGCAGGCGTGATCGGCATGACCAAAGTTTGGGCGCGCGAGTTGGGGCGGCATAATATCCGCGTCAATGCTGTTGCCCCAGGCTTCACGCTGACCGAAATGGTCAAACAAATGCCTGAGAAGATCCTGGAGGGGATGATCGCCAAGACACCTATGAAACGCATGGGTGAACCCGTCGATATTGCCAATGCCTTCCTCTTCCTGGCCTCCGATGAAGCCACCTTCATCTCCGGCGTCACTTTGCGCGTTGACGGCGGTATCGTTGTTGGTACATAGAATAAGATTTACCGCGAAGACGCAAAGAACGCAAAGTTTTTTTATGGTTTTCTTGGCGCAGAAAAATAGCCTTCGCGACCTTTGCGTCTCGCCATAGGCGTTCTTTGCATGCGGTTCAAAAATATGACTAGATACGCAAGAATTCTTTCAACGGGAAGCTATGTCCCTGAGCGGGTGGTGACCAATGCGGAGATCGATGAACTCTTAGGTATCTCCACTGATCAGTGGTTGATCGACAATGTTGGTATCCGGGAGAGACGTTGGATGGCGGATGACCAAACCACATCTGACCTGATCGTCGAAGCTAGCAAGAGAGCTCTCGATAAGGCGGGAGTAGCACCCGCTGAGATCGACCTGATCATTGTCTCGACCGATACGCCGGACTACCTTTCCCCCAGCACTTCGATTGTCGTGCAGCACAAGCTGGGCGCGCTCAAAGCCGGGTGCTATGATGTCAACAGCGCCTGTGCAGGTTGGGTCACGGCCCTCGATCAAGGGGCGCGCTACATTGCCACGGAACCAAATTTCAAATACGTGCTAGTCGTGGGCGGGTATGGCATGAGCCGCTATCTCAACCTGGCCGACAAGACCACAGCCAATCTCTTCGCCGATGGCGCTGGGGCGGCTTTGCTCGGTCCGGGAGATGAGCCGGGCTTTCTGGCGAGCAATTTGTTAGCGAAAGGCGAATATCACGATGCGCTCGGGATCTATTGTGGAGGCACATATCTCCCTGCAACGATAGACAACCTCGAAGGATACGGCGGCAAGCCCGTCGTGCAATTCGTCAAGAAATTCCCCAAAACATTCAACATGGATTACTGGCCCAAGCTGATCCAGGGCGCATTGGACAAAGCCAGGTTGACCTTTGACGATGTTGATTTCTATCTGCTGACACAACTCAACCTGCGCACCATCGAAGCCATGATGGAGCTTCTCGGCCAGCCCATCCAAAAAACCCACTGGGTGATGGACAAATGGGGCTATACTGGCTCCCCTTGTGTGATCATGGCGCTAGACGATGCCATCAACCAGGGGCGCGGGCCAAAGTTTGGAGAAAAAGTGCTCTTCTGCGCCAGTGGCGGTGGGATCAGCATGGCAGCCTCCCTTTGGGAGTGGACAGTGGAGAAATGATGCATCTGCCCACTATCCACTACCCACTAACCACTGACTGATGCCAAGCATCGAAACATCGAAACTTAACATCCAATATCGACAAGCGGGAAGTGGCAAAATTCCTTTAGTATTTATTCATGGGAATTATGCCTCGTCCCGATGGTGGTTGCCGCAGCTAGAGCGGCTGCCACCAAATGTACAGGCCTTCGCGCCTGACCTGAGAGGTTGTGGCAACTCCCAAGGGATTACGAGACCTCTGCAACAACCGAATGGCCAAATCGACATCCGAGATTTGGCGAATGATCTGGCTGAATTTATTTCAGCATTGAACCTTAATAATCCAATCCTGGTTGGCCACTCTCTTGGCGGAGTGGTGGCGACGGATTATGCACTCAGATATACAGATTCTGTGCGCGGACTGTTATTGGAGGATACTGGCCCACCTAATGGTTTGCCGGCGAGATTTTTTGCGCAGTCGTTACTCATTCCACTGGAATTTGGCAGCCGCATCCTGATGCGCAATGCCCTCAGATTAGCTGGTATCCCCCGAAGAGGCGATCTAGCCAGAACCCTAGTGCAGGATGCCATTGCAGCCTCTCCGGGACAATATCTGGCCTTCACCAGCGCGGTATCACGCTGGAACGTCGTAGCTGATCTTCCCGCCTTGGATATCCCCGTGCTGCTCGTTTGGGGAGGCAAGGATCGCATCATGTCCCCCTGGATCGGCCATCAATATTTAGATGCACTGTCACAAGCAGAGATGTTGATTGTTCCCAATGCAGGCCATTCTCCCCATTTGGAACGGCCGAATGCTTTTGCCAGTGTCTTAAATCAATTTGTCGATCAATGCGTCTCTAAAACAAAATCCACTCTCAGACGGGTTCCCCCCAAGGGCCTCAAAGACAAGATTTTCGGTTGGATACGCAGATGATGTATCAGATCGTAATTCGTAGAAAGCCTCATCGCTGCTATCATAACGCCCTCGGCACAATTATCTTATTTTTCACGCAGAGATATGGAGGTGTGAAATGACTGAATGGACCAAGCAAGCTGAAGAGATGTTCAAGGCCTGGAGCGATGCTCAAAAGTCTCTCATGGAGAAATGGACCGAAAGCGTCAGTTCCTTTAGCGGTTCGCCAGATATCGAGATGTGGAAAAATACGCTCGAAACCTGGGAGCAGACAGCCAAGAGTACATTCAACTCGCAGGCTGAATGGACCCAAAGCTGGATCGAGAATCTCAAATCCATGGAAGGGATGCCAGAGCAAGCCGTCGAATCCGTCGGCAAATTCCAGGAGATGGCAGAGCGCTGGGGTGCCACCCAGGAAGAGCTGTGGGATAAATGGTTCGAGATGCTCAAGGGATTGGATTTCTCCTCAGCGTCAGAAAAATGGACCGAGGCATTGCAAAGCCCCCTCAAAACCTGGCAGGACGCCACACAGAAGGCCCTAGATGCCCAGGCTGACTGGATGAAAATCTGGACGGGTTCTGACAAGGAAGAATAATTTACAGAATCCACGAAGTTCATCAAGTACACGAAGATATGTGAAATTCACGTAACAGGAGTTACGCAATTGCCCCCCTAGCCCCCCGCCTGTGGCGTTGGGGGGAATCTTTAGAAAACTCCCCCAGAATTGGGGGGTTGGGGGGGCGTCCTTCGAGAAATAGCTTTCCATCTGCGTAACTCCTGTTAAGTAATTCTTCGTGCGCCGAAGGCGTGCTGCGCATTCGTGGATTCTTAACGGAGGTAGCATCACATCATGTGGAAATCAATGTTTGAGTCAATGAACAAGACAGTCGCGGCTATCGGTCAGATGCAACAGGCCAGCACAGTTGCTGCGCTAAAAGGAATTGAGTTGACTGCCAATGCCTATGCCAGCCTTTGGGGCGGATCGTCCGGTGAGGTTGTTCCTGTTGATAGCCGCTTCAAAGATGAAGCCTGGAATGAAAATCTAGCTGCAGATGTGACGAAGCAAGCCTACCTAATTACCGCACAGTGGATGGAAGGCATGGCAGACAGCCTGGAGGTCGTCGATCCTGAAATCCACCACCGCACCAAGTTTTGGACCAAACAGATCGCTGACGCCCTTAGCCCATCGAACTTTGTTATGACCAATCCCGTTGTGATGCAAGAAATCGTCAGGACTGGCGGGGCCAACCTTATGCAAGGCTTCCAGAATCTGCTCGAGGATATGCAGCGGGGGCGCGTCAGCCACACCAGGAAGGATGCATTCAAAGTTGGCGTAGACCTGGCGAATACACCCGGAAAAGTTGTCTATCGTAATCCTCTCATGGAGCTGATCCAATATACACCTTCCACGAAGAAAGTGCATGCCGTCCCCATGCTGATGATCCCACCTTGGATCAATAAGTATTATGTCATGGACATGCGCCCAGAAAATTCCATGTACAAATATCTGGTGGATTCCGGGTTTACCGTCTTCACGATCAGTTGGAAGAACCCTGATGAATCTGTGCTACACATGGAGTGGGATGATTATGTCGATTTAGGTCCCCTGGACGCGCTACGTGTGATCAAGGCCGTCACCGGCTCAGATGTGGTCAACACAGTGGGCTATTGCCTGGGAGGCATCATCGAACAGACTGCTCTGGCATATATGTCTGTGACAGGAGATGAATCGGTCAATTCAGCCACCTATTTCACAACACACCAGGATTTCACCAACGCTGGCGATGTTACAGTATTCATCGACGAACCCCAGGTTCAATTCCTGGAGTGGCTGATCGATGTCAGCGGTGGCTACCTGGATGGCAAGAATATCGCTGCAACCTTCAATATGCTGCGCTCTAACGATCTGCTGTGGAACTATATCGTTCATAACTATATGTTAGGGAAGACTCCCCCCGACTTTGATCTCTTATACTGGAACAGCGACAATACCCGCGTCCCTGGTAGGGTCCATAAATACCTGGTCAGGGAATTCTTTATGGGTAATAAGCTGATCAAGAAAAACGAACTCACCATAAAGGGCGTGGCCGTTGATCTGGGAAATATCAAAACTCCTTCATATACCGTTGCTGCTCTTGGCGATCATATCGTACCCTGGGAAGGTACCTTCTTGATGCGCGGACTGCTGGGCGGCCCAGTGCGCTTTGTATTGACCACTGGTGGCCACATCGCTGGGATCATTAATCACCCCGATAAGAAGCGACGTGAATATTGGCTGAACGATGACCAAACCATCGATCCCGGTACCTGGCTGGCTGGCGCAGAAAACCATGCAGGAAGCTGGTGGGTTGATTGGATTCCCTGGCTGCAGGAGCGCTCTGGGAAAAAAGTACAACCACCGTCTTTGGGCAATGAAGAATTCCCGCCCATCATGAATGCTCCGGGAAGTTATGTGATTGAAGATTGATGATTTAAGATTGAGGATTGACGATTGAAGATTGAGGATTGGCGATTTTGTTTTCAGAGGCCTTGCGGCACTAGAAACCATACAAAGCCACGGAAGAACCAGAGATGAACAGAGATAAATGAGATGAGGATTCGCAGATCAAGTCCATTTATTGTCAGGATCATCGTTCATCCCTGTTTATCTCCGTTGAATTAGGAGATTGAAATGAGTGACGAAGAAAAGAAAGACAAGCAAATAGAACCTCAAGAAGAGGAACAAGCGATCGTTGATCCCTTCGCGCAGATGTTTCAATTCTATGATAGTTTTCAAAAATCATGGTCGGGTGTGATCAGCGAGGCGGTGGGCAGCAAGAGCTTCGCCGAATCGATGGGCCAGCAGCTAGAAGGCAGCCTGGACACAATGACGCTTTTTCGACGTCAGTTCGGAGATATGATGGAACAATATTTACAGTTGATGAGCCTTCCTACTCGCAAAGAGATCATCAACATCGCCCAACGCCTGACACATTTAGAAATGGCCCTGGATGATCTCAACGCCAAAATGGACGAGATCCTTGATCTACAGAAGCCTAAAAAGAAATGATTTTTTTTAATCCACTAAGGACACAAAGTTTCACTAATTATTTCTTTGTGTTCTTCGTGCACTTGGTGGATTATCTTTATGGAATATTGCGAATCTTAGGAAAGCAAGATGGATACAAAATCACCTGCGACCCTACCCTGGGATGATCTCTTCTACCAGCTAGAGGACTCTGCATCGCTGTCGAGTGAAGCTGCCGAGATAGCGCAGCGAACCTACATGCGTTATATCCAGAGCATGAGAGCGATCGTCGACTCCTATGACGTACCGATCGACCAGACGCCGCGCGAGGAAATCTGGCGCCTCAACAAATCCAAGCTGTACTATTATGTGCCCACAAAACCCCCAGAGGAACGCTACCCGATTCCCTTGCTCCTGGTGTATGCGCTCATCAATAGACCCTTCATTTTTGATCTGGTCCCTGGGCGCAGCTTTATCGAATATATGCTCGAACAAGGCTTTGAAATCTATCTATTAGACTGGGGCGAGCCCGGGCCTGAAGACCAGGACACGAGTTTCGATGACTATGTCACTGAATACCTGACGCGCGCCGTGCGAAAAATTCGCCGCCACTCCGGTGCGGATGAAATCAGCATGCTGGGTTATTGTATCGGAGCAACGCTTGCGGTAATCTACGCGGCCCTCTACCCTGAGGCACCATTGCGTAACTTGCTCTTGCTGACTGCGCCGATTGACTTCTCCAGCCAACCCGAAGGCTCGATGGCCATGTGGCTCGATGAGGGCCGTATCGACATTGATAAACTCATCGATACTGTGGGTAACGTGCCGGGAGAATTGATTCGCCATTGGGCAAAGATGCTCAAACCCGTAGAGAACTTCGTCGGCTCATACGTCAACCTGATGAAAATGGTGGAAGACGAAAATGCTGTCCAGGCCTGGCAGGTCATCAACCGCTGGGTGGAAGACGTGATCCCCTTCTCTGGGGAGGCGTTTCGCCAATTTGTGAAGACGTATTTGCGCGGTAATAAACTCATCAAGGGAGAACATGTCATCGATGGCCAGCCCGTTGATCTGGCAAACATCAAAGCCCCCCTATTCAATATCGTCGCCAAATACGATCATCTGGTCTCCCAATCGCAATCTGAAAGCATTATGGCATTGGTCTCCAGCGAAGACAAAGAATTGAAGGTCATCCCCTCCACGCATGTCGGCATCATGATCAGCGGCAGCGCACGCTACAAGCTCTGGCCGGAGATCGTCAGCTGGTTGGCAGAACGCTCTAAATAATAAGAACACAAAGTTTCACCGCTTGCGAAGCACGCCTTCGGCGAGACGCATAGAGCGCTAAGAAAAAATACATATAAAATCCTTTGTGCCCTTCGCGTCTTCGCGGTTCAAAAATACGATAAATGTCGGACAAAAATAAATTCACTCCATCGAGAACCGGCTTAATCAAAGTAGAAAGCGGCACACGCCAGATCTATTGGGAATACTTTGGGGATGGCGACAAAGAAGTCGTCGTCTTTCTCAACGGCTTAGCCATGCTGACTAAGTCCTGGTACCGCACCGTACCCTTCTTGCACCCAGATTATGATATCCTGCTCTACGATTACTTTGGGCAGGGAGAGTCATCGCAAGAAGATGAACCCTACTACATCAATCGCCTGGCCGATTACCTGATCGAAGTCATGGACGAGGTCGGTGTGGACAAAATCCACCCCATCGGCGTCTCCTATGGAGGTTTCATCGGCGCAGAATTAGGCCGCCTGCACCAGGACCGACTTCACACCCTCACCCTATCCGGAATCCTGCTGACGCGCGAGACGCTCTTTCAAATGTACCATGATATTTCGCTGCGCTTCTATCATTCCACTGACGAAGTGTTCGATTTATATACCCAATACTTATACGAAAAAACATTCGGCGAGAACATCTCACGCAAAATATATGGTGAGGCCATGGAGCGGGGCCGGTTCAAATTCTACGATCGTTACAAGGATAAGAAATTCTGCCTCGTCCGCCTGACCGAAGCACAAGACCCGTTCTTCGAGAATATTGATAATGATCCAGATGCCTATCGAAACGTGATGACCCCGACCCTGATCTTGACCGGCGAACAAGACCGCGCCATTCCTCCCTGGCAGCAAGCCAAACTGGTCGCTATTTTGCCCAACAGCCGCCATATCATGGTCCCCGAGTGTGGTCACATGACCTACATGGAAAGACCCGACATCTTCTGGCCAACACTGAGAAAATTCTTCGCCGCCAAGTCAGTCGATTTTGAGTAAACAAAGAACGCAGATCGCCAAGGGCGTGCCTTCGGCAACGCTGATGCAACTGATTAGCGCAGATAAAGCAAAACTAATCAGCGTTGATCTGTTCAATCTGCGAAATCAGCGTTCCAAAACATGGAGAATTAGATGACTCCATCAGAACTATACAAACAGAAACTGCTCTCGATTCCTGAGGCTGTTTCTTTGGTGAATTCTTGTCAGACCATCGCCGTAGGCCTGGCCGGGTCTGAGCCGCCAGGTTTGTTGGGGGAATTGGGAAATCACAAAGACCGTCTAGAGAATGTCACTGTCTGGATTGCGCTACCCCTACGCCAGTACGACTTCGTCCTCAAGCCGGAGATGGCCGGGCACTTCTTCGTCGAAAACTGGTTCTACGGCGCGCCAGATCGCGAAGTTCACCCCCAAGGGCGCACATCCTATATCCCCAACAACTTACACGCTGCTGCCAAGGTCAGACTAGAAGCCGCTGGCGGTAAACTGGATATCTATTGGGGTACAGCCACTCCGCCCGATGAGCGCGGCTTTATGTCCCTCTCACTGGGTATCGTTTACGAGAAGTATCTCATCGAAAGGGCAGACCTGGTTGTCCTGGAGATCAATGAGAATCTACCCTGGACCCTGGGCGATACACACATTCACATTTCAGATGTGGATTATGTCGTCGAGAACCCCAGCAAACTGATCGAACTGCCGGTCACCCCACCCACAGACTGGGAGAGTGACATCGGCGGGTATATCGCCGAACTGATCGATGACGGCTCGACCCTGCAGTTGGGCATCGGCGGCATCCCTAATGCAATCACATCTTACCTGATGGAACGCCGCGATCTGGGCATCCACACTGAGATGTTCAACGATGGCATGGTCGACCTCTACGAGGCGGGGGCCGTCACCGGGAGTCGCAAGACCCTCTGGAAGGGCAAAATGGTGGGGGCATTTGCGTTAGGGACAAAGAAGCTCTACGATTTCATGCACAACAACCTGGGGGTCGAGTTTCAGCAAGGCAAGGTCACCAACGACCCCTTCATCATTGGCAAGAACTATATGATGGTCAGTGTCAACACTGCCTTGCAGGTCGACCTGTACGGCCAGGTTTGCTCCCAGAGTTTGGGACACCGGCATTTCAGTGGCACCGGCGGCCAGCTCGACACTCATCGCGGCGCGCAGCTCTCCCCCGGCGGACGCGGCATCATCGCTCTGCATTCGGCTGTCAAGGGCGATTCCATCTCCACGATTGTGCCCCGGCTAACCGAGGGCGCCCAGGTCACTGTCGCCAGCCAGGATATCGATACTGTCGCTACCGAATTCGGCATCGCTGAACTCAAGGGACGGACTGTAAAACAGCGCGCAGAAGCTTTGATCAATATTGCCCACCCTGACTTCAGAGAATGGTTGAGAGAAGAGGTCGCACGCCTGGGTATCGTACCCCGGTTGAGCATACCTGGGTATGAGTTGGTCCGGCCTCCCCGAGAGGCGACTGCCCCCGGGGTGACCCCTGATAAAATCAAACTTGGCACTTTTTGCGACCTCTCCGGTCCCAATGCCAGCATCGGCATGGCTGCCTTGCGCGGATACTCAGCCTATTACGACCATGTCAACAACTGGGGAGGCGTGCACGGGCGCCAGATCGAACTGATCGTTGAAGATGACGGTTTCGACCCTGAGCGCACCAAGTTGGCTGTTGACAAACTGATCAAGGGAGATGAAGTTTTCGCTATCGTCAATCCGCTAGGCACCATCACCAACCTGGCCGTTATGGAAACCCTCACCGACAGTCAAATCCCAGTGATCTCCCCCCACAGCGGGCACTCGATCTGGGGTACTCCTCTGAAACGAAACTACTTCCCATTACAGCCCTCTTACGAAGTTGAAGGGCGCATCCTGGCCCAATATGCCACTGACGAACTAAAACCCCAACGTGTGGTTGTTTTCTACATTGATGATCAATTTGGGGCGGAAGGATCCAGCGCCTTCATCGACGAACTTGGGCAAAAACCCGAAGCAATCATAGCGCATAAATCTGGTGAGTCCGCAGCAGATCAATGGGTTGCCGAGATCGCCATGTATAAGCCTGATTTAGTGCTGCTTTATACCTATCTAAAGCCCGCCGCTGATCTACTGCGGGCTGCCCACGAGCTTGACTTCCAAACTAATTGGTTGGGTAGCTATGTGCTTTCCGGACCCGATTTGTTCCGCTTTGCCGGCAGAGAGGCTACGCATGGTTTGCGTGCGACCAGCTATCCTTCTGGGCCACGTTATAACCGCGCTGAACGCCTATACTGCAACCTGATGGCACGTAAATACGCCGACGAAACCCCCGGTACGCACAGCCGCATTGGCTACGCCGCCGCTCAATCGGTGGTCGAAGGGCTCAAACGCGCCGGACCTGAGTTAACTCGCCAGGGACTCATTACGGCTATGGAAGGCATACAAGATTGGTCAGGTGGGTTACTACCCCCCATCAGCTACAGTGAATCAGATCACAGAGGCTTAACAGCCTTAGCAATGATGCGCGCCTTGCATGGTCGCTGGCTCGTCGATAAGGGCTTATTACAGCTAAAGGAGTAATTCTGTCATGAAAAACTATGGGCTAGTCGCTTCTGGGGGCGGGTACCGTAGCTTCTATACAGCGGGTGTGCTGGTCTGGTTGAAACAAAATGATATTCCCATCAAACATCTCACCTCGACCAGTTCTGGAAATAATATCGTCCTGGATTATTTACTTTGGGATTGGGAAGAGGAACAACTACCCCCAGTGCTGACCAAGACCATGCGCTTGAGCATCAGTGACATTTCGGATGTCTTCAAGAATTTCGCCGGTCTAACCCCGGCACTGATGCCCACCGGCGCGTATCTATTCAAGGTGAACAAAGACAGGACTCGAAAATCGTTGTACCTTGACGAACCCAAACGTAGAAAGCTGCTTTCTGAACATCTTGATAGCACTCGATGGGATATACTGACAACAAACCTTACCAAACGCAGAAGTGAGCTTTTCAACGTCAATGATATTTTAGCAGAGCTCAATGACAAAACCTTAGAGCGCTTCATGGAGATCTTTGTCGCCGGGATCACGACGATCCCCTACTTCGAAGCCATCAAGATGGATGATCAATTCTATTTAGAAGGTGGCTACACCGACAACACCCCGCTGCGGTCACTCTTCGAAGACCCACAGGTCGAGGAGATCATCGTGATCGATTTTACCGATTATGATTATCACAAGGCTCTCGAGAACGCCTATAAATCTTCAATGTTCACTTTTGCTAAGACCAGCATCGACATGAATCTGCTGGTCAGTGATATTCAGTGGTGTTTGCCGAATATCTCAATCCTCTCTCAGGCAGTTTTTATCAACAAGATGCTCGAATCTCTTGGAAATGAATCGCTTGAGATTGATGGTAAAACCTACATCCACAAACCGCTTCATATACTGAAACCAAAAAATCTGGAAGCCATGACCATATCGCTCAAAGAAATGCGCGCCCAGAAAGAGTATTTCAGTCTCGGCCAAAAGGAGGCTGAACAACTATTTACTACATAAGATTGATGAAAAATTTGGACACGGATGAACACGGATTCTACGGATTATTCAAAAGATTTATCCGTGTCCATCCGTGAAATCCGTGTACGATAAATCCGGAGGTGAAGCATGTATATCGGTGATTATTTAGGACGGCGAGAGATCTACTCGCCCGACAAACTGGCCATCATTGATGTAGGCAAAGACCCCGAACTAAGGCTGACTTACAAAGAATGGAATCAACGTGTCAACCGATTGGCAAACTGGCTCAAAGATACAGCCGAAGTAGGCTATCGAGATCGTGTGGCCATCCTGGCTCGCGATGGCATCGAACATCTTGACCTGTTCTTCGCCTGCGGAAAGTTGGGAGCCATCCATACCGCTCTCAACTGGAGGCTACATTGGCGCGAGACAGTCAGCCTGATGGAAGATACCTCTCCCAAAGCGCTCATCTACTCAGATGACTTCAAGGGTGATGTCGAGCAAATAAGTCTTGATTTTCCATCTTCTGATCTATACTATTTACACATCGAAGGACAGGGTATCCCAGGGAGCCTTCACTACGAAACAACCCTTCAGGGTGCACCAGATGACCCCGTAGCGTATGAAGATCTGGACAAAGAAGATATCGCCTGCTTGATCTTCACCGGTGGAACCACTGGGTTGCCCAAGGGCGCTCAGATCAGCCATCGCCAGGTCAATTGGAATGTGCTCAATACCGTCATTCACGACCTGACCCATGACGATATCTATCTGTGTGTGTTCCCACTCTTCCATGCCGGAGGTTTGTTCGCTTATATCTCTTCCCAGGTCGTGTTTGGGAATACTACCATTCTGACCCGGCAGTTCGAATCCGAACAGGTGTTAGATTTGATCGAACGAGAGAAGGTCACGGTCTTCGCAGCCGTACCGACCATGTACCAGATGCTAACCCAGGCCCCTAACTGGGATTCTTCTGACCTTTCTAGCCTGCGCTTTTGCACCTCGGGTGGCGCGCCGTTGCCCGTACCTCTGGTCGAGAAATACACCGCAGAGAAAAGCATCCGTTTCAAACAGGGTTTCGGGATGACCGAATACGGCCCGGGACTCTTCGCCCTACCTCCTGAGGACGCCATCCGTAAGGCAGGCAGCATCGGTCGTCCAAATTACTTCGTCGATGTGCGCGTGGTGGATGATAAGAACAATCCCCTCGGGCCCAATCAACCTGGTGAGTTGGTCCTCAAAGGACCCTCGGGGTCTTCGGGCTACTGGAACAACCCCAAGGCCTCCGCCGAGGCAATCGACAAGGATGGCTGGTTCCACACCGGTGACATCGTCGAGTACGACGAAGAGTGGTATTTCTACGTGCGCGACCGCAAAAAGGATATGTTCATATCTGGCGGCGAAAACGTCTACCCCGCCGAGATCGAGAATGCGCTCTACAAGCATCCTGCCGTACACATGTGCGCCGTGATTGGCATTCCCCATGAAAAGTGGGGTGAGGTCGGCAAGGCTTGTGTGGTGCTAAAACCAGACACAGAGGCGACCGAAGATCAACTCATTGAGCATATGCAAGAGCACCTTGCCCGCTTCAAAGTTCCCAAGAGTGTCGAGGTCATGGAAGCACTGCCGCTCTCTGGAATGGGCAAGATCTTGAAACGAGATTTACGCGAACAATTCGTAAAGGACTAGAAAGGAGTTTATCATGTCCACTGTTCCAAATTTACCCGGAATCACATCCAAAATGATCCAAACCGAACGGATCAACACTCACGTGTTACTCAGCGGTCCTGATGACGGAATCCCAGTTGTATTTCTCCATGGAAATTTTTCCGCAGCCACATACTGGGAAGAATTAATGCTAGCGATGCCTGAGAAATACCGCAGCATTGCGCCAGATTTACGCGGCTATGGAGATACCGAAGACCTTCTCATAGATGGCAGTCGCGGCGCTCGAGACTGGTCTGACGACCTGAAAGCCCTTTCCGACGAATTTGGGGATGAACCTGGCCACCTGGTAGGATGGTCTTTGGGGGCAGCCGTCTTGATGCAGTTCGCGCTCGACTATCCAGATTTAGTTGCCTCGCTTACCTTCATCAGTCCAGTCAGTCCCTTCGGGTTCGGCGGAACCAAGGGTGTTGAGGGCGCCCCTTGTTACGACGACTGCGCTGGATCTGGTGGAGGCGTGGTCAATCCCGAATTCGTCAAGCGCATCAAAGAGGGTGATCGCAGCGAGGAAGATCCCAACTCGCCTCGCAATGTGATCAACGCGTTTTACTATAAGCCTCCTTTCCGAGCAAAGCGGGAGGAAGATTTCCTCAGCGCAGCCCTGCTCGAAAAAATGGGCGATGACCGTTATCCTGGCGATATGACCCCTTCAGAAAACTGGCCCAATGTCGCTCCTGGTAAGTGGGGGCCAATCAACGCCACCGCACCCAAGTATTTCGATACCAGTGGAATCGCAGATATGTCCCAAAAGCCCCCAGTATTATGGGTGCGTGGCGATACCGATATGATTGTCTCTGACAATTCCATGTTCGACTTCGGAGCCTTGGGAAAGTTAGAGCTCGTTCCCGGTTGGCCCGGTGATGATGTTTACCCACCCCAACCCATGGTCTCACAAATGCGCGCTGTGCTCGACAAATACCAAGCCAATGGCGGTTTTTACAAGGAATTAGTAATTGCCGACACCGCTCACGGTCCCCACATCGAAAAGCTAGATGAATTCATAGCGGCCTTTTTAGCATTCTTGGAGGAATAGCCCAAACCAACTACACAACCAACAAACCAACGAACAATACCAATAACACAGGAGAACAAAATGATAAGAAAAAAACTCAACCGCGGCGTAGCCGTCGTTGGCGCCGGGATGAGCAAGTTTGGGGCTTTTCCCGGGCTCTCGACCCGCGACCTGTTCGTTCAGGCATTCCAGGATATGCGCGCCTCGGTCGATAAAGGCTTCGACCCCAATAATATCGAAGCCCTATACATTGGCAATTACAGCAGTGACCTCTTCGAGGGCCAGGGACACACCGCCCCTTTCATGGCTGATTGGGCAGGTCTAGCCCCTCGTCCGGCAACCCGCATAGAAGATGCCTGCGCCAGCAGCGGTGTAGCCTTACGTCAAGGTATCATCGCTATCGCCTCGGGTCTTTATGACATCGTGCTGGTCGGCGGCATCGAAAAGATGACCGACCTGCCCACATCCGAGGTCACTGATACCCTGGCTACGGCCAGCGATATGCTCTATGAGATTCCGGCGGGCTTCACCTTTCCAGGTTTCTATGCTGCTATGGCCACCGCCTATATGCACAAATATGGCGCAACCCCTGAAACCTTCATGAAAGTGGGGATGAAAAATCACGAGAATGGCGCCCTCAATGAAAAAGCCCAATTCGGCACTACCATCCGCAAGGTCATGGATGGGAAGATCACCAAAGCCGAGGCCAAGGGCTACCCAGTCCCAACCTGGGCAGATGAACTGGAGTTCCTGCACGACGAGCGAGCCAACCCTGTCATCGCCTGGCCGATGCGCCTGTTCGACTGCTCCCCCATCTCAGACGGGGCTGCGGCGCTGCTGCTGGTCAGCGATGATCTCGCTACAAAATTTAGCGAAGCCCCTCTCTATATCATCGGCTCCGGACAGGCTAGTGATGTCGCTCTACACGACCGCAATGACCTTACTGGCTTGAGAGCCGCTCAACTGGCTGGTCAGGAAGCTTACGAGATGGCAGGTATATCACCCGGAGATATCCAAGTTGCAGAAGTACATGATTGCTTCACGATTGCCGAAGTCATCGCCACTGAAGACTTAGGTTTCTTCGCTCCTGGAAAAGGCTATAAAGCTGCTGAATCTGCAGAAACCGCGCGCCTTGGTTCGATGCCCATCAATACCTCAGGAGGTCTGAAGTCCAAGGGACACCCCGTCGGAGCCTCAGGTATAGGACAAGCTGTGGAAATCTGGAAACAGCTCCGGGGTCAGGCTGGCGAGCGCCAAGTTTCTGGAAATCCGACCTTCGGGCTGACTCACAACGTTGGGGGCACAGGTCAAACATGTGTCGTACACATCTACGAGAGGAGATAGTCATGGCGAACAATGATTTCAGCAACACTGCCTTCCACCAATATCTCGCTGAGCATAAACTGATGGGTACGCACTGTCAGGCTTGCGATACGCTTTATCTACCGCCGCGTCCGATGTGCAGTGAGTGTTTTGGCGACGATATGTATTGGGTCGATCTCCCAGAGAAAGGTGAACTGGTCGCTTTCACAACCATCCACATCGCACCTACCGCCATGATCGAAGCCGGCTACGGGCGCGACAACCCATATGTCTCGGGGATCGTCCGGCTCGAGAACGGCTTATCCATCAGCGCCCAAATCCTGGGCCTGGACGCCACCAAGCCTGAGCAGATCAAGATTGGAACTCCACTGCAGGCCGAATTCCTCGAACGCGGCGAGGGCGACGAGAAACAAACATTCCTGGCGTTCCGAGCCGGATAACCACCAAGATCACGAAGGCATACGAAGATACACGAAGATTAATATTTGCCTTTCCCTTTGTGCTTCGGCCAAAGGCCCGCATAGCGTAGTGTCCTTCGTGGTTATTCTTTTTTGGTTCCATACAGGAAAGGAGCGGGCAATGACAATCGAAGACAAATTCGTCCAACTGCAGGATGGGCGTACTCTGGCTTACACAGAGCATGGTGACCAAAGCGGCAAGCCAGTGATCTTTATCCACGGCAATCCCAGCTCACGCTTGATGCGCCATCCTGATGAGAGCATCGTAGAAAATCTTGGAGTGCGGGTGATCACACCGGACCGCCCGGGGTATGGGTTCTCCGATTTCCAACCCAAGCGCACATTGCTGGATTTTCCAGATGATATCGCTCAACTGGCTGATTCCCTGGGGGTTGACGAATTCGCCATCTTCGGGGTTTCCGCTGGGGGGCCACACGTTTCCGCTTGTGCCTACAAAATGCCAGAGCGCATCACTCAGGTAGCCCTGGTCAGCGGATCAGCTCCCTTCGACCGAGCCGATGCTTATGCAGGGATGAGCGACACCTGGCGGGCAGCCTTCAAGATGAGCACCTGGCCGGAATGGTTACTGCGACCCATTCTGGCCTTGCAGGCCTGGGTTCAAAAACGTGATCCAGAAAAAGCTGTCGATAGTATGGCTGCAATCATGTCCCCTTCTGATCAAGAAATACTTTCACGTCTTGAGATTCGCGCCGGGGTAAAAAAGCGCGTCCCCGAGGCTACTCGCTATGGAGCACGCGGTTGGGCGCGCGAGGTCAAGGTACTGCTATCTCCCTGGGGATTCGACCCAGCAGATATCCGCGTTCCAGTGCACCTGTGGTATTGGGAGCAGGATCCAGCCATCCCGCCCCAAATGGGTCGCTATCTGGAGAGCAAGATCCCCAATACGATCCCGCATTTCTTGCCCGGCGGGGGGCATCTTTCGATCTTCGATCATTGGGGGGAAATCATCGAATATTTAATAGCTTGAACTTGAGCGTTTTGAGGAGGATCAGCTATGTACCACTTCGATTGGATCAAACGCTATGCCGAGCGCACACCGGACAAGATCGCCATCGTAGATGCCCACACTGACAGGAAATTCACCTACGCTCAATTCAACCAGCGGGCCAATCGCTTTGCCAGCTTTCTGAAGGACAACCTGGGGGTCAATCAGGGCGATCGGGTCTCGATATTGGCGGCTAATAGTTCAGATTATTTCGAAATTCTGTTCGCCTGCGGAAAGATGGGTGCCATCCTTAATACGCTCAACTGGCGGCTGGCTCCCCCGGAACTCGAATATATCATCAACGACTGCGCCCCGAGAGTTCTGATCTACGAGCCAGACTGTGCCGAGGCAGTCGACGAGCTGCGATCGAAAATCGATTGTGAATACTATATCGTTCTGGGCGAAGAAGCCCCCAATGGTGAATATACTTACGAAGATGCCCTGTCATCCGGCTCCCCAGAGGGCGTCGAGATGCCTGAGTTGAAATACACCGACACCTGGGCAATCCTCTACACTTCAGGCACCACCGGCCGCCCCAAGGGTGCTCAGGTCACCTATGGCAATTTCTTCTATAACGCTGTTGGTATGGGGCAGGCTATCGATCTTTCGTCGCAGGATGTCAACCTCAATGTATTGCCCACCTTCCATGCGGGTGGATTGGGATTATATGCGGGACCCATCCTTCACACCGGAGGAACGTTGGTTGTCATGCGCGCCTTCGACCCAGAGAGGTTCCTGCAATTGATGGTGGAATGGAGCGTCAGCGTGCTACTTCTTGTACCTTCCATCTATTTGATGCTGGCTCAATTCCCAGAGTTCGACAAATATGATCTTTCGCATGTACGCAGTTGGGGTAGCGGTGGCTCGACACTGCCACCATCCTTAGTGCAGCAATTTGCCGAGAGAGGCATCATCATCCAGCAGGGCTTTGGGATGACGGAGACCGGACCGACGGTATTCATCATCGACAAAGAACACGCCGTTGTAAAAGCAGGGTCTGTGGGCAAACCCGTTATCCATACCGATGTACGCATTGTAGATGAATACGGCAGTATCCTAGGCCCCAATCAAGTCGGCGAGCTTTGCATCAAAGGTGGCAACGTCACTACTGGATACTGGAACCGCCCTGAAGCTACGGCTGAGGCCCTCGTGAATGGCTGGCTGCGTTCTGGCGATGCAGCAAAATTCGATGAAGATGGCTTTTATTATATCGTCGACCGCTGGAAGGATATGTTCATTTCTGGCGGGGAGAATGTATATCCCGCAGAGGTCGAAAATGTGATCTATGAACATACCGCTGTCGCCGAGGTGGCGGTGATTGGAGTCCCCCATCCCAAATGGCAAGAAGTCGGCAAGGCCATTGTTGTTCTCAAAGAAGGCCAAAAGCTAACTGAAGAAGAAATCATCGAGTTCTGCCAGGGTAAGCTGGCCAAGTATAAGATCCCCAAGTCGGCTGCATTCGTTGAGGTGCTACCCCGCACTGCAGCGGGTAAAGTGCTCAAGCGCGAGTTGAGGAAACAGTTTGTGGAATAGGTAATTACTGCCCCCCTAACCCCCCAACCTTGGGGGGAATTGGCTCCCCCAGAATTGGGGCTGGGGGGCAATAAGAGTATTATGAACGCATTCGAAGCCATCACCCAACGACATGGAGTCCTTCGTTTCAAGCCCGATCCGGTTGATCGGGAATTGATCCAGCGGGTCTTACAAGCTGCTATGGCTGCTCCCAGTCCGGCCAACACACAACCTTGGGAGTTCATTGTTGCCGATAACCCAGCCCTTGCGCGTCAGATCTCAGAATATCTGGTCGACACGCAGGCAGAATATGTCTTCCGACGACTCTTGGGAACACCCGAGCCATTCATCGAGTATCTGCTGAAGCTTTATGACGAATTCTTTAACGCCCCTTGCTTCATCATTCTTTGCAGGAATCAACGAACTGAATTAGCCAATACCGATTTCAAATCCATCCTGCGCGATTGGGATCTGTGCAGCATCGGTGCCGCCATGGCTAATCTAATGACAGCCGCAACGGAATTGGGCCTGGGAACACGTTGGTTCGGCAACCTTATGATGGATCCTGTGCCGCTCATGGAATGGTTAAACATCCCTAAAGGCATCGAGGTGATTGCCGTGACTCCTCTAGGCCATCATGATGAGCAGCCCAAAGAACGCCCCATCCAACCCCTCGAAGCCCAAACTGATTTCCAACGTGGTGACAAATACAAACTGGCAGCGTTGCTTCAGGGGAAGTTGGCGATTGAAGATATAGTACATTACAACGAGTTTGGAGATAATAGATAGGATATTGGATATTAGGTATTATGTGTCTTCGCGGTGAAATTTGGAGCCGATTTTTACTCAGCCACACTTAACAGGGAGACTGCCGGTATTTGGAAATCATTTTAAGCTCCAATCTTGAATACCCAATCTCTAATATCAAATTCTTATGAAGATAGGACAGACAGCTACCTACAAAAAAAACCTCACCCAAGAAGAATTTGATAGATTTGCTACGCTCTCGAGCGACGACAATCCCATCCACGTTGACCCGGAGTTTTCAGCGCGCACCAAGTTCGGTAAGACCGTCGCCCATGGCATGTTGCTCTATAGCACCATCAGTCGTTGCCTGGGAGCGCTTTTACCAGGATCGGGCACAGTACAGATCTTCCAGGAAATGATGTTCCCAAACCCGACCTTCGTAGGGCAGGATATAAATGTGCATTTGGAAGTCATTGGGCTTCCCTCCCCCGAGACGGCCGAAATCAGCACCAATATCATCCAGCCTGATGGTAAATTGGGCTGCGAGGGCAGAGCTCTAGTCTGGATTCCTGGAACAAGGCCAGATTTCAAGCAAACCAGTTACGCGCCACCCGAGTACCAAAGCGAAGCCAATCAACACCGAGGCCTGAAGGTTGGCGATAATGTATCACAAGCAAGGGTATTCAGTCTGGATGACATTTTCCAATTTTGTGAATTAATTTCGGAAAGAAATTCTGTTTACCTTGATAGTGTCTATGCGCAATCGCTTGGATTCCAGGGAACCCCGATTTCTGGTGGGTTGCTCGGCGGAACAGTCTCTGACATCCTGGGCACGAAACTACCTGGTCGTGGTACGAACTGGCTGAAACAGAAATACCATTTTTTAGCACCCGCCTACCCCGGTGAGGGGATCACGACCAACGTAGAAATCATCCGTCTGCGCCCTGAAAAGGATCTAATAAACCTGCGCACAACGCTGACCAACCCCAGGGGTGATGTCGTTGTCGACGGCGAAGCCCTGGTTTGGGTGAGCGATCTGGAACGCTGATTGCGCAGATAAAACGGATTTCGCAGGCTATAAATTATTCATAATCAGCGAAAATCAGAATAAGTCAAAGGAAGGTTGAACAATTCAGCCCCCCTAACCCCCCGCCTTTGGCGTTGTGGGGAACTTAAGTGTGATTCTCCCCCCAGAATTGGGGGGCGGGGGGGCAGACCTAGGAGCTACCATGCCCAAAGCTAAGGTAAACGGCGTAACCTTGTATTACGAACTCCACGGTCCAGAATCCACACCAGTTCTCGTGCTCAACAACGGGTTGATCATGAGCGCGGCCACCAGTTGGATTTTCCAGACGGCAGCGCTCTCGAAACACTATCGGGTGCTGCAATACGACTGCCGGGGGCAGGGACAATCCGATCATCCAACAGAACCCTACTCCATGGAGCTGCATGCCGACGATCTGGCCGCACTACTTCTAGAATTGGGAATCGAAAGCGCCCATATCGCCGGCATTTCTTATGGTGGTGAAGTGGCGCAGGCTTATGCCCTAAAATATCCCAGCAAAACGTCAAGCTTGATCCTAATCGATACCGTTAGTGAGGTGGGGCCAGAATTACGCCTGGTTATCGAGAGCTGGGTCGACATGCTCAAGGCCCAGGATCCGCTGGGGTTCTACCATGCCTCCGTCCCCTGGAATTTCTCTCCAGCGTGGATTGCGGCCAACACTCCCATCCTGGAAGATGCCAAAGTACGCTATAAATCCCTCGATTTCCCCGCGGTGGTCAACTTGTGCGAGTGCTTCTTCGAAGTCGATTTCACCGCTCAGCTCAGCGAGATCCTGGTACCAACCTGCATTATAGTTGGCGAATTGGATCTGATTAAGGGGATCCCTTACGCCAGGCTCTTGAAAGCAGCCATCCCCCACGCCGAACTGCACATTATCGATGGTGCTGGGCATGCATCCTGTTGGGAGCGACCCCAGGAATTCAACTCGATCATCCTGGGATTTTTAGCGAAAGTAGCATGATTTTGTCTCAAGGAAATCCCGTGGTAATGTCCAGATTTTGGGAGCTACCTCGGCGATTTCTAGTGAGCCGCATGATCTGTAACCATTCGGAAACTGAATTATGCTAGAATTGACATAATTTAGGGGTACTCCTTTCTATTGGCATTTAAAAAAAAAGCTAGTTCGTGCGTATTCGAGTAAGCAGAGGAAACAGTGGAGGACTCGTATGCATGCCGCTGATCTATTGAGCAAGCGGGCCGATTTAACTCCAGACAGGATTGCTCTTGTGGAACTGGAAACAGGTCGCCGGTTCACTTATGCCCAATTAAATGCGCGTGCAAACTGTTTGGCCAACCTAATGAAAGCTGAACTCGATGTGGGGAGTGGGGATCGGGTTTCGATTCTGGCGAAAAATAGCATTACTTACATTGATTTGTTTTATGGATTACCCAAAATTGGGGCCATATTTGCGCCGTTCAACTGGCGTCTTACTGCCAGCGAATTGACGTATATGGTCAATGATCTGGAGCCTGAGGTGCTGATCTGCGAACCTGACTTTATACCCAAGCTCGAAGAAATGCAAGCACACATAGGGGCTGATCATATCCTAACCATGCGTGGTGCCCAATTTGATGGTGCGCTCGCCCTCGAGGAGCATCTCGAAAACTCATCAGCTGACGAACCTGAACGCCCCGATTTGGACGGCGAAAGCCCATACTGCATTTTGTATACATCGGGCACGACTGGTTACCCCAAAGGCGCCGTTATCCCGCATCGTCAAATCCTGTATAATTGCATCAATACGATCATCAGCTGGGGTTTGACAGAAAAAGATGTTTCTCCTGTATACACGCCGCTATTCCATGCAGGTGGGCTATTTGCCTTTCTCACCCCACTGCTGTATGTTGGAGGCCGCATCATCCTGGCGCGTGATTTCGACCCGGTTGCTTCCATGAAATGGATTTTGAAAGAAAATTGCACGGTAATCCTGGGTGTGCCGACACTCTTCCAGATGTGGTTAGACTCGGATTATTTCGATGAAGCAGATTTCAGCAAGGTGCACTTCTTCATCAGCGGAGGCGCGCCCTGTCCCCCAAAACTGATGAACACCTGGCGGGAGAAGAAAGGCATTATCTTTCGGCAAGGATATGGCCTCACCGAAGTGGGCGCCAACTGCTTCAGCATGACGGACGAAGACTCAGTGCCAAAGACAGGCTCAGTGGGCAAACCCATCTTCCACAGCAAGATGCGCATTGTCGATCCGATGACCAACCAGGAAGTTCCCGTAGGGGATTCTGGAGAATTATTGATCTGGGGTCCGCATGTTTGTACAGGCTACTGGCGTAACCCAGAAGCGACTGCTGAATCGATCAAAGATGGCTGGTTCCACACCGGCGACATGGCGCACAAAGATGAAGATGGCTTCTTTTACATCGATGGCCGTTATAAGGATATGATCAAAAGCGGTGGGGAAAATATCTATGCTGCGGAAGTGGAAGCCGTATACAAGAAACACCCGGCTATCAAAGACGCCGCCCTGATTGGTAAAGTCCATGAGAAATGGGGCGAAGTCGGCCTGATGGTCATGATCTTGGAAGAAGGCAAACAAGTTACAGAAGATGAATTACGGGAGTTTGCCCTCAATAGTCTTGCGAAATATAAAATCCCCAAAGAGGTTATTTTTGCCGACGATTTACCCTACTCAGCATATGGGAAGGTTGAGAAGGCCAAGTTGAGAGAAAAGTATTTATGACTATCGACGGGTAGCAAGCCAACCGCGTTGGCTGTCTTATCGATAAACACCCAACGCGGTTGGGTTCCTACCCTTTTAGGAAAACACCATGTGAAGAGTTAAACGCACCAAGGAGATTAAATGTCAATTCCAACAATGGATGGCATAACTGCCAAAACTGTCACGACAAAGCGTATAACAACTCGAGTCCTGTTCTCCGGACCCGAAGACGGAATCCCGGTGCTGTTCTTGCATGGTAACGTTTCCTCAGCCACTTGGTGGGAAGACATCCTGGTCAGTTTGCCAGATGGCTATCGCGGCATCGCCCCGGATCAGCGCGGTTTCGGAGAAGCCGATTTCGAGGCGAAAGTCGACGCCACGCGCGGCACAGAGGATTTTGCAGATGACGCCTTTGCGCTGCTCGACCACCTGGGACATGACCAGGCACACGTTGTAGGCAATTCCTTGGGCGGTATGGTGGTATGGCGCATGTTGATGAAGGCTTCAGAGCAGCTCTTGAGCGTCACATTGGCCGATCCAGGCTCTCCTTTTGGATTTGGTGCCACACGGGATATGGTCGGAACACCCACAACGCCAGATTTCGCCGGGTCAGGAGGTGGACTCTCTAATCCTGAGCTGATCAAACGCTTAGGAGAAGGCGATATGTCCACGGAGAGTGACTTTTCACCGCGCTCTGCCTTGCGGGCTCTACTCGTCAAACCGCCCTTTATTTCCGCACGAGAAGACGAACTGGTCATGGCGATGAACGCCACCCACCTGGGAGAACAGGATATCCCCGGGGATGCAGAACAGTCCCCCAACTGGCCGCACATGGCACCCGGCAAATGGGGTGCAACCAACGCCACTTCGCCGAAATATGCCGGAGATGTCGACGATATTATCAATTGTGATCCCAAGCCAAAGATCCTGTGGATACGCGGCAGTCACGATTTGGTTGTCTCCGACACAGCCGCTTCGGACCCAGGCTTCTTGGGTCGCATGGGATTGTTACCTGGCTGGCCAGGAGAAGAGCAGTATCCACCGCAACCCATGATTGGTCAGATTCGCTATACCCTCGAGAAATATGCTGCTGCCGGAGGAGTGTTTGAAGAATTCGTGATCGAAGATACCGGTCACGTACCCTTTATCGAAAAGCCAGACGAGTTCAACAAAGTATTTCATCCACATTTAGGTGCATGATCTTTCTCTTATCGATACCTTCATGAATATCATGGAAAGGAGGTGCTGCCCCAAAAAATTATTAAAGTACTACGAGATTTGAAACTATACCGAAAACAACATAAGGAGTAAGGAAGATGACTAAACGATTATTTCACATATTCATGTTGCTAGTTCTAGCGGATTTTGTGGTTATAACTTAGCTCCTGCAGAAAACAGGCATTAATCGTAGAATCTGGGATAAAAATGAGTAGGATTCCATGTTTATACCGATAACAGAAATGCCTAAAGACTTGGCAGAGTATCTAAACAGCTACGAAAACGAATTGAGCAAACCGCAACAAGAGCACCTTCAAACGTATGTAGCAGGATTGATGATCTGCGAAGGGAAGCGGACGATCACCAATCTCAACGCCACCAAGTTACCAGGAGAACAGAAGGACGATACATCGGTGAGTCGATTCGCCAACCAATACAAGTGGTCTGAAGAAGCAATCGATCGACGACGTGTGGTAATCGCACGAAAGGAGATCATCACCTGGCTAGACAACCGGGTAGGTGGTCGCCCAGATACTGCATATCTGATTTTCGATGACTCAACCCACGAGAAGACAGGTTTGCAGATAGCGGGAGCAGGCTCCTTCCGAGCCGGTACAGGCTACAAGTGGGGCAAGAAGATGGTCAGCAGTCTCTTGCGGGTTGGCCCATTCGCAGTGCCATATTGGGGTGATCTGTACCTGAAGAAAGAGTATTGTGAAGCTGAGGGACTGAAATTTCGAACTACAACGCAGATGGTGCGAGAGCAAATCCTAAGCTTCGAACCTTTGCCAGGGGCCGAAGAGACTTGTGTGCTGACGGATAGCTGGTTCAGTGGCGAACCCATCCTCAGCGCTGTCAAGAGCCGAGAAGATGAAGGCTTCTATCTCATCAGTGGAATGAAGAAAAGCCGCAACATCTACCGACGGAATGGACGCAAGGTCAACCTTGGTACTCGAGCCAGTGAGCTTGAACGGCAGCACTATGAAAAGGTCAAAACCAACGGACGGGTCTTCTATGTGTATCGTTATGTAGGCAAAGTCTCACGGGCTGGGGAAGATCCCTGCGTCGTTCTCATCTGCCGCAATGATCTATCTAATCCTGATGATGAACCCTTCTTCATTCTTTGTACGAAGACCGGATTGACGAACCAGCAAATCATTGTCCGTTACTTGAAACGGTGGGGCATAGAGACTGGCTACCGCAATGGCAAACAACTACTCGGCCAAGATGAGTATCAAGGTCGCAGCGTCTTGGGCACCATTAGACATTGGTGTCTGGGGCGTGCTGCCTACACTTATCTCGAACTGCGCCGTGTCAACAGTTTGCTGACCCAAAGTCGTGAGCAGGCTCTGCATACCCTGGGTGATGTTTGCCGGGTTGTCAAACGCGAAGTCGTTCGTTGCCTCGTTGATTGGCTCTTTGGCATCTTCCATGATGGCCAAAATGTCGATTTTGCCTGCCAGCTACTCGGTATTTGATTTTGAATATGCAGGAGTTAAGTTATAAGAAAAATGAGGCAAAATTGACTAAAAACCACCACGAGATCAGTCAAAATGCCTCAACGAAATTGTAACAGAACAAAAGAGAAAGTAAGCAAGCCATCAAAGCGAATAGTTTTACCCATTGATATGGAAGAATACCAAGATGTAGTGAAAGAACCGAAGCTGTTTCGAACATGGGTAGATCAAAATATTGCCTGCTGGTCTGAATTGTTTCCTTCAAAAATTGCGAAAGGTTATGTATTGCACTCTATGTACACTTCAGCAAAAATGCCAGAAATCGTTTTGCGGAGAATAGAACTCAAGGAAACCAAGGATGTATTTACCATAGCGCCAAGTGGGGTGATGCCTTATATGACCAGCTACACAGATGATGTCGAAAAGGCATTGTTTCTGTTGCGATTTGGCGTGCCTTATTGGGCGCTAACGTATGTTTTCGGGAAAAATGATATGTTCTGGTTTCGGCAGTTTTGCCATTTTGGACACTATAACATCGTCCAAACAACGATGAAAGATTTGGAGAAACTGCCGAAAGATTTGCTTGCAGACGAGAAACATATTTATATCAACGGCGAGAAGGCATACATTGCGACTACTGTTGCCAAAGATTGCGTGCTTGGCGCTTCAATCTCTCTAAGCGCTGACGAAGAAGGGCTAACAGAAGCTTATGGTCATTTTCAAGAAGAAATCCTTCATGTAGACCCTGACTATGAGCCAGAAACAGTGAATACAGATGGATGGTCCGCAACCAAAAAGGCTTGGTGTAATCTCTTTCCGCTCATTGTGATTATCGAATGCTTTCTGCACGCATTTCTGAAGATACGCAATTGCTGCAAGAAGCGCTTGAAGGATGTTTACCCTGAAATAGCTCAACGAGTTTGGGATGTCTACCGCACCATAGATGCAGCCTCCTTCTTCTCCGAGATTGATGCTCTTCAGAAATGGGCAGAAGAAAAACTACAAGATACTCCTACGGCTTTGCAATCCATCCAGAAACTTTGTGCCAAAGCAGATCGCTTTGTTCTCGCTTTTGCACATCCCAATGCGCATAGAACCAGCAATATGATTGATAGACATATGTTACCTATGGACAAGTGGCTTTTGCATTCTCAGTATTTCCATGGACATTTGCTTTCTGCTGAGAAAGCCGTGCGAGCTTGGGCACTTTTTCATAGCTTCTGGCATTATTGCCCAAGGGCTAATATTCGCAAAAAGTTCAAATCTCCTGCTCACAAAATTAATGGCTTTGTCTATCATCACAATTGGCTACACAACTTGCTTATTTCTACCTCTTTGGCTGGTGCTAATTGACAACCACAAAATCTGCTAGAAGCAGTCATGTTGATCATGATGCTCGTGCCAATGTTAATGATTGCACCGAGTGCTATGGCAGATTCACACATAGTTTCTTGCGATGAGCCCATTAAAGTCGGTTTGATCACCGATGCAACTGGCGCGCTGGCCATCTACGGTGCGCATATCATCCGCAGCTTTATGCTGGGCATGGAGTATGCTACTGGCGCCCCTGGCAGCGTTGGTGATGTCTTCACCGTTGAAGACGGCAGCAACACCTTCATGCTGGACGATTGCGAGATCGAGGTGCTGCTGGGCGATGACCAGACCAACCCCGACCTGACTACTTCGGTAGCACGCGAATTCATCGAGGTCGATGAGGTCGATGTATTGGTCGGCACGGTTAGCTCTGGCAATACAGCCACACTTCAAGAGATCGCCGCTGAGAATGAGATTGTGCTCATCGTTGCGCCTGCCGCAGCCAATGACATCACTGGTGTGGGCTTCAATGAGTACACCTTCCGCACCAGCCGCGAGAACTACCAGGACGCCATGGCACTGTGCGAATATGTCACCCAAGAATACGACACCTTCGTGCAGATTGCCCCCGATTACAGCTTCGGCTGGGGTGGCGCGGCGGCCTATCGCGATGCCTGCACGCTCTTTGGCGGTACCTTCCCAGTAGATGATATCTTCGCCCCATTCGACACCACAGACTTTACCCCCTACATGGAGCAACTCCTGGACTCTGGCGCCGAGGCCTGGATCCCCACCTGGGCAGGTGGCGGCTTCATCGCCATCATGCAGGCAGCATTGGACCTGGGGGTTGTTGCTGAGATGGCTATGGCAGCCTCCTTCGTTGACAATGTGGCCCTGCCGGCCTTCTTCGGAAATTCCATTGGATCGGTCGGTTCGATCCTGTATCACTACTCTGCACCTGACAATGAAATCAATGACTGGCTGGTTGCAGAAACCCAGGAGCGCTATGAGGTATACCCCGACCTCTTCGATGGCGATGGCGCCAATGCCGCCATCTTGCTCGTCGAAGCTCTCAAGGAGACTGGTGGCGTAACCGACGCCCCTGAACTGATCGCTGCTATGGAAGGCATGGAGTTCGAAGGGCCAAAGGGCACAGTCTACATCCGCCCTGAAGATCATGTCGCCATCCAGGATATGTATGTCATGAAACTACTCAATGTCGACGATCCTGAGGCCATGTTCTTCGAGTACATCACCACCACAACCCCCGAACCGCCCTGCCTGCTGCCTGAAGAAATCAAGGATCGCTGCGGCGATCTGCCTTATGGTAGCTTGAGTGGCGAGTAATCCCTATCCATCTCTTCTATCTCGTGCTGGGCATTCCTCAGAGTGCCCAGCACTCCACTTCAACGCCATTATCAAATCAATCATCGGTCAGGAGGAAGACCCATGCCTGATAGTTTTTTTTCAAAGTTGAAAGAACAGGCGTCTGGCCATACACCTATCAAAATCGGCGTTATCACCACCCAATCAGGCCCACTGGATTATTATGGCACCATGCAAGTGCGTGGCCTGAAATTGGGGGTCGAGTATGCAACAGAAGGATCTTGGAAAGTTGCTGACCGACCCATCGAACTAATCATTGAAGATGATGCTGGCGATGCAACCACAGGTGGCCGAAAGGCGCGCGAATTAATCAGACAACAAAATGTAGATATCCTTCAAGGCGGTGTATCGAGTGCGACAGCAATCCTCCTAACGAGAATAGCTGAGGAATATGAGCGCATTCTGGTTGTTGAACCAGCCGCCGCAGACAGCATCACTGGTGAAAACTTCAACAAATTCGTTTTCCGTACAGCTGCTAGCGTATGTCAGGATGCAGCTGCAGGAGGCCAATACGCGGTCGAAAATCTCGGCAAAACCTTTTGCTTTATCGCCCCTGATTATGCCTTTGGACATCAGAGCACAGCAGCCTGGAAAGATATAATCGAAGAAAATGGTGGCGAAGCGCTGACGGAAATCTACTCACCTGCAGATACTAATGATTTTACCCCGTACTTGGCAGAGCTCTTAGATAGCGGTGCAGATGTTTTGGTACAATCATGGGCAGGGTATGGCTATGGTGAACTCTTTAGCCAAATGCGTGATCTAGGGATCTTCGAAAAAATGAAAGTGACTGGCGGGTTGGGTGACCGAGAAGCCCGGCACGCGCTGGGAACAGATGCCGTTGGGATGGTAGGTATTTGCAAGTACTCTTACGTGCTTCCAAATAACCCCATCAATACCTGGCTAACGGAGAAACACATCGAGAAATACGGAGAAGCACCTGACCTCTTTACGGGTGGGGGCTTTTCTGCAGGCGTCGCCATTGTAGAAGCACTCAAGCGCACCGCTGGCAATCCCAAACCAGAAGCGATGATCCCTGTTATGGAAGGGATGAGCTTCGAAGGCCCTAAAGGTACCTATATTTTCAGAAAGGAAGACCATCAAGCCCTCCAACCGATGTATGTCGTAGAGATGGTCAAAGACCCAGATAACCCCTGGGCTGTTCCGAAGTTGATCCAAGAAATCACCTCAGAGGAGACGGCACCGCCGGTATTAGAATTGATCTTCGAAGCAGATGACAACATTGTAGA
>CAZUSV010000034.1:0-35566 GCA_964622645.1 uncultured Anaerolineales bacterium
ATGACAAATCTCGGAAGGTATTTGCTAAGGCCACCGACACTTTTGCGCTATACTCGAGCCATACAATATAATCATTATACCCTCTCTTGTCTGGTAGAATTATAGACCGTCTGTTTGGCACGGAGCATATTGTCCCTCGATACGCGCCAACACTTCGTTAGGACGTTACTTGGGGCGCTTACACATCTATGGAACGTTATCTAATCCCAGCTGAGGAAATTCGTACTGAGACCCAGGTGTCCAACTCGCGCTTCATTGCCACTCTGGCACCTGTCTTCAGCGTGGAGGAAGCCAAAGAGTTCATTGCACGGATCAAGGATGAGTTCCCAGATGCCACACATAATGTACCCGCATTTGTGATCGGGTATGGCGCTTCGGTCACGGCCCACAGCAATGACGACGGTGAGCCCTCGGGCACTGCTGGCCGGCCGGCCTTAGCTGTACTGCAAGGCAGTGGCCTTGGCGATGCGGCGGTAGTGGTGACACGCTACTTCGGCGGCACCAAGTTGGGTACTGGCGGACTGGTAAGGGCTTATGGAGACGCCGTACGGGCAGTCCTGGAAATTACCCCCCGTGCCGAGAAAGTGCCCACCTACATTGTGAAAATTGACCTGCCCTACAAGTATTACGAACGCCTGAAACACTTGGTGGAGATCCACAACGGCATTATCCGCGAGGAAGATTTTGCTGCCGAGGTAACCTTAAACTGCGAATTTGCCGCCGACGGATTTCCTGCGTTTGAAGCAGCGCTGAAAGAGCTTTCGCACGGCCAGTTAGCTGCTCAAATTATCCAGACCAATAAGGCTGCCATCATGCCCCTGGGCTCTTTCCCGGCATCAAAAGATTAAGTAACTAATGAATGACCAGGATTCAACCGCAGAGATCACAGAGAGCGCAGAGTTCTTTTATGAATTTGTATTTCTCTGCGATCTCCGCGGACTCAGCGGTTATATTGAAATAATCATCATATGACAACATCTATCGATTTTCAAAAATCAATTTCTGATAAACCCCTGATTGGCCTATTCCGCCTGTTAGATGACTACCGCTGGATCTATCTTGCGGCTGCACTTAGCCTTGGGGTGGCGGCGGCGGCGCGCTCTAGCACCTATCTGCTCCTGGGACGTTTTGTTGATAATGTCCTGGGAAAAGACTCTGCCGCGCAAAGCTTACCGTGGATAGCCCTTGGATTTTTAGGGTTAGCGGTCGTTACCGGAGTTTTCACATTCCTTAGTGGATCTTTGGCAGCGCGCACCTCAGAGAGCATTGCCCAACGCCTTAGGGATTTCATCTACGATCATATCCAACGCCTGACCTTCACCTACCATGACCAGACCAAGACGGGGGAATTGATCCAGCGCTCTACTTCGGACATCGACGCCGTGAGACGCTTCTTCGCCGAGCAGGCCATTGGAGCGGGGCGCATCGTATTACTCTTTGTCGTCAACCTGATCGCCCTGTTGTATTTGAACTGGCAACTGGCGCTCTACTCGATCATCGTGGTTCCCTTCACGGTGATGTTGTCGTTCTTTTTCTTCCGCAAAGTATCCAAGGCCTATGAAGCCTACCAGGAACAAGACGCGGTGTTGTCGAACCGCCTGCAGGAGAATCTGACCGGCGTAAGAGTTGTCAAAGCCTTCTCCCGTCAGGCTTACGAACGGGACAAATTCGATATCGAGAATTGGGAGAAGTTCACCCGCGGTCGGCGTTTGCTGTTGATGCACTCCCTGTATTGGCCGACCTCTGACATCCTCACGGGTGGACAGATGCTGGCTGGCTTCACCATTGGGGCGATCATGGCTATCAATGGCGAGGTCTCTGTGGGTACATACTTATCCTACGCCGGGATGGTGATCTGGATCTTGTGGCCAATCCGAAATCTGGGTCGCTTGATCGTGCAAATGTCGACTGGCATGGTTTCCTTCAAACGCATCACCGAGGTGCTCGCGCAAGAGCGCGAACCCTTAGAAGAAGGCGACTTTATCCCCGAAGATTGCGTGCGCGGAGAATTCATTTTTAAGGATGTTTTCTTTGCGTACGAAGATGATAGTCCTGTGCTCCAAAATATCAGTTTTCGAAGTGAGCCCGGGCAAATCATCGCCCTGATCGGTTCAACAGGCTCTGGAAAGACCACCCTGGCCAATTTATTACCACGCTTCTATGAGTATACATCTGGTAGCATCACCCTGGATGGCGTTGAATTGAACCGCTATCCGCGCAGCTTCCTGCGCAGCCAGATTGGTGTCGTCGAGCAGGAGCCCTTCTTGTTTTCACGCACTATTCGAGAGAATATCACCTATGGAGTCGACCGAGAAGTTTCCGACGAGGAAGTCATCACCGCCGCCAGGGCTGCAGCCGTGCACGACTCGATTGTCAGCTTCCCGAATGGATACGATACCCTGGTTGGAGAGAAAGGCGTCACGCTCTCAGGTGGCCAGAAGCAGCGCGTCGCCATCGCCCGTACTATCGTCAAGGATCCCTGTATCTTAATCCTGGATGACGCCACCTCCTCTGTAGATGTGGAAACGGAAACCGAAATCCGCCTCGCCCTTGAACAGCTGATGCAGGATCGCACTACTTTCATCATCGCTCACCGCATCCAAAGCGTGATGATCGCCGACCTGATCGTGGTTCTCGATGCAGGGCGCATCGTGCAGATCGGCAGCCACGAGCAGTTGCTTGCCCAGGAGGGCGCCTATCGCAAGATCTTCGACATCCAGACGCGCATCGAGGCGGAGTTAGAAAAGGAAATAGCCAGCGTAAGTTAGAGGGCACACTAGTGACCATGCTCCACCCTCCTCTGGTGACCATGCTCTGCGTGGTCACCGCGGGTCACCGTGCTGTCTGGACGTAGAACGTCCAAGCAGGCGTACCACCGCAGAGCAGTGGTACGAGTAACGGGTGCGCTGGTGACCATGCTCCACCCTCCTCTGGTGACCATGCTCTGCGTGGTCACCACGAGACCACTGCGCTGCCTGGACGTAGAACGTCCAAGCAGGCGTACCACCGCAGAGCAGTGGTACGAGTAAGGGGTGCACTGGTGACCATGCTCCACTCACCACGAGACCACTGCGCTGTCTGGACGTGGAATGGCCAAGCAGGCGTACCACCGCAGAGCAGTGGTACGAGTAAGGTAGCTTCCTCTGGTGACCATGCTCTGCGTGGTCACCATGAGACCACCACGCTATCCAGACGTGGAACGTCGAAGTAAGCGCACCACCCCGGCGGTGGTACGAGTGAGAATATTCATGACCACATCACATTTCGAAGAAGAAGAATTCACCACCAAATTCAATGGACGCACGATATTGCGCATCCTCAGCCAGGTTAGATCGCATTGGCAGTGGATCATTGGCTTCGTGCTGATGATCGCACTGGTATCGGTTCTAGATTCCTATTTCACATTCCTGAGCAAACGCATCATTGATGAGGGCATTGTGCCGGGAAATGCAGACGCGCTTACGAGTATCGTCACACAATATGGTGCGTTGGTCTTTGTACAAGCGGCGGGGGTATTTAGTTTCATCTACCTGGCGGGGGTCTTGGGAGAACGCGTGCGCTACGACCTGCGCCAGAAGATGTTCAACCACCTGCAAGATCTGTCGCTCTCCTATTACAACCGCACTCCCGTGGGCTGGATCATGTCGCGAGTAACCTCCGACGCCGAGCGCGTGGCAGAACTCGTAACATGGGGATTACTGGACATCACCTGGGGATTGATGAACATCATCACTGCGACATACTTCATGATGGTAATCAACTGGCGCTTGGGCCTGATCGTATTCGCCATCATCCCCCTCCTGGTAGTCGTTGCATCTCAGTTCAAGAAGAAGATCATCGTGGAATATCGACTGGTCCGCAAAATCAATTCGAAAATCACCGGGGCGTACAACGAGAATATCACTGGTGTGCGCGTCGTCAAAGCCTTCAGCCGCGAAGACCGCAATATAAATGAGTTTGGCGAATTGACCAGCGAAATGTACCGTGCTGGATACCGGGCAGCCTGGCTGTCTGCTCTATTCTTACCAACAGTACAGATCATCAGCGCTTTAGGCCTGGGAAGCATCGTCTGGTATGGTGGGCTGCAGGCCACCATTGGCAATATCACTGTAGGCGGCATTCAGGCGTTTGTATCCTATGTGGTTTTCATGATCTGGCCAATCCAGGAGATGGCACGCGTTTACGCCGAGATGCAGCATGCCATTGCCTCTGCCGAGCGTATATTCTCCTTGATAGACGCTATCCCAGACGTGCAAGATCAGCCTGGCGCGCTTGATCCAGGCAGCATACAGGGAGATATCATTTTTGAAGAGGTCAATTTCCATTACGATGACGATGATGCCGTATTGGATGGCTTCAACCTGCACATACGCCAGGGAGAAACAATCGCCTTGGTTGGACCTACGGGAGGCGGGAAGACCACCATCATCAACCTGCTGGGGCGCTTTTTCGAGCCGACCCAGGGCCGTATCCTGATTGGGGATCGCGATTACAAAGAATTGTGCCTGGATGCCATCCAATCGCGCATCGGGGTGGTGCTGCAGACACCACACTTGTTTTCGGGGTCGATCACCGAGAATATCCGCTATGGCAAATTGGATGCCAGCGAGGAAGAAATCCAACAGGCTGCAGAATTGGCTGGTGCCCATGATTTCATTGCCCATCTTGAAAAAGGGTACTTGGAAGAAGTTGGAGAGGGAGGCAACCTGCTCTCGGTAGGCCAGAAACAGCTCATCAGCCTGGCGCGGGCCATACTTCGCAAACCCGAAATCTTCATCATGGACGAGGCCACCAGTTCTGTGGACACGCTCACTGAGGCATTGATCCAAAAAGGCATGGAAAACCTGATGGAAGGCCGCACCAGCATTGTGATTGCTCACCGCCTCTCCACGATCAAGAGTGCCGACCGCATCCTGGTCATCGAGGATGGTAAAATCTCTGAAATGGGCAACCACGCCGAACTGCTGCGTCAGCGCGGCCACTATTATCGTCTGTATACATCCCAATTCCGTAGCGAACTCGAACGGGAATACCAACCCTTCCAGGCTGCTGCCGTAGCCACAGATTAACTACACAGAATGTCACGTCGCAAGAATTTCCGAAAATAGGGCATGGTAGGGGTGCGATGCACCCCTACCATGCCCTATTTTCGGGACTAATGAGGTCATCATGAAATCCAAATCATCAAACCGCTGGCTGGTCGTGATCATTTTCGCCTTCTTCATGCTGCTGCATCAATCCGATAAACTGCTGATTGGACCGCTGACCCCCAACATCATCGCCGAATTCCAGATCAGCAAAACTCAGATGGGTGCCGTGCTGACGGGTGCGCTGATCGTGGGGACGGTCCTGTACCCGTTGTGGGGATACCTGTATGACCGTTTCGCGAGAGCGAAACTATTGGCGCTGGCTTCCTTCATTTGGGGATCGACAACCTGGTTGAGCGCCATCGTTCGCACATATCCTGGATTTTTGGCGACGCGCGCTTCCACGGGGATCGACGACTCATCCTACCCAGGCCTATACAGCCTGATCGCCGATTATTTCGGTCCTAACCTGCGCGGCAAGATCTACGGTCTATTACAGTTGACGCAGCCTATCGGCTATCTCTTGGGGATGATCCTGGCCTTGATGCTGGCTCCCAGCATTGGCTGGCGATCGGTATTCTACATCACCGGTGGATTGGGCATCCTGCTGGCGATCTTGATTTTCGCTTTCGTCAAGGAAGTCCCCCGGGGCCAGGCAGAACCCGAGCTGGAAGATCTAGAAGTCATCGGGCAGTACCGTTTCTCTTGGGATCAAACCAAGGCGGTATTGAAGAAGCGCACGATGTGGTTTATCTTTATGCAGGGTTTCGCCGGGGTCTTCCCCTGGAACGTGATCACCTACTGGTTTTTCACCTACCTGGCCGAGGAGCGCGGTTATGACGAGAACAGCATCCTCTTCACCATGGCGCCTATCATCCTGGTTTTAGCTGCAGGCTACTTCGTGGGAGGCGCGGCTGGCGACTGGCTGTTCAAGCGCACACTCAAAGGACGCGTGATCGTTTCTAGCATCGGCGTGCTCTTGGGGGCGATATTCTTGTTCGTGGCGCTGAATACGCCGATCGAGGCGCGCACTACCTTTTTTATGTTCATGATCTTGACAGCGATCTTCATGCCTTTCTCTTCACCCAACGTGATCTCGACAGTTCAGGATATTACCGCTCCCGAGGTGCGCAGCACGGCTCTGGCCATCGAGTATTTCATCGAGAACAGTGGAGCAGCTTTAGCACCTCTTTTAGCTGGCATCATCGCTGATGCGCTAAACCTTAGAATTGCCATCCTGACAATTTGTACTATCGCCTGGTTGTTATGCTTCTTCATTTACCTTGGCGCGCTGAAATACATCGATGGGGACATCTTGTCATTGAGGGCAGAATTGAGTCAACGCGCTGAGAATGAAAGATTAAGCACTGTGTAATGGTATTGTGGTTTAAAAACAAGAGCACGAGCGCAACGCGCTTGTGCTCTTGTTTTTTCGGAGAGAATATTGGATCACAAACTCAACAGCAACCTCAGCCCCAATCCGATGAAGCGAGGCTGTAAGAAAATCAACTGCCAGAAGGCACCAGCCATTTCATCACGATTGCGTTTGCCGAGAAAATCGATCACGTTCTCATTGATGGCCTCGATCAGATTGCCATAGCCTCTGTTATCCAGCCGTTCCAGTAAAAAACGGATATACCAATGCAGATCCAACTCTCGCTTCAGGGTTTGTAGATTCCTTGCATAGGTCGAGCCGTTCAACAGCGCATCTGCCGCGGCCTGGGCACCCCAGAAACCTGTTACTGTGCCTCCAACGGTAGTCACTTTTACCTGACCGGCAGCATCCCCCACCAGCAAGACGGGCATATCCCCAACCTGGCCCCAAGGCTTCAAACCCGGCTGATGCATGGCAGCCTGGCCAGCCTGGTAGGCAAGCACTTCGAAACCGAATTTGTCCAGAAAGCGGTCCAGAACTTGACGAGAATCTGATGTTTCATTGGCGATCAACCCCACCACTGCGCGCTGCTCAGATTCAGGGATCAGCCAATAGAAGAAGCGCGTCTCATCGACATCAAACCACACTTTGGTAAGTGAGGGGTCCCAATCTGGGGGCAGGGCGATTTCGGCCTGCATCAACGGGACAGTTTTGGGACGTTTGATCCCAGCTGCTTCGGCTACCTCGCTGAACGCTCCATCAGCGCCGATTATTACACTAGCCTTGACCTTTAGAGGTTCGCCCCAAACATCACGTAATAGAATTTCTTTGGTATCACCAGGGTCAGCAAACCCAATAAAGCGATGGCCATAATGGATTTTTGCTCCAGTCATCTCGGCTGCCCTGGCAAGATATTCAATTAACCGGCTGCGCTCGACGATCAGGTCATCCTGGCGTAGTGGAATCTCAACGCTGGAATCCGACGTCTCTACCCCTATTGTACGAATCCTGTGGAGAATCAATTCATCGGGCACCCCTCCAAATACATGGTCGAGGTGGGGTGTAATAATATACGTTCGGCGGGCTGGCTTGAGTTCTTTCTGCCTCTCAAAGACACCCACACGCAATCCATTTGCAGCCAGCTTTTCAGCAAGAAATAATCCCGACGATGATGCGCCAATAATTGCTACATCGAACTCCAAAACAACCTCCGAGTCTGTATGATTCCATTTTCTAAGGCGGCGTGTATTTTACCCCATCCGATCAGACAATTTAAGGGAAGTAATACGGCTCATTGTTATTCGTCACGGGACATACCACAATCAGGGGTGAGTTGGGCGCCCCGCGCCCAACTCACCCCTGATTGTGGAGGACAACCTAGGCAACTCCTTACCAATAGTTAGCGACCCGCTAGAGATAATGAATCCAGAATCGTTTGTCCAAGGATGACAAAATCCAACCACAGCGATTGGTGCTTTATATAATAGAGATCATATTGCAACTTCACCAGGGCGTCTTCTTTGGAATCGCCATAGCCCTGGTTGATAAGCCCCCAGCCGGCCATACCAGGCTTTACCGCATGGCGAACACCGAAGAAGGGAATATCCTTTGCCAGATCCTCCACGAACTCCGGGCGTTCCGGCCGCGGACCTACCACACTCATATCCCCTTTGAGGATGTTGATGAATTGAGGAAACTCATCGATATGCAATTTTCTCATCAAGCGGCCGACCCTGGTGACACGGGCATCATGTTCACTGGCCCAAACCGCGCCGTCTGTCTCAGCATCGGCGACCATCGACCGAAATTTCAGCACCTTGAACAGGCGACCATATCTCCCGACACGCTCTTGTGTGTAGATGATTGAACCCGGCGAGTCGATATAGATCGCCAGGACAATCAATGGAGAGGCCAGCAAAAGGAGAATCAACCCTATCATTGCCCAAAAGATGTCGAAGATCCTTTTGGTGACATGCCAGACTGCCTTGGTGCCTGGATGCTCGACAGGCATGGAAACCGACCAATTATCACCGATATGCTCTACGGGAACCTTTCCGGTCAGCTGTTCGTAGATCACCGGCATCGGCACGATTTCAACGCCATGCTGCAAACAATCCATCATCAGAGGCAGCAATTCACCAGTTGCATCTTTGGTCACAGCCAGAACAAGGGTCCCTATGCGATGATCGACGATGACATCTGCTAAGGCATGGCGGTCTCCCAAAATTTCAATTGTCGCCGCGTTGGGCAATTCCACTCCGCTATCCCCTTTCGTTATGTGAATTGGCTGTTCCGCTTTCAAGGGATCGTCATCGATATACCCGATCAAGTTGTAAACGCTATCGCCGTATTCAAGGATCGCTCGAGCAACTGTTTTTCCCGCCCAACCTGCGCCGACAATGATCGTCCTGCGGTGAAAGATCGACTGGGCGAAAACCAATAAATACAAAGCCCGCCCTACTATTAAGAAGAGCACCGGCAAAAGGATCGCCAAAAATAGGGGTTGGCGAGAGGGCGGCAAGGCAGGCGGCAGATAGGGAACAATAGGGTAGATTGCCGCCGTCAACGATCCAGCTTTGAGTACCGTCGTCAATGATTTCATTGCCCTGCCAGCCAGGTTCAGGTCATACACTCGGAAGACATAGGCAAAGAAGAGCCATAGTCCGTTCAGGAGCGGCAAAGCCAGGGGGTGCAGCCTGATCAGCTCCCAGTTCAATTGGTAATCTGGACGCAAATATGTGGAAAGAGCAAATGCTCCATTGATCGCCAGGAGGTCGAGAATGACCAGAATCCAGCGCCGCTCGGAAGAGGTAATCGAGAAATCGAGAACAGATTGATCGTCTTTGCCAGTTCTGGAAGTCATCAATCTTTGTCTAACGCCTTCATATCACGCACTGCTGAGGATACTCCTGGGCCGAAGCGCGCAGAGGTTTCGATCAGACTCCAATGGTCGCGGAACCACTGCACAGTGTTTCCCAAGCCCTGCTCGAAGGGGATCGTAGGGTTGTAGCCGATCAAGTCTCGGGCGAGATCAACAGAGGCCAACAAGCGGCTCTTGGTGTCCCATTTGCGGCGCTCTGAGAAGCGAATACCAGCAGAGTTCCCAGTGGCTTCGTTGACCATTTTTGCCAGATCGACGATGGCAGTCTCTTCTGCCGAAGCCAGATTGAATTCCTTGCCAATAGCACTCTCGAAGGTGGCTGCACGCAGCAATCCATCGACGATATCATCGACATAGGTAAAATCGCGGGTCTCCTCGCCAGAGCCTGTGATCGGCAGCGGCTGCCCGCGCATCGCCCAATAGATGAAATTTGGGATGACATTACGGTACTGGCCAGGAACTTCACCTGGACCGTAAGAGTTGAAAAAGCGTGGTTTCACCACCTTCAGGCCATAATGATCGTAGAAGAAATTGCAGTACAACTCACCCAACATCTTGGTTATTTGATAGGGTGTGCTCAGATGCATGGACATGAACTCCTCTTTCAGTGGCAGCGGCGTGTTGCTACCATAGATCGAGCAGCCTGAGGAGGCATATACAAAACGCTCGACTTCTGTCAGGACAGAATATTCCAGCAAGCGCAAGGTGCCCATGCCATTGACCTGCAAATCGCTTTCGGGATGATCTACCGAGTTTTGATTGGCGAAGAAAGCTGCCAGGTGATAAACGATCTGCGGGCGCTCGAAGAAGACTCGCTTCAGCTTGATCTCATCCAAGATATCCCCCTCGATAAACAAGACCCCCGACATAGAGGGCACATTCCAGCGCTCGGATGAAGAAAGGTTGTCAAGCACAAGGACCCGGGCACCCAGCGTCGCCAGAGTCTTGGTCAAATTGGAGCCGATTGCCCCGGCTCCTCCTGTTACCAATACTGTTTTCCCTGTGAAAAAATCTAAATAGCCTTCCATTTCCATCTCCAACAATATGGCTCTCTAGAAATCGACGGGATAACTCCCAGATTTGGGGTAATGTGGGGTGCTCCGCACGCCCCATACCCCCAAATCTGGACAGTACCACGGATATTCCTAAAGGCCTAACAATTTAGCTTACTTAGTAACAAACCACAGCGGATAGAATTTTACCGCTCATTGATACATTTTCCCATGATAAAACTCAAGGTCTCTAGGATTTACCGGGGTAATCCTCCAGATTTAGGGGTGAACGGGGTGCTCCGCATCCCGTTCACCCCTAAATCTGGAATATCCCACGTCGATTCCTAAAGAGCCAAAACACAAGAACGCGGCTCCTGGCAGGAACCGCGTTCTTCAGTATTATCGTATTCGTTTGATGGTTTACTATCCTGGCTGGAGCTTTTCCTCGATCATACATTCATAGTGGGAAACACAGGCTTGCTTGGAGAGGCGCTCTTCGGCATAGCGTCTGCCATTGGCTCCTAACTCAACACAGAGGTCCTGATCTTTGTATAAGCGCAAGACCGCCTCAGCCAGGACGCCTGCATCCCCTGGGGGCGTGCTGAAACCACAGTTGGCATCGGCGATCAGCCTTGGAGCATCACCGCTCAAATCCATGGCAGCTACCACCGGTTTCCCAGCCGCCATTATGCTGAGGATTTTCGATGGCACTACGGGCGTCTTTACTTCGGCGTGCAATGTCGCCAGGCAGACATCCGAGGCGTGTAAAATTGCCGGATATTTCTCTCGAGGCTGCATAGGCAGAAATTGGACGCAATCCATCAGCTCCAATTCAATGGCTTTCTCTTGCAGGCGCTCTTTTTCGACACCATCTCCAACCAGAATCCATTTTATTTGAGGATGTTCTTTGAGTTGCTTAGCAGCCCCCAGAATGACGTCCAAATCCTGAGAATACCCCAAAACCCCAGCAAAAGAGACCAGGAACTCATCATTGTAGTTGTGAGCCTCCCTGAATTCATTTTGGCGTTCCCCAGGCTGGATGAAATCAGTATCCACCCAATTAGGGACAACCAGCACACGGTCGGGGTTTCCTCCCCGGCTGAGGACGTGGCGCTGATTGCCTGATGAATGTACGACGACTTTATTCGATCGCTTATAGATAAACTGCTCCATCCATTCGAAGATGCGGATGATGTGTGGATTATTCAACAACCCCAGATCGATGATGCTCTGGGGAAACAGATCCTGGACGTTGAGGATGATCTTTGTTCCCCGCAGGATTCTCAGCCCCCAGGCCGAAAAACCTAAGGTCAATGGCGGAGAATACACCAGGGCGATATCCCCTTTAGGAATGAACATTCCCATCACAAAGAACGCCAACGCCATCCCAAACTGCCATAAAGCTCTTCCGACCATAGAGGTGGGCGAAAGGCGCAAGGACGCCATGCGATAAACATCCATACCATCGACTGACTCTTTCAGCCAGCGTTTGCCCTGATAGCGCTCATCTGCATCGACAGCGTGGTAGCCGGGCATATTGGTGATCACCCTGACCTGATGACCTCTGGCTACCAATTCGCCCCCTAATTCATAAAACAAGTGCGCTGCCGACCCTGTATCGGGGGGGAAATAAGCAGTGAACAATAAGATGCGCATATCAGACTACTCGGCGCCATCCAAGCAGGCCAGGTCAACATCAACAGCCTGCCCAGTTTTAAGCGATTCTTCGATCGCGAACGTCGCCAGGGTGGTGTAGAGATATTCTTCGAAATCCACTGGAGCAGGGTTACTCTTGCGGATGCAACCCACCAGGGCTTGGATCTCGCCAACATGGCCGCGGTCGACGCTCAACCAGTTGCGCTTCTTTCGCACTCTCCCACCACGAGTGAACCGGGCAGCCTGGAAATTTTCGATCACCCCTACCGCGCCTCCCCCGGTGATCTCGACACGCTCTCGGGGATGACGCTTATCGCCGCCAGAAACATAGTTGATCGAACCCAACGATCCACCCGCCATCTTCAAGGTGATGGTCACATTATCGCTGGGTTTATAGGCTCCCTCTCCAAATGACTCAGCGAAGACCCGCACAGGCACAGAGCTGGTAAAGAATTGGAGCAGATCAACAAAATGACAGACCTCGCCGATGATACGACCACCACCCGCGGCGGAATCGTGCACCCAATGGTCCGCGGGGACAATGCCAGCGTTGACGGTGCAGACCACACTGAGCGGTTCAGCCAGATTGGCAAAGTGCCGCTTCTGCCAGACTGCAAACGGAGAAAAGCGACGGTTGAAACCCACCATCAGGAGGGCATCTTCAGCCTTCTGATAGTGGACAGTTACAGATTTCAACTGCTCGGGAGTCAACGCCAGGGGCTTCTCGACGAAGACATGCTTGCCTGCTTCCAATGCCTTGCCAGCAAAATCGCTATGCGAGCCATGTTGGGTGAGCACAAAAACCAGATCAACCTGAGGATCATTGAGGATTTCAGTATAGTCAGTCGCGCAATAATCGAAGCCGAACTTCCTGGCGGTATGCTGTCCGCTCAATCCTGACGAAGTGGAGACACCACGGTATTCAATTCCAGAGATGCCCTTCATGGCCGGAAGCAAGGTCCCTTGTGTAAACAGCCCGGCGCCAATCAGGCCGATTCCAACTGAGTCTGAACGACCTCCACCAGAGCGCAGCTTGGTCTGTGCAGTGGTTACATTCACCTTAACCTTTGTGCTCAAATCTGGGTCGCCTGAATACGTCAACAGAACACCAAGGTAAGGTTCTACTCCTTCAGCAATTAATTGATATGCCTCTAGCGCTTGTTCGAACGGGAAGCGGTGGCTGATCAGCGGATCGATCTTGATGGCACCTTTGGCTGCCTGGGCCAGGAACTCGGCCATATTTCCCTGCGCCGTCCAGCGGGCATATGCCAGGGGGTATTTCGCACCCCGGTCGGTGAAATCCGGGTCGTACAAGCCCGGGCCCCAGCCCCGTGAGACCACAAAATCCAATTCCTTGTCGTAGAAGGGCGTGCGCGGGATTTCCAGCCCCACCAGGCCTGCAGCCACCACGCGGCCGCGCTCGCGGCAATTCAGGGCAGCCTGCTCAAGAGGCTGGTTACTGGTGGTCGCCGCCAGGATGATGACCGCATCGGCCCCCTGTCCCGCCGTCATCTGATGAACGGACGAGGCCAGCGTTGGGTAATCTATGGCCACGGCCTCGGCCCCCAGATCACCAGCCAGGGCAGCCTTGTCGGCGTCGAGGTCCATTCCCACCACATGGCATCCCGCGGCAGCCAGCAGTTGCACCGCCACCTGGCCCAAGAGACCCAGGCCAATCACCACGACTGTCTCCCCGAAAGCAACCTGGGCCATGCGCACAGCCTGAAGGGCGATCCCACCCAGAGCTACAAAGGCAGCCACGTCGAAATCCAGTTCATCGGGAATGGGGACACACAAATTCGCCGGCGCAGAGGCTACCTCGGTATGCCCTGCAAATCCGGCCCCGGTGCAAGCAACTCGATCTCCCAAGGAGAAACCTTGCACGCCTTCACCAACACCGATCACCACCCCCGAGGAAGAATAGCCTAGGGGCACCGGGGTATCCAGTCGGCCCATGGCTTGCCGCCAGGCCTCCATGATGCCCTCAGCCTGGGCCTTGGCAATCACCTGGCGTACCAGATCAGGTCGGGCCATGGCCTTCCCTACCAGGGATTTACGACCCATCTCCAGCATATATTTTTCCGTTCCCACACTGACCATCGAAGCCATGGTCTTGACCAATAAATGGCCAGCTTTGAGATTATGTAAGGGAACTTCAACGATGCTGAGATCGCCTTTTTTGTATGACTGCTTGATTTGTTTCATAACTTGATAATGCCTTCTATGATTTTTGTCACCATTCAACTCGGAATGAATTTCCCGGAATAGGATTACTATCTTGACAATGTCAACATTCAGACGAGAAGCCCGAAAATAGGGGGCTACGGGGGTGCTGCGCACCCCCGTAGCCCCCTATTTTCGGAAATTCTCGCGAAGTTGACATTATCGAGCTATTTGCCTGGGAGAGAATTTATCAATTTGCTAACCTGTTGGGCTGAATTCGTCCATGAAAAATCTTTGGCGCGTTCCAGGCCGCGCTCGACCAAATCTGATTTCAGTTGTTCATCATCTAGAATATATTGAATGCCTCTAACCAGGGAATCAACATCCCCAAGCGTGTAGTAGAGCGCAGCTTCGCCACATACCTCACGTGTTACAGGCAAGTCTGAAGTTACAACTGGCACACCACAGGCCATGGCCTCTACCAGGGGAAATCCGAATGTCTCCACCTGGGTAGGCAGCACCATCACGGAAGCTGATTGATACAGACCAACGATCTCGTCCTGCAAATGGGTATTCACAAACTCGACTTGCCCAGCTAGTCCCAATGTTTCGATCCGAACAGTTAACTCCTGGTAATAAGGCTGATCGAAAATCCCCCCAGCGATGACCAAACGCAGATCATCATAACCGCGCTTAACTAACTCACCCAAAGCATCGATCAAGGTCAAGTAATCTTTATACACGTAAACACTTCCAACGGCCAGGATTATTGGCAGTTCCTCGCGGGCAGAATTCCCAGGTTTGAAAATTTCCGAGACTCCATTATAGACCACAGAAGTTTTCTCTTTTGGTAACCCAAGCATTTCACCAATGTCTGCGCGAGCCCAACCGGAAACGAAGAAAATCCGCCCAGCCTTTCGGGCAGACATCCTGGACAACCAGCGGATAAACCATAATCTAACCCGCTCCCTTAGTGTGCTGGCTGGCGGCCCCCAATATGGGCTGGCGTTCTGAATCCCCAAAAGTATGCTCGTCGCACTGAACAGCGGAGCTGTATCATAGGGTGAGATCAGGCAGTCGATACGCTTCCTTTTCAGCCAGAATGGCAAGATGAGCTGCTGCCAAACCAATCGCCAGATCGACTGAAAGCGTGGCGGAAAACTCAATTCAATGGTTTCACAATTCTGGGGCAACAACCCGGATATCCAGTTGAAGTCTGGCTTCACCAGGATGGTGAAATGATCATCCGATGATAAACCACACAAACGCGGCACGAATTCACGCATCCAGGTGACTCCGCCACCAAATACAACCGCAGTGCAATCGATCGCCACCCTCATCGAGAACCGAACGCCTCCTTACGCATATACTCGTAAAGACGCTCACTTTGAACCTGCCAATTTTTTTGATTGATGACTTTTTGGTATGCGCGCTGGCTGCGTTGCTTGATCTCTTCAGGATCGAGTGTAGAGACTTTGGTTATGGTTGATGCCAGCACCCGAGGATTCTCCTGTTCACAAACATACACTAAATCAGCGTACTCCTCTGCCAGATCAGCCGTCATAGTCGAGACAACGGGTCGGCCCGAAGCCAGGTATTCCAGTAATTTGGACGGGAAATTATAGCGGTTCTCTGGCAAAGATCCCAAGCGGGGATTGAGCAGGATTCCTGCCCGATGAAGTAATGATAATTGACGCTCACGCGGTAAAACCCCCAGGTAATTCAACCGCGGGTTTGATTCGGTCTTTTGGCTAACAAAGTCAGCCAAAGGGCCATTTCCGGTGATGGTCAAATGATAATCCTCGGGCAGAAGATCGAAAGCTTCCAACATCAGTTTTACGCCGCTGCCCTCGCTCAAAGTCCCGGCGTAGTACAACTGGGTGAGTGGCTGCGCATCCTCGGTGACCTGATATTCGATTGGAGAAATCCCTCCATCCAGATGCAGCCAGGATTGATCGGGGGCCAGAAACTCCTCTGCCACCAATCCCGATAACACCACAACACCATTGAACTTCCGCAGCCAGAAAGCACGTCCTTTGTGCAGCAATGTATAGAAAAATCCTAGCCCGGGCTCAATGGGCTGTACATCCGCGGCGATACAGATACTGGGGGCTTTGAATAGCCAGGCAGCGATCAGGGCCGGGATTCCCCAGCGGTGGGTGGCATTATAGGACACCACCACCTGGGGCCACCTTGTTTTCTCCCCACGCAGTTTTAGCACCCCCAGCAGCAGAGTCAAGCATTGGGATGCAGGCTTGATGAGAGGTAAATTTAGATATGGCACACTGCGGATCCAGAAATCAGCCGATAGATCACCTTGTGAGCTCCCCAAATACAAGACTGGTCCCCGGGGAAAACGTGGGAAAGGATAAATACTCAATACCGTGACTGCTTTGGCACCACGCGCTCGAAGACCCTCCAGCAGCTTGGCTTGAAAATTCTGGGCAGCGTGAGAGAAGGAAGGGTTGTCCTCTCTAGGTTTCTCAGGAGAAAATGTCCCGATGAATAGGATGCGTTCGAGTTCCTGCATAGATCAGTAAGAGACGGCAATTCCCTCCAGCACATCCAGGAAGTGGATCACAACCGCCTGTGTTTCAAATCGTTCCCTGGCAATTTCCTGAGAGCGCAGCCCATAGGAATGTAATTTCTCATCAGGCGCATCTGCATACTCAACCAGCGCCTGATGCAGATCATCGGAATTGTGCGGGTCTATCAGCCATCCATTCTTCCCCGGTTCGATGGCCTCGGGCCAATTGCCACAGCCATAGGACCCCAGGATGGGTAGCCCAGCCCACAAGCCCTCGATGATCGATAGAGGGTTGGGATCCTTGAAAGACGGCAGCGCCAGCAGGTCTGCCATAGCATAGAGCTCGACCATGCCATCCCCTTCCTGGAACCCAAGCAAGTGAACGCGCTCATCCCTTGCATATAAATCTTCGATCCGTGCGCGATCAGGGCCATCGCCAGCCAGGAGCACGTGGATGTTGGCCTGCTCCAGGCGAGCAAACTGACCCAAGAAATTGAGATTGCCCTTCAACGAGTCAACCAGCCTGGCGGGAAACAAGATCAAACGATCTGAGGGTCCAAACCCTTTATCAGCGCGCAGCTCATCACGAGAATGTCGAGCAGAGCGTACCTGTTCCAGGTAAACGTTTTCATCCACCACATTCGGCAGTGAAACAAATTTGGGATCAGAGACCCCCCAATGGTCTGAGATCGTCGTGCGTGCGATTTCACCAGGTACGGCCAGTGCATCCGCCATCTGGATAAGCCACCGGCGCAAAAACGCAATCAGACCTCGCTTACGCCCCGAAAAATGATGATTGGCTTCTAGGTGGAATACAATCCTGGTACGCCTGCGCAATAACGATCCAAGCAAAGCCAGGCCGGCAATGGTTGGGAACTGCCAGGCACCACCTAACACCAGCCAGGTTGGTGGCTGCTTGAGCATCTGCCACCAGGCCGAGGGGTTGATATGCTGTTCCTGGCCAAAGATCCTCGGGTGAAAACCTGGCAGTACCCGGTGAGGAAAATTACAATGGGCGGGATCATAAGGCCAATGGCGATCCCTTTCGTTCTCTGCCAGGAACCAAACCTCGAAATCCATCTGGCGTTTGACTGACTGGTGATACATGTGCTCGAAGAGATGTAACCGATAAGGGCTGGGAATATTAGTCACAATTAGCAATTTCTGAGACATCGTTTTATATCTCGTCAGCTGACACTCCAGAAAGTCCCTTCAATCCAATTGCCGCGAGGGGGATGATCACTGGAAATGCAGCCATAGTCGAGCGACTCAGGTTGCCAGCCCCCAGGATTACTCCAATGATCACGATAGGTATTAAATATATCCAAGATCGCAAGATTTGGGGTACTTCACAGCGAATCAACGCAAAAATTGCCAGCGGCCAGGCTAGCGCAAAGGCCATAAAAATATCCACTACACCACTCATTGAAAAGAGCCAGCGAAGTTGATAACGAGAGAGGGATAGGATCGAACCAGATGTATAACCATCATCCCAACTAAAGGCTAAACCAACCGATGGCATCCAAACGCGCAAGAAGACATACACTAATATAGCCGGCAGTACTGCAGCCGACATGCGCAGTTTGTCTTTCCAAGAACACCCAACCAGAAAGATTAATGGCAAAACGAGCAAAGTCAATTCTTTTGCCATCACGCCCAAGACCGATCCCACCAACAATACATTTAAGTTACCTTTCAACACAGCCCAAAGCGCTAGACTAAAGAAAAAATAAAAGGCAGTATCTGTCATCGGCAGACCGGCGCTACGCACAACAGTAGGCAAACTCAGGAAAAGAAGCATGCCCAGAATAGCCACCCAACCTTCCAGACCAAGGGCGCGCTGAAGTTCGAACAACGCCATTGATGCAGCGATCAAAAAAATTAGGTTGACAACCCCAAACTTCAGAACAACCTGCAAATCGGCAGATACATTACGACCAGTATCAAATATCGAGGCAGGAAAATCTGGAACAAGCCGAGCCAGCCAGGGTACCAGAGGTCGAAAAGCCCTGATCCCCTCAGCACTTTCGCCATAATAGATGGCAACATAATCGCGTGTGTCAGAATAACCAGTATCAGACGTCAACACTGGATCGAATGTCATCACATTAACATAAACGATCGCTATACTAAAGGCACATGCCAGGGTCAAGGCTACTATGCACACCTTATTCTTTGCCATCAGATTAAAATTCTACACCCCCCATGCAAATCGAATGGGCTCAAACTCATCAAAGATTTCGAACACACCTCTGGCATACTCATCCCCTGTCCAGTCCTGGGCGCGCCTCAAGCCGCGCTCAATCAGGGTATTCCGCAATGCTCGATCTTGGTAAAGCTGATTGATAGCATCTGCGATTTGGGACGGGTCTGCTGGATCCACGAGCAATGCCGCATCGCCAAGCTGTTCTTCGGAACCCGCCACAAGTGCGGCGATCACCGGGCACCCCAGTGCAAAGGCTTCCAAGGGGGGCAAATTCTCAGGTCCCACAAAGCTAGCATACACCAGGGCGACGGCTCTCTTGTAGAGCGCCATCAACGTTTCTGAGGGTACGAACCCCAACATATGCACTTGATCACTGAGTCCAAGTTGGGCAACTAGGCTATTGATATATTCCTGGTTTCCACGGTTGGAACCTGTAAAGACGATGTGCAGCGTAAGCATGCGTTGATCCCGTAATATTTGCAGAGCCTTCAGCAGATTGGCATGATTCTTATGCGGCCAATACTGGGCTGGGTAAAACAAGAATTCATCGGGCAAGCCATATTTAGAGAGCAATCCATCCCAATCCAGCTCTGGCGCCTCTAGTGCGTACTTGGGAGTTGGGTGAGGCAGCACTTTGAAACGATCTGGGGGAACCTGGTAGAAGTCGACAATCTCCTGCTGGCCAGCCTGCCCGCCGACAATGATCCTGGCAGCCCGGCGCAGAAACCAGGCCAATGAATCTTCACGCATATCCCAGATTCCTTTACTGCTCACCTCTGGGAACCAGGGCATATTACGATGCTGCAGGTCCCACACCACGGTTAGGTAGGGCAGATCCATCATCACTGGACCTTCGCTGATGAGCCACATAAACTCGACCCCTGCCTCGATCGCGATCCTTTCCAACCGGGTAGCTCTACGCAAGCGCTTGCGGGCGATAGGGAATTCGCGCTTCAGCATCATAATGAAACGTTCGAACAACGTCGGTGTCGGAAAGTGGACAGCTTCAATTCCGAACGATCTGATTTTTTCTACATAATCGGTCTGGTCAAAATTGACAAAGACAACGTACTCGTGTTTGCTCTCATGAGCCAGGCTCAAGAAGGAATCGAAAATGTCCTTCTGGATAGTATAGGCACCCCCCAGTTCAGGAGGCTGTTCGCCCACCAACACGCCAACTTTCATATTGATTGCTCCCAGGGGAAGAGCCATTTTTCAAGCATTTGCACGCGCCCCCTGAACAACTCCAGAAATCTCCTCGATGACCTCGGTAGACAAATTAATCGAGGAAGGCAGGTACAAACCCCGCTCCCACAATCGATCAGCCACCGGGCAAGGCGCATCCCGAAAACCGGGCATATCCTGCAGGAAGGGCTGCTGATTCATGGGGCAGAAAAATGTCCGGGTCTGGATGCCTCTCTCCATAAGAATTTCTACCAGTTCATCTCGACTGCGGCCAAATTCTGGTTGCACAACAACGGCGTACATCCAGTAAACATTCTTAGCCCAATCCAATTCGATTGGTAACTTCAGCCCGGGTACATTTTCCAGGAAACTATTATAGGTGTGAGCTACTCGACGCTTTTCGGTAATGATGGACTCGATCTTTTCCAACTGCGCCAAACCCATGGCAGCGGTATAACCAGTCATGCGGAAATTATAGCCAGGAACCTGATGCCAGAATCGAGGTTCTGTAAAAGCCAAATTGCGCAGCAATCTTAACCGCTCATAGTATCCTTCATCATTGGTGACCACCATGCCCCCCTCTCCGGTGGTGATCACCTTGTTGGCATAGAAACTATAGCAAGCCATGTCGCCGTAGCTGCCAGTCATACGGCCGCGCACCGTTGCGCCATGGGACTCAGCACAATCCTCGATGACCAGCAATTCATGCCTGCGGGCGATTTCCATCAAGCGGTCCATATCCACTGGATGACCATACAGGTGAACCGGAAGGATGGCACGTACCTCGGGGGTTATCAGATCTTCTAAAAGGTCGAGATCTATGTTCCAGGTAATCTCTTCTGAATCTACTGGAACAGGAATCCCACCGTTGTGATATACACCCAACGCAGTGGCGACATTGGTGCTGGTGCTGACCAGCACATGATCCCCCTGCTCAATTCCAGCAGCAGCGACGGCCAACATCAACGCAGAAGTACCGCTGCTCACAGCAACGCCATATTTGCAACCCACATAATTGGCAAATTCACGCTCGAAGTTTGGGATGCTCTCACCAAAAGAGCCGGATATTTCGCCTCTGCGCAAAGCATTGACTACGGCTTGAATTTCATCTTCGCCGATGACGGGCTCAAAGACTGGAATCATTATTTGCCTCAACAAAAACTTTATCGAATTCTTCACCCATATACGGGCCTTGCTTGACACTGATGCACTGCATATCCTCGATGACTCGAATAGCGTGCACGCCATCGATCAGCACAATGGCGTCACCGGGGTTCATGACGATGGTGCGGATCAGTTCGCCGCCATCTGAGAACAAATCTACCTCAACCACACCTCGCTGAACAACGAACATCTGCTGCAAATCGCTGATTGTGCGGGTGACGGTCTTATGATAGTGGGGCGGTTCTACAAATCCGGCTTTATGCGCCAGCAACCCGAATTGAAAGGAAGACTCAGCAGGCGAAAAGAATGTGGTCTGCTCTACACGCACATCTTCCCAAATAATCTCGGCATATTTTTTTCCTTGATATTCGATTTTCTCGACATTCATAGATGATCTCCGCTAAGTGGTGCTCTCGCTAAATCTATTTACTCCCTTAATATTTACGTGTATTGAGGATCTGGACTCCGAAATCTCCTGATTTCGTCGACATGAGCTTACCCATGAATTTTCTATCTCCCGACGTCAGGAGACGTCGGACTCCAGACCGAGAAGTTTTCTTTGCGAGAATATCGCTAAGCTTCCATTTCATTGATGATAGCTAGTATCTCCTCAACACGATGCTTATATGTGTGTTCGGCCAGGGTACGTTGCTGGCCCGCGTGGGCAATTTTATCGCGTTCTTCGTGATGCTCAAGGTAATAGTCAAGCAGATCGATGCACTCCTCAACATCGTGGTATGCGACCACTTCTGCGCCAATTTCGAAGAGCTCATCCAAGTTCTCTTTCCAGTCTGTTAGCAGCATGGTTCCAACTCCTGTGGCTTCATACAGACGCATGTTGTTGGCATAGTTCCCACCGATATCGATATGGTGGTTGATCGTGATTTGGGACTGGCACAAGATGTTGAACATTTCTACACCCCAGGCTGTGCCGCGGTACGCACGACGAATTTGGGGGTTGGCTGAAAAATCTGCTTCAGGCCCCCAGATGCCCAGATCGAAACGCCTTGAGATCTTTTCCAAGAGCTCAATTCTCTCTTGATGCATGCTGAACAAAGAGCCGACGAAACTAAGCAGGATCGGTTTACCCTGACGGTCAATTTGTGACAAAATCTGCGGCTCGAACCCTAACCTCAGTTTCCTGGCGGGGATGCCTTGGGATTGGAACCAGGCGATCGTCTTGGGCAGCGATGAGAGCACCAAATCATAGGCGCGATAATTGTGGTTTTGGTCTGTCGACAACCAGGCAATCTGGCCAACGAGGTATTCCAGTTTTGGTTTGTATGCCTCTAGAAAATCATTGCTGACAAAATCCATGACTAAGTTGATCAGCACATCTGGCCTGTAATAGCTGATCTGCTCAGCCAGGATGGGGTATTTCCAGGCCTGGCTCCTTTCCAGGGCACGGTACAGAGGACGCAAGATCGATTTCAAGTAATAGGCAGGCGTATGGCTGACTCTCCGCCACACACCAAGCAGGTTTTCGAGCAAGGCCTGCGAACTTGCGTTTTGCTCTACATATAGATCATGTTCCACCGCCCAGGCTTTCTGCATGTATTCGTTGCCAACATACAGGTTCCAGGCTTGATGACCCTGATCTCTGAGATTTTGAGCGTAATACTCCCCAATTCCAAAGGGGGATTTTCGCCGAACAGCACTCTGCTCCTGGTAAGGGCGATTTTCAAGCCCTGGATGACGTTGATAGAGCCAATGGCGATATAAGGGATAATCAGCGCTGATAATCAGGAATTTCATTATATTCTTTCCCGGCGACTGGAAGTCGCAGCGACACTTGCAAAGTCGCCCTTGCCAACGGCACGCAAAGCGCCGGCGACTAGACTCCAACCTGCGCAGGCAGGATTTGCAACTGTCGCTGCGATTTTAATCGCCAGCCGGCCGGTTTATTTTCACAATTGTAATGGGCAACAGGAAATCGAACAGATGTGTCATTGCGAGCTCTAGCGAAGCAATCTCGCCGCATATCTGGGGATTGCTTCGCTAACGCTACCAAGAAACTTTCTTGTGTCATCGCGAGGAGCGTCTTTTGCGACGAAGCGATCTCCCACTTGACGAGGAGATTGCTTCACTCCGTAAACTCCGTTCGCAACGCCACGCCGTGCGGCCCTTTGGGCAGGCGCGCAGAGCGATGACATCGATGAGAGTTTCTTTCTGATTGAGCAGCGCCCCAAGCGCTGTGGTGCCACTACTAAAAAACTTACTTGTGTCATTGCGAACGGAACACAGTGGAGTGCGGCAATCTCCTCCATAAGTGGGAGACTGCCACGCTTCCGCTCGCAGTGACACATGGCAGGGTTTCTTTCTGATTGAGCAGCGCCCCAAGCGCTGTGGAATTACTCGCAATGACACATCTGGCGAAATTACAGATTGTTCAAAGTCGCTTCAGCGAGATTGAAATCTCTGCTTAGAAAGGAAGTCCGTTTTGCCTAGAGGGCACGCAAAGCGACGGACTTTATATTTCAGCAGAAAATTCATTTTCGCTGAATTTGTGAGTGAATTAGATCAAAAGCAGGCTGCGAATTTGCTCAAAACGAAATCCAATATCGACAAGTATAGGAAGCGAACGCTCAAAGATGTGGTTTTGCACGTAAGGAAATGCTTTTCTATCGCGGAAGATTAAACCCTTAGCGATACTTGCCAGGAAAAAAATCACCTTTGCGAAACCTTTGATCAAACCCGTTATCCCGGCAACAGTCCCCATCTCGCCAGCCTTTTGGACACGATAACTATACATCCCATCAACAAAGCTAGATATAGCATTCCAGAATAGACTCATTTTCTCTTTGTGGACCAGGTGGTAGACATACAAGGTCGGATCATAGAAAATCTTCGAATTGGGAATAACCCGTCTGATCTTCTTCAGAAGCGCCGTTTCCTCTCCAAAGGCGACTCTATCTCCAGTCATCCCAAAACGAGGGTCAAACCCCCCAAGCTGTTCGAGAACATCTTTGCGGAGGGCAATATTCCCCCCGCTCAAGTATTCTCCCTCTGCTAACTCCCTGGCAGTCTTAGCGTGCTCGATCGAGCGGTAGCTATCCTTCCACCAGTGGGGTTTGTCTGAATGATAGAAAGCGTAATAGGGACCGCCAAAAACATCTGGTGCTTCTCGAGCTATAACTTCTTCAGCTGCAGCCAGCCATTGGGAGGGCGCTTTGCAGTCATCATCTAAGTAAGCCACGAACTTACCGCGCGCTTCTCGCCAGCCTCGGTTCCTGGCGTTGGAAAGACCTTGTGCGGTCTCGACAAAATAACGCACATTGTCATTGCGCCGAGAGTACTCTTTGACCAAGTCTGGAGTAGTATCGGTCGAATTATTGTCTATGACGATGATCTCATAATCAGCACTCGATCTGGATTGCTGAACAAGCGAATCGAGCACGTCCCTTAATAGTTCTGCTCGATTGTAGGTGCAAACAACAACACTGATCATACGCTTCTTTCAGAACGGAGTTAAACCCTTAACGCGGATCGAACCCCCTTTATCATTAAGATCAACAGATCAGCCAAGGCTTCCTTGGGTGACATACCCAGGGTATTCCATTGGGTTGTAAACTCATTGAAATTGTGAGGTTTTTGGAATATACAGCGATGAACCTGCTTCAGCACCCTACGCCGGGTGACCACCCATTGATCATCAGACTCTCGATGTACTCTCTCGAAACCAGCCAGCAGTCGTCTAAGAGATATTCCACCCTCAAAGCGCTCCTCATCGCTCAACGACCCCCAATCCAGGTCGAGACAGCGCATCAGCCAAACCTGGTCAGGCGTGAATTCATCTCCAAGCCCAAGATTTGCGATATTCTCCATAGCAATCGTGGTGGCGGTCTCTTGCTGGGAGTCCCATTTTTGATGTGATAGCTGGTCTCGATGTAAGCGGATCGAGACGAGTGGGGCATGAATGTTTGCACCTTCTCCATATTTCAAAACACGCGACCAGAACTCATAATCCTGGGCGTATTGGATTTCTGTGCAATATCTGAGATTGTTTTCTGCTAGAACGCGCCTGCGGATTGAAACTGACGTGTGGAAGAATGAATTTTGCAACAATAGTTGCCAACGGATGCTCTTGTCAGAATGTGGATGATAGATCAACTCCCCCGACCGGCTTCCCGAATCATCGATCAAGGTGACGGCTGAACCCAACAAGACGATGTGAGGGTTCTGCTCGAGAAAATTTAATTGCTCCTCAAGTCTGGATCTGTGAGAGATATCATCAGCGTCCTGGCGAAAGACGTAATCGCCCGTGGCCAAAGCCAGTGCTTTATTAAGCGATTTTGTTAGCCCAATATTTTGGCGATTCTGATGGAGTTTCATCCTTTGGTCTCGATACCCCCTCATGATATCCCAAGAGCGATCTGTTGAGCCATCGTCGATGATGATGAACTCAAAATCCCCCCTGGTCTGGTTCAAAATACTCTCAATACTGGAAGACAAATAACCCTCCCCATTGAAAACAGACATGAGTACGCTAGCTACCGGAGGCATCCATTAATCTCCGATAGAGAGCGATCTCTAAATCTAGTATTCTATCTAATGAGAAATTATTTATCACGAACTCGCGCGCCGTCTCACCAATCTGCTTACGCAGCTGAGGTTGGTTCAGCAAGTGGGCAATCGCAGCCCGCACACTCTCAGGAGTCGCCTCGGTCAACCAGCCCGTGACGCCATGCTCAATCAGATCTCTGATCCCGGGTGAATCTGCGCCGATCACAGGAACCCCGCATGCCATTGCTTCCAGCAAAGTTTTGGGATGACCCTCCTTTGGGGAAAGCAAGACAAAGAGCTCTGATGAACTTAATACCGAGGGGATTTGTGTGTGGGGCACACTTCCCAGCAAAGTGAGATCAACTCCTAGTTCTATTGCTAATGAGCGAACTTGTTCTTTTAAGGGGCCCTCACCAATGATCACCAAAGAAACTCCTGTATGCGCGCAAGCCCTGACCAGAGATAAGGGGTTTTTCTCTTCATTGATTCGTCCGATGAAGCAAATTTTGTTTTTCGTCGGAGCCTGTTTCGAGGGTGTGAATAAATCAGTAAGTACGTAGTTGGGGATCACGCTGATCTTATTTTTCGAGATGCGGTGATTTTCAATCACGTAATCCTTCATGCGGTTGGTGGTAACGACCACATGGGATGAGCCGTTAAATACTTTTGCCTCGATGTTATAGGCTTCATCAAAATCGTGATATTTACTTTGCCTGGCCAGATCTGACCACATGAATCCACAACGGACAATGAACTGCTTGTTCCACATTCGCGCAGCCTCGAGAACGACATCAGCACCATTCATCTGGTTCGATTTGTAGATATCTCCGGATTTTAGATGCCCGGCGTGAAGGAAAGGCAACAACAACGAATAGAGCCAAATTGGCAATCCCCAACGATTGCACAGAATTGTGATCCCCGGAATATCTGAAGAGAATTTCAAATCTTGGCGGTCGCCATATGTCACAAAACTGACCTCAAAGCCATGTTGTGCCAGCTGGAGATATAGTGCCACTTCACGCTCTAAGATGCCTGATGAATGCCAGCTCTGTAATGAGGAACCCTTGGTGAAAAAGAGGATCAGATGGATTTTGTCGTTGTGCGTTTTCACTTGCCAGGGTTACATATTGCTCACAATGAAATCAAACGCTGTTTTCGTAGATTCCCCCGTAAAGAGGTCGGAATATTGTTTGAACACTTCTTTTGTAAGCGGATTACTTTCATCGATGGAAAAATTACCTGATTCGACAAAATTCAAATAACTATCATAACTGTCTATTATTATGTTATCGAAGAACTCAAATTTACCACTACGTTCCTTACCAAAGAAATTGCACACAAAAACATTCTCTAAACCCGCAGACCAAAGTTCATAAATCGAAGATGACCCAAATGTGAGCATGAAACGGCTCTTGAAGGCATAATCCCAATACCATTCATCGGGCCGGAGAATTTGAATTGCGCTTTGATGCAATCCACGGTTGACTTCAATTTCAGAAATGATTTCGGCAACATCATCAAAATCATGATACATGGCCCTGAGCGGGTGAATCTTAATTACAGGCCGGAACCCAGCTTCGAGCAATGGCAGGAATATCTGCTCCAAATTGTTTTTCTGATTGGCGTAACAGACAGATTTCGAATCCCCCGGCTCTGAAAATATGCCCCGGTACCCACCGGGGTGAAATACGAGCACAGTGCCATCTTTAGATTTTTGATATCCTGATCCCTGCAGATGAGCCCAGACCTTATCCAAATAAAGGAAGCCAACAGGGAGACATTGATAACTTCCAAGAAGTTCAGGAAAAGAGTGCCTCCGCGAAAAAAGATTGTCCGAAAGGAAAACGGAAGAATTACTAACTGTTGTATCACTTATTTCGTTGGGTGTAGCGATCTTCACAACAAACGGAATATGCTGGTACCCAATAGCAAAACCCCGCATATTATTATTTTTGCTGACTGCATTTAGCTCAGGTAATTGTTTGGTTGTTGAAATTATGGCATCGAAATTATTGAAATCATTTCGTTTGATGTACCTTATAGATTTCTGAGCTATTTGCCATTCTTCGTGGTGGTTGATGATTCTCGAAACATATCCAAAGGATTTGGGGTTACTAATCGATACCCCGTTGGGATTCCTCTTGATATAGTCATCTGTAAAACCATATGATTTACCAAAGAATGTTGGGCGATTGACCTTAAAAGAAACCTGGTGTCCATGTCCCAAGAATTCTAAAGCCAAAGGTATGGTCACCTTGGGATACAAAGAGTGGCTATGCGAAAAAAAGAATTTCATCATTTCCTGACTGCATTACTAAATTCTATGATCGTTTCTTCAGAAAAATCTATTGCAGAATAGATTTCGAAAATCTCCCTGGACAAGTCCAAAATAAACGGCGCCAGATTTCCGCCCTCGAAATCATAACATTGGGAAAACAAAGACCGAAGCCTATCGGTTTTCATCTTGAATTCATTTTTAAAAACTTCTAATTCGTCGGTTTTACCTAGAAAATTTTTTACTTCATTGAATAGGTGTCTTTCATGAAGAATATCCTTCGATCTGACTACTCTATGCATCCCCGTCATCGAGCCTAACAAAGCACCTAATAATTGAAATTGGCTTGCTGGCAAATTAGCCAGGGCTGTATCCAAAACATCAAGCGCATATTGTTCGACTTTTCGACCTAAAAAGCGCCATTTCTCCACATCGCTTTTGGATTTTAGATATAGTGAAAATGTAGAATGCCGAGGCTTATGCCATCCGATAGGGTCTGTATGAAGGGCTTGTTTTCTCAGACCCCAGCGTTCAACTCTCCTATTAAAATCTCTATCAACAGTTCTTACATCGTGAAACTCAAAATACTTGAATATATCTTTTTTCCAGCATTTGACAGCTCCTCGGATACCATAGCCCTCTTCATAGAGTTGCCCATGTACCTGATAAACCCAAAAACCCGTCCGACGTATTTTCGAATACAACTTAGTGATCGCGTTTGGGTGTAAGACCATATCCGCATCCACCTGGACAAAATATTTAGTCGGGCAAATATCCGGCATTGTCTGAAATGCTCTACTCATGGGGTAAACATCTCGAACGTGCATGATATTGAATTCGCAATCCTGATTATGGAGTGCTTCGAGACATTCTTGATATGTATCTTCTCCCGTTGAGATGATGAAAACTGTCAGATCATCAATAATCATATCGGATTACATCTCCAAATCTAGACATTCAATTTAATCGTTAAGTTTATTCAATATTCAGATTTATGTAATCCCCTTCTTGAGTGTTGCTGGCAGGATGAGCGCTAATTTGAACCGCGAAGACGCCACGCTATGCGGACCTTTGGTCGAGCGCCAAGATAAATGATAAAACCAGCATCCCTTCGCGTTCTTTGCGCCTTCGCGGTGAAATTTGACTCCGTTTTTTTACCAGGCAACACTCTACAGGGAGACTACCCAGATTTGACAAGTTTAATGAAAGCTTGGCGATAATTTTCTATATTATTCTCCCAAGTCCAATCTGCGACAATTCGCTCTCGAATACTCGAACTCATCGATAAATAATCGCTTGGTTCTATGTCCTGAAGATTTCTAAGCTGTTCGACCACATCGTCTCCTCTTGGTTCAACAATGAATCCGTTGACTCCATGCTCGATTAATTCAGGCATATTCCCAACGGGGGTTGTCATAACCGGGATACCGCAGGCTGCGGCCTCAAGTGCCGGGTTGGGCGTACCCTCATGCCAACTCACACACAGGTAATAATCAATCCTATGATAGAAACTCATCATCTCAGACTTCGAAAGAAGATTCCTGCGAGGGGATCCTTTGGGAATAGTAATAATTTTGAATTCAAATCCCTGCTCATCCAATTGACGTTGGATCTCTAGCAACATCTGATAATTCTTGGCGGCTCTCTTCTTTCCAATCCAACCAATCCTGATGTTGCGCTGATCATAGTGATGTTGCGGCGGTGGAGAGTAATTGGATGTATCTACACCATTAGGTACATAGACCAATCCGGGAATAGAAGGTGATAATAGCTGAAAGAGAATGTTTGAATTCACCGTGAGGACTCGAAATCTGCGCAAAATCTCCACAGCATTATCAAATACCTGATCCGGGTCACTTCCTGCTGGTATCGCAGCGGATACGTTTAGACCACCACCAATGTTTTGATGGCTGGTTACGCTGGCCATGAAAAATTCATAATCTTGAAGAGAAAACGAGCATAAATTTTGGGCTAATATGTGATGGGCGATCCGCCAACTTCCAAAATAAACCGACCTCCTGCGAAGCCGGTTTCGGTTCCAAAGGTCGCAAAATCTCTTCGTGGTTATCAGCTTTAATCTAAATTCTTTCAAATAGTCTCGGAATTGCGCTAGCCTACTCGCTTGAGCCCAGAATGGATCATCAACGACGTAATAGATTTTTTCAGCACCAGACTGGTTAACTATGCGCTCTTGAAAGGCATCCAGACCATACCAGATATGATTGATCGCTTTTTCAACAACACTATGGGATAACGTATTTGACATGATAAATAATCAAGCTATTGCGCTCAGTGCATTGCGAATAAATTCGATCCAGGCTGGTGCCCTCTTTTCCCACGACCATTTTCCAAGCACGATCTCCCGGTTAGCTGCGCCCATATCGCGCACAGCCTGACGATTGTCCAAAAAATATTTCAGTTTCTCCTGAATGGCCTGGACATTCCTATCAATTAGAAAGCCATTTACTCCATCTTCGATCAATTCCTCAGAACCACCAACTCTTGTAGAAATTATCGGGCGCCCGCAGGCCGCAGCTTCTAATACACTTAGTGAAAAACCCTCTGAGCTTGATGCGCAGATATAGAGATCGATCTCATTATAGAACTTGTGCATATCTGCTAAAGGAACATAGTGTCCCTCCTGTGGCATCGCCAACCGCAAATCAACGCCGGGCAGATCACAAGCAGGTTCGATAAAAGTGGTAATCCCTTTCCGCCAATCATGCTTTTTGTTGCCCGAAAAGCCAACTCTCAATGGACCATCCAGCCGAATTTCTTGTTCTGGCAGAAACAGGTCTGTATCCACTCCATTGGGAGTGTAGATAATGTTTCGCAATCCAGAATCCTTGAAGATATTGTACAAACGAAAACTCACAGCATTGACTCCAGGGAACTGATTCAGAAATTTCACTAAGCCTCGTGGAGGTAGTACATTCCGATCTGGCTGCGTTTCCCTTTTATCCCAGGCATGATGTGAGTGGATTCCCGTCAGTACACGCCCTGGATCGAGAAAAGGGAGAAGGTTGTTCACGATGCGTGAATCCAGAAAAGGAAGATTGCGCCCGTATCTACCTTCTTTGAGATCCCCAATCAATTGCCAGCCTAATACAAATACGAACTCAACATCCTTGACAAGTTCTTCAAGAGGAAGATCCCCGCCTTTGATATAAGCAACATCAAAGCTTATTGATGGGTCGTTGTTATAACGGATCAGTGCTTTGGCAATCGCATCATACGCCCAGTTTGGGCGATCACACACAAGCAATACTCGAGAGCAATCAGATGAATTCAAAAAGAGTAGCCTCTAACTTTTCAAAAACTGATTTATGGGGGAATAATGTTTGTCATATGCTGTGGGGGTCAAAATTTTAAAGCGCTCTAACCCCCTCATCGCCATGTACTGAGATATTTCATCAAGATATTGGTGGGTGATTTTTTCACGCCTTATAAACTCGGCATCTTCACGATCCTCGTCCTTTTGGTTTTCGACGCCATAATAATGGGTTTTGCGATCGGGTGTTAATACACTCCTATACCCATCGAGGCCGGCAACGAAAACTTGTTGAGCGCCCATCACCAGCGCAACCCCGATCAGCACGACAGAGACCGATTGAAACCCTGCCATGACCACACCATTCCAAATATCGAATGAGACGACTGGTCCGCTATCATACATGAGTTCCTCGTACTCACCCAGAAAGTGATTCCTGATCAGCCATTTAGCGAAATACGGAGAGAGGAGCACTTTGCTTTTATCAGTATCCACAGTATGGACATACTTCGTAAAACGAGCTCGATTGGTGAAGGCATGGTAATCAGGGATTAGAAAAGCCGTGATATTGTTCGCCCCCATTACAATGGGTTGGTACTGCTCAATGAACTGAAAGATTTGTTCCCTATTCTCCAATAACGAAGGGCCGAGTCCCATCACCAGAAATGTTTCACCCTTATGCCGGTCCAGATAATTAGGTGTTCCCAAGGAAGGCACAACTTTCTTTGGTCGTATTTCACGGTCAGCCTTCCTTCTTCGAAACCTAGAGAAGAAGGAAGCAATTCGCGACGATATACCCATCAACGATCACCGATATATTTTTTGAGCAGTGGATCGTCCGACATTAACTGTTCAACGAACTCAAGATCAGCTTGTGTGTCTACCGCATTCGTATTGAAAGGGATCTCCACGATCTTGACATCATAGCCATGTTCCAGGATGCGCAACATGTCAATTGACTCGGCTTGTTCCAAAGGCGTTGGAGACAACTGCGTGTACCTGAAGAGAAAATCCCGTCTAAAGGGGATGATACACACCTGCTTATATATCGGTATATTCTCAAAACTTAATCTCCGGCGAGTAGGAATAGGCTCACGTGAGAAGTAGAGCGCATTGCCCTCCTGATCCATGACCAGTTTTATCGTATTGGGGTTGTCCATCTCGGTTTCAGACAGGATGCATGTTGCCAGGTTGACACATTGAATACTCTCATCCTTAAAAAATGGCTCAATGGCCAATTCGATCATCTCAGGGCGCGTCATGGGTTCATCTCCCTGGACCATAACAACAATGTCTGCATCAAGTGATTCGGCTGCCTCAGCAACCCGGTCGCTGGCGCGCTCATGCGCCTGTGAAGTCATGATCGCCAGTCCACCAAAAGCTTCAACCGCATCACGGATTTCTTCATCAGGTGTGGCCACATAGACTGCATCAAGCCGCTTGCACAATGCTGTTCGCATGTAAACATGTTCAAGCATTGAGCATCCTAAAATTGGAGCCAATGGCTTGCCAGGGAAACGCGAAGATCCCATGCGAGCTGGGATTATTGCATCAATTTGTATCATAGGGTAATTGTGATTAAAGTTGTTTGTCAACTTCATATTGGACGTAATAAAATTAACCAAAATTTCGGCATTTGGTTGAAAGGAATAAGGTGTTCTTTTTGGTCAATCCGCCATCCGGCGTGACCGCAGACTTTCTCGAAATCATCAATACAAAACTCGAATAAATGGTAATGATGAGCTTCCTTTCTTAGATCTTCGAAGCTTTTCAATTGATTCTCTTTCGACCAATAGCCAAAAGCTCTAATTCGCGTCCAGGTCACGTGAGGAATTGAGACAATTAGAGCTTTCCGAGTGACCCGCCTTAATTCATTCAGAGCTCCAATCGGATTCTGAATGTGTTCTAACACCTCAAGGCACAATGAATAATCGAACTTCTTCGACTCAAATGGCATCTGATATATAGTACCTTGCTCCGCAAGTATACCCTCCGCGCGCATTTGCTTTACACAGAGTTCGTCCACATTCAGCCCTATCCCATTTTTGGACAACGCTTGTAGGTAGAGCCCATCAGCAGCACCAGCATCCAACACTGTAACTTCTTGAGACAGGATTTCTTTTTCAGTTGCAGCAAGGGCAAATTCGATTGTGCGTACAAATCGCATACGCAGAATATTGACACTACGGCTATCTGGTTCAGGCACAGTGGTTTTACTCCCCATTAACAGGGCATGTTTTTGCGCCAATTCAACTGGCATTTTCCCAGCTAACATAGGCCTATCAGCCAAATAATCCTCACAAACTTTTCTCTGTGCTTCTTTTAGCTCAACTTTGGTTGGCACAGGGTCCTGCATCCAGCTTCTTCTGTAGAAATCCAATCGAACACCAATGCGGCGAAGCAACGAGCCAAGCCTATTCATGGTTTCCTCAAAAACAATCTAACGATATTCAAGTTCACACCTCTGTTTGTTCCAGATGCTTTCTCAGAACCCATAAGGCTAAGGAATGATTCTTGCTAGGTCTTTTTCCTTCGGTAATAAGAGTTATTCCTTCAGCATCTCCGCGACTCGCCAGTTCCCAGTTGGGCCAAATTCTATATTCTTCTTCAACGATTTCAAAGCCCTCAAAAATTTTTTTTAGGCGTCGATAGTTATAAACCCGATGAGTATTGTACACTAATGCCGGAGGTCCGAATGGCACTGTAACAACCAAAATACCCCCTGTTTTCAGCAATGGCTCAAAATATTCAACTGCTTTGAAATCCCCTGACGCATCCATCTTATCTCCGTATCTGCCCAGACCAAAATGTTCCATTGCGCAGATCATCGAAATAGCATCGAACGACTCGGGTTCACATTGATTCGCCAGATCGATGACATCACAAACTATGTCCTCCACTCCAGGGTAATCGAAAGAAAGGGGATGAACATCCTGGTGCACGCCACGGAAACCCATTGAGGAGTAAAAGAGCGGCAGAAGACTGGAACCAGAGGCAACATCCATAACCTTGCCACCTTTGGGGACATATGAAAACACGCTTCTAAGGGCAAATAAGATTTCATAATCTTTCATTCCCAAGTGGTCTCTGTTAAAACTACCAATCCTCACAGGTTCTCCGGCAGACTCATCCTTTATCCGGATCAGTTGTAGAACATCATGAGTTGGGACACCATAGCCATCTAAATACCCGTCATTCAAAAGGAATCCATACTGATCAATCTCTAACAATAATTGCTGAGCTGACGTTTCCGTTCCACTAAATATCTTACTTATGATTCCGCGAAATAATTCGATAAAGCGTCTTAGATTTGTAAACAATCTCATTCAGCCTCCAGGAGCATATCAATCACAATTTCGCTGATTCGTTCAGCAACCAGTTGCTGTCCTCTATCCGAAAGATGCACATGATCCATATATGTCGTTTGGTACTCGTCATCAAATACCCCACTCATGTTTTCAACCCAAATATTCTTGCCATCATGAAAACGATTATGCAAGCGTTCAAATATTTCACCAAACACATTCCAATATTTAGTGGCAGCGGCCATGTAATCTTGAGGAAATGATGATTTGAGGTTGGCTTCATAATCACTCAGAGGTTTTCCAGTTGGAATATGCAATACAGGCTGGAGCAAAATGACACATCGAATTTTTGATGCCCAACAAATGCCTATTATGCTCTGAAGATTTTGCTCATAACGCTCGGTCGCTTCAGGAATATACTGATACTGGGCAATCTCATTCTTCTGACTAACTTGAGAAGAGGGATTTAGTCGCGCAATAATCCCATGAAGCATCCGAAATGCATAATAGTTATTTAGATCTGTAATACGTTCAAAGGAACTACTCTTGCTACGAAGAATGTGTAAATAGTTATCGAATGCTCCTTTAGGTGTCGTCAATATTGGAATTTGCTGCTCCAATCGTACTTGATAGGGTACTCGATTAGGAATCCATCCACCGACATCCTCCCAATCACTGGTCACAATTGAAGCATCATTATTGCCATCCCAAACAATCACCATGTCGGGCTCGTAGTGAACCAAATCTAATGCAATATAATTCAGTTCCTGAGCCGAGTTGTATCCGCCAACACCAGCATTTACCACTTGTATGGAACGACTAAATTCGGAGCTATGTTCATTCAATTTTCGTTCAAGGACGGCGGCGATTGTTGTAGAATTTGATGTCGCACCTGTTCCTTGCATGCTGGCGCGGCGGCGGAGGGGGGGGGCGGGGGGGGGGGGGGGGGGGGGGGGGGGGGGGGGGGGGGGGGGGG
>CAZUSV010000035.1:0-14929 GCA_964622645.1 uncultured Anaerolineales bacterium
GGTGGCTTTTTGCAGTAGAGTCATTTATGGCAGCCACAGGGTCTAAGAACCTATCTGAAAATTGCTAAGGCCGGTCGGCTGCAGGCCCGCCTGTGGCGTGACCGGGCCGAACACGGTCGGCGCCAGCAGCGGGCCTGCGGCCAGACCGGTTAAAGCGAATTTTCGGATAGGTTCTAAATTATTAGGGTGTGTTTCATTTCAGTTGGAGATGGCCCGGGGCGTATTGCGTAAGCGTATATCATAAGCCTGCACGCAATACGCTATACGGAATACGATCACTTTGTTCAACTCATTTGAAACACACCCAAATTATTAATACTATGCGATCAATGGGGGTTATCAAACCGTTAATGCTGAATAGGTTGTCAAAAAACCGGCTGTAATGATGCCTCCAAAACGGTAGAATGGGAAATAGTTCTACCATTGGAGAAATCTATGAACACACTTGCAAACAAGACAATGGGACCAATTGAATGGTTCTTGTTGATCATTCTGTCAATTCTGTGGGGGGGATCTTTTTTCTTTGCTGAGGTCGCCTTAGAAGAAATGCAACCATTTACCCTTGTTCTGGGTCGGGTCAGCATTGCTGCGGTTGTGCTGAATTTAATTGTGCTAATAACCGGAAATCGTATGCCCTCATCACCAAAGATGTGGGCTGCATTTCTGACTATGGGGTTACTCAACAATCTGATCCCATTCAGCTTGATATTTTGGGGACAGACTCAAATTTCTGGCTCATTGGCGGCGATCCTCAACGCCACCACGCCGGTGTGGACGGTAATATTAGCCCATTTTCTCACCACGGATGAGAAGCTTACGCCAAATCGCTTCGGCGGTGTGATTTTTGGCCTGCTGGGAGTGACCATCATGATCGGCCCGGACGCTTTAACAAGACTGGGGATCAATGTCCTGGCGCAACTGGCGGTACTAGGAGCAGCCATTTCATATGCTTTTGCCGGCATCTTTGGTAAACGCTTCCAGGGCACACCGGCGATCGTCACGGCAACCGGGCAGATCACGGGAACAACCTTGATGATGATCCCCATCGCCTTGCTGGTTGATAAGCCCTGGCAACTGTCTTTTCCGGGTGCAAAGGCTTGGGGCGCCTTAATGGGATTGGCATTACTCAGTACATCGCTGGCATATATTATCTATTTTCGTTTACTCTCCACCGCAGGGGCGACCAATTTGTTGTTGGTAACATTCCTTATCCCGGTAAGCGCCATTGTCTTGGGCATGATCATCCTGGGGGAGCAGCTCAATCCGCGTCATTTTGCAGGCATGGGATTAATCGGCTTGGGGTTATTGGCAATCGACGGTCGGGTATTCAAACGAATCAAAGCTTGAAGAGATGACTCTCCTAGAGTGACTGTTCTCTATGTTGACATATCGTATAGCTTAATTATATAATATTGCTATACAGCCGTTCATATGGAGTTCTCTATGTCAACAAACGAAACTCAAAATCTGGAATACAGAAATACCACCAGCCAGTTCAATGTTCGTCTCCCACTACTAGCACATGAGCAAATCAATGTAATGAGCAATGATTATGGATTAACAAAAACGCAGGTGATCATTATCGCAGTGGATCGCCTATACCGTGACCTTCAAGCTGAATCCATTGGTGGCAGAGAAGCAGAGAAAGATGTCAAAATGCTCAAGACTGTAGCGCGCATTGTCCCACAGGTCGAGCTTGGTCAGGATGGATAGAACAAAAGACAATCTCAGTGCTCCATAACCTATTGTTCCACAGTCACCGGATTTGCCTCAACATCTTCTGGCTTATGTGGCTCGACCTTGAATAATTTGAAAGCCCATTGAATTGAGGGGCCAATTAGCAGGGCAAATATGATCGTCCCAATCCCAGCTGGACCCCCCAGCAACCAAGCCACCAAAACCAATGTGACTTCAATTCCCCCACGCGCCAACCGCAGGCTGCGCCCGCTGATGCGCTTGACGGCCAACATCAGGCTATCGCGCGGGCCGGCCCCAGCATCCACACCAATATAAATTGCCGAAGCCACGCCCATGATCAGGATCCCCCCCAGCAGCATGGCACCTTGGAGTAAATAATTTTCCCTAACCGAAGGGATGTAATGCAAAGCCAGGTCTTCCCAGGGACCGATGAACATCATATTGCCCACCGTGCCCCAACCAATACGCTCACGCAAGATAAATGATGCCAACAACACCACGAAACCGACGATCACACTCATGGTCCCTGGGGTCGACTCTAAGATTTGCGCCAGGGCCACTTCCAACATCGCCCAGGGACCCGTCCCCAGGTTAGCGCGGATCAACAGGGCAATCGATAATCCAAACAGTGCGAAGCCGACCTGGATCACCAAGAAGTCGCGCGCAAAGGTTTTCCAATGGATAGGTTTGAACATGTGACTCTACTGAAAAAGCTACGTGAGCAGGATACCGTGCGGCATATATGGGGGGGTGTGCGCCCCCCCCCCCCCCCCCACTATCCCCCCCCCACGGACCTCTCTTCTTTGGCTTTTTTCAGTGGACCCACATGTGCTAAGCAGGGAAATAGGTGCGGCAGTTTTTCGTATCAGGGCAGATAAAAAATTTCTTCCCCTCATGCTCCCCGCTTTTGGCAGTCCTGATCAATAATGGTTTATCACATTTAGGGCAATGCGACGGAGTAGACGAAACCCAGAAAGGGCTCAACAAGTGAGTAATCTCTTCCTGGGCATAAGTTTCCTGCACCTGTATGCGCACCAGAGGCAGGTTGGCTGCCTCGAAAATATTGTTCACAAATTCGTCACGCTCTTCCTGGTCTGATCTTTGATGACTTGGATCATAGAGCTCGATAGCCACCAGGGGGTTCAGAATAGCCCTGTTGCAAAGTAGAAAATCGACGCGTTTCTTGGCAATCTTGTTGTAGTAAATACTCGCCTCGCTGGAGTATGGTGCAATGGTGCGGTCTACTTTGATAACATCAGCCAGTCGAGTTTTGGCTTGGATAACAGCCTCTGAAGGAACTACGGACTTCAATACTTTGTAAAATTCTAATTCAGCAGGGGAAAGAAATGGAGTTTTGAGCTGGTAGGGATACTTTTGTTTCGTTTGAGGGCGCGCTCCCTCAACGCTGGATTCAGCAGGTTTCTGTCTAAATCCTTGAAAAATACCCGACAAACGGCCTTGGTTTTGTTTTTGGGAATTTGCCATTTTTTATCTCAGGATGATGAAAGATTACTTTGGGTCTCCAGGAATCGCCAAGGTTACTCCCAGATTTTGGGGTGCGGGGGGTTGAGCCCCCCCCCCCCCCCCCCAAAAAAAGGCAAAACCACCCGCCCCCCCCCGCTGGGGGGGGGGGCGCCCCCCCCCCCCCCCCCCCCCCCACCCCAAAATCTGGACATCACCACGGGAATTCCCCGAGACCTATTACTTTAACTCAAATTATAAACCAATTCAACAAATGTAGACCTGACATTCGTCTCGACAGACAATGATCAGAAACTGGAGGGCGATGATTAGGGCAAGTGTAAGGGTAATCATTTTACTCTCCTGTGCGTATGCGGTTGGTGATGATGTAAAGATACAGGAAAAGAGCAAACAATATATCGGACCTGGTCAGTATGTTTTCCTGAGCCAAGAGGGGTAGACTTAAATCGGACAAAAGTAGTAAGATTAGGTGATAATTGATTGTGGCGCTATTCCAGACTGGAAAGAGACTGCTGAAAAGCAAAAAAATTGCGCATCGAACCCAAGTTCCATGATATACTCATTGCATCTTGATCCCAAGGTACTGAGGTACTCGCACAATGCTGAAAATAGAAATTGTTTACTGTGAAGTTTGAAACTACGCACCTAGAGCCGTCAGTATGGCAGGCGCACTAATAACTGAATTCAAGGGCAAAATTCAAGAGATCACCCTCATCCCTGACGGTGGGGGCAAGTTCGAAGTGACCGCCAATGGGGAAATGGTTTACTCAAAACTTCAGACTGGTCGTCACGCAGAACCTGCCGAGGTGCTCGCCTCTGTGGGTAAACTTTTTGGCTAAGGAGCAGGAATGACACCAACCAGAAAGAAGGGGCGCGTCTTTTCTGGCGCGCGCCCCACAGGTCGCCAACATCTTGGGAATTATCTTGGTGCGATCAATAATTATGTGGCACTGCAAGATGAATATGAGGACACCATCTACTGCATTGTAGACATCCACGCTCTGACAACTGTCGATACTACAAAAGACTTAAAACAAAACACCTACGAAATGGCATTGGACTGGCTGGCAGCTGGCATGCGACCGGAAGACAGTATGATCTTCATCCAATCGCATGTCCCGGAGGTCGTTGAACTACACACTTTCCTATCCATGGTTACCCCCCTGGGCAAGCTGACCGACCTGCCAACTTTCAAAGAGAAAATCCGCCACCAGCCCCATAACGTCAACTACGGGTTGGTGGGATACCCTGTTCTGATGGCCGCGGACATCACTCTATACAAGGCCATCGTCGTTCCTGTGGGCATAGATCAAGCTCCACATCTGGAGTTCACGCGGGAGGTTGTACGTTCTTTCAATTACCGCTATAAGACGGATGTGCTCATCGAGCCGCAAATGAAAGCTACCAAGATCCCCAAGGTTTTGGGCATTGACGGGGAGAACAAGATGAGCAAGAGTCTCAACAATCATATCGAGTTGGCTTCCACGCCCGAAGAAACAACCCAAAGGGTAATGCAAATGGTTACCGATCCCCAACGGGCGCGGCGCACAGATCCTGGCAATCCTGATGTTTGCAATGTCTTCACCATGCACAAGATCTTCTCATCCGACGAAGAGATCGAGATGATCAACACCGAATGTCGCCAAGCCGGTATTGGTTGTGTCGATTGCAAGAAGATTTTTGCCAAAAACTTGAATGAGCACCTGGTACCTTTCCGAGAGCGCCGGGCGAAATTGGCAGAGCAACCTGATGATGTCTGGGGGGTTCTAATCGATGGCGGAAAAAGAGCCAGGTATGTCGCCAGGCAAACTCTCTCAGAAGTAAAGGATGCTATCGGCCTTCCATAAATTTACCTAATCCATTTTTTCTAATCAAAGGAGGAGACAATGGACGCAGGAACAACTCTAACGAACTTTTTGGCCACTCTTGCCCAATCCTTATTGATCATTGCTATCCCGATTGTCGTGGCTGGTCTATTTATGTGGGTACGGCAGAAAGCTGCCGAGATCAAGCAGAATCTCTCCAAGGAGCAGCTTGAGATGATTGAGAAAGGGGTCAAAATAGCAGTCAGTGCTGCTGAACAGGCTGGTTTCTCCGGCCTGCTCCAAACAGGTAACGAGAAGAAACAGTATGCCATCGATGCAGTCCAACGCTTTCTCGATCGCTCCGGTGTGCCCATTGATGTAGATGAGATCGCCACATTGATCGAATCGGAGGTCAATTCGCAATTCACAAAATACGCTCCGCCAGTGGATACTCCCGAGGCCCGCAGCGCGCTGCTTGATAAAGCTGTCGAGGCGGCCGTGCTGGCAGCCGAACAAAGCGGCGCCAAGAAGCTGGCCATTGAGACAGCTACTGGAGTAGCTGTATCGAAAAAAGATTACGCGGTCGATTTAGCAACCAAATATCTGGCTGAACACGGCCTCAAGATCGACCCCACCCTGATCGACGGCTTGATCGAAGGTCAGATCATGAAGCTCAAACTCAAGGCGCTGGAGTGGAAAGCGACGGGCACTAACTCGTAGGTCAGGTTGCCAACCTGACAAAATCACTCATTATGCGTGCACTGATCCAACGTGTGAGCTACGGGCGCGTCTCTGTGGAGGGGCGCCCGCTTGCTGAAATCGGTCCGGGGCTGGTGATCCTCTTGGGCATCAGCCCTGAAGACGGGGAAGATCAAATTAAATACCTTACTCAAAAGATCGCCAATTTGCGCATCTTCGAGGATGAGGAGGGGAAATTAAATCGCTCAGTATTAGATGTGGATGGCGAAGCCCTGGTAATCTCCCAATTCACGCTGTATGCTGATACCCGCAAAGGACGCAGACCCTCCTTTACGCGTGCTGCCAGACCCGAGGTGGCTGATCCGCTCGTAAACATGTTCGCAGAGAAACTAACCTCCGAGGGGGTGCCTACCCAAACAGGGCAATTCGGCGCCCATATGCTGGTCGAAATCCACAACGATGGGCCAGGGCCCATCTGGATGGAAAGATAAAATTAGGAATTAAGCAATTGGGGTACGGGGACGTGCAGAGCACGTCCCCGTACCCTAATTGCTGTGTATTTATAGATATATGGCTGCTAACATGTCAGTAGAGAAACTGGATTTCAAGAAGATCCTGCCTGTATTCGTCATTGTCCTGATCGATCTTATGGGATTGACCATCATCATCCCCCTGTTGCCCTTGTACGCGGCGTCATTTGGAGCCAACGCCTTCGTTATTGGTGCTTTAGGGGCTGCCTACCCAATTATGCAATTTGTCGGGGCACCCATCTTAGGGCGCCTCTCCGATCGCTTTGGCCGCCGCCCGGTTTTGATCATCAGCCAGATGGGCACATTCATCGGTTTCATTATTTTAGGTCTGGCAAATACCTTGTGGCTGCTGTTCATCTCGCGCATTATCGATGGAATTTCTGGCGCTAACATCGCCACGGCCCAAGCCGTCATCTCTGACAACACCACCGAAAAGACACGCACCCAGGGCCTGGGTCTGATTGGGGCAGCTTTCGGTCTGGGGTTCATCATCGGACCGATCATCGCTTTTGCGACCCTGGCAGTCAGCAACAACAATTACAGCCTGGTGGCTTACGTTGCGGCGGCATTTTCTCTCTTTTCCATCCTACTGACCTATTTCTGGCTGGAAGAATCCCATCCCCCTGAGAAGCGCGGGCAGGACGATCAAGCTTCTCGTTTCAGCATCCAGGCCATGTTCGAGGCCCTGCGTAAACCCCAAATCGGGTTTTTGCTGGCTTTGATGTTCACGCAGCAGTTCGCCTTTGGGGGTCTAGAGCAGCTTCTTTCGCTTTTCACGCTCAACCGACTGGGGATGAACGCTTCCAGCAACGCCGGATTGTTTGTCTACATCGGCATCCTGCTGGTCTTGATCCAGGGGTATTATGTCGGCAGGTGGAGTCGCAGAATGGGCGACCGCTGGCTGGTAATGATGGGATTGCTGGTCCTTGGGATCGGCATGCTACTCTCCGCATTTACGCCAGCCCAACCGGTTCCCTGGTACAACCGGGCAGAGGTAACCGCGGAACTCACCGCCGGTATCGACATGCCCGGGGAAACACCCCCTGTTCAGAACATCCAGATCGACCTGCCTGATGATGCCAATGCAGGTTGGTTTGGCTTGATCTGGTTGGTTGTGGCCATGTTTGCGACTGCCATCGGAGGAGGGGTTCTACAACCTACAATCAACAGCATGCTCACCCAGCGCGTCAGTCCAGCGGAAGTCGGCGGGACATTAGGGATATCTGCAGCATTTCTGAGTGGAGCCAACTCTATCACGCCTCTAGTCATGGGCGCCATCTTCGAATGGCTGGGATCAACAGCGCCCTTCCTGATCGGGGGAATCATTTTATTGATCTTGTGGGGGATCGCTCAGAGGGCAATCGCAAAGGATTAATTCACTCCTGGTTACCATGCTCTGCGTGGTAACCGCATCTCTAACTAGGCATCAAATTCTTCCTGGGTTGCACGTATAATCTAGACGTTCCAACGCGGAACATTGGAACGAGCCTTAATTATCCAACCAGCCCCGCCGCATAGCCTCAGAGACGGCTGCGGCACGGGAATCAACCCCCAACTTGCTGTAGATATTCGATAGGTGGGCTTTGACGGTTCTCTCGGTGATCCCCAGCCGGTAAGCGATCTCCTTGCTGCGTTCGCCGTGTGAAACCGCCCCAAGCACTTCCAATTCGCGTTCGGTCAGGTCAATTTCGTCAGCGGGAGGAAGAATTGATGCCGGTCTACTACCCCCCAGCAAACTCTCGACGATCTCTGGCTTCAACAAGGTTTCCCCACGCGCTGCCGCCCGGATCGTGTTGAACAGCGTTCCCCGGTCGGTGTCTTTTAGCAGATAACCGCGCGCGCCCAATCCCAATCCTTTGCGCATCAGCTCATCTTCGTTGAATGTCGTCAGGATGACTATGGCGATGTCAGGGTGCTCTGCGCGCAAGTGCTCGATGGCTGTGAGACCGTCCATGCCAGGCATGCGGAGATCCATCAGGATCACATCGGGTTGCAGTTCTGCAGCCAGTTCGATGGCCTGGGCGCCATCGGAGGCTTCGCCGACCAGGTCGAATCCGGACTCGGTCTCCAGGATCAAACGCAACCCCTCGCGCACGATCAGGTGGTCATCACAAATCAGAACCCGAATTGTATCAGTCATTTTCGCTGCTCAATGGCAATGCTAAAGTGAGCGAGGTTCCTCGGGACGAGGCACTCTCAAGTACCAACGACCCTCCCAAAATCCTGGCCCGCTCGCGCATTCCCAGTAAACCATAATGCCCTGCTCGACCAACACAATCCTGAGAATCGAATCCAATGCCATTATCTCGAATTTGTATCTGCAGTTGATGATCATCACACGTCATGTCCACGAATGCCTGGGTGGCATCTGCATGACGGGCGATGTTGATCAGTCCTTCTGAAACTGCCCGCAGCGCATTCTCTGCAACTTCGGGGGAAAGGATTTCTGGCGTACACAGATCCAATGTACATGGGATGCCGGTATCATGGGTAAAACGATCGGCTTGTTGAGTGATATCCTCTACTAGCTCTGTAGGAGACTGAGCCTTCCGCAGGTCAGCGATGGCACGGCGCGCATCAGCTAATGTAGTACGGGCGCGCCCCATGGCTTGTTGGATAATCGTCTGCGCTTTTTGGGTATGATCAGCCGAAATATGCGAATCGGCTGCCTCAAGCTGCAAGATCAAACCAGCCAGGCCTTGCGCCAGGGTATCATGCAACTCCCGCGCCATACGCTGCCGCTCGGTGGTGAGGGTCAGATTTTCGACTTGGGCAGCGTACTTCGAGAGTTGACTATGGGCTTCTTCCAATTCAGCCAACAACTCTTGAGCCTGCTCGCGCGCCTGAACCTGATTTGTATACGTGAATACATATAACCAGACAAATATGGCAATCGGAACTGCAGTGACGATCCATTCCCATGCCTGGGTGAAATCCGAAACCAACAGATAGCTCAGAAACGAAGCCACCAGAAAGAAGGCACCATAAATGATGGAGAGCGTGGATCTGCGGAACATGCCAATGATCTCACCCAGCAAAGGGGCAAACAGCCCATAAGATAACCCCACGCTATCAGAGATTAATACGATCGTGAAGGCCATGGCACTCTGCACGAGCACATAGAATGGGGTAAGCATTGTTTTATAGGTCAAATGTGGGGATATCCAGTGCAGGATACCATGCACGACCATCAGTGCAGTGAAGGTAAACCAGCGGGTGGGTTCGCTCCAACTGCCAAAATAATAGATCGTAAAGCCATACTGGATCACCATTCCAAATATCAGGAACCAGTAGAATGGCCTGACCTCGCGCATGGCCAGTTCGTAATCATCGGGTGGCGTAGATAACACATTGGCACGAAATTTATCGATCCATCTGGTCTGTTTCATAGTAACGAAATTGTACACTAATCTATCGATATGGCTATTGTACGGACGGACAATGTACGAAGATACAAGGGGCAAAAATCCGAATGTCCAATGGAAAATTGGTTTACAAAGCGTTAAACTACGACACGAAACAAATCATTGATAATTGCGTATGTTTTTCGGCTCTCCAGGGATCGACGTGGGACCTTCCAGATTTAGGGGATTACCCCGGCAATTCCTAGAGACCTTGCTTTTCAGATGTATATTGAGAGTATAAAGATTTCCCCGGTCAGAAGTTCAACTTCTCGGTATCCCAGCGATGCGCCGGAAGCGTTTGCGAAGAGGTTGAACTTCTAGAAGGATTAACCATAGAAGGAGTTCAAATGCGTGAAGAAATAGCTGTTCAAACCCACGATTTACACAAGGATTTTGGAGAAGTTTATGCCGTTAAAGGTGTAGATATTGAGATCCAGGCTGGCGAAGTATTCAGCTTATTAGGGCCAAATGGCGCTGGTAAAACCACCACGATCTCGATGATCTCAGGGCTGCTCAAACCGACCCAGGGGGACGCTGCCATCCTTGGCCATTCCATCACCCATAAGCCTCAAGCTGCCAAGGCAGCGCTAGGAATAGTCCCCCAAGAGATCGCGCTCTATGTGGATCTGTCTGCACGTGAGAACCTGAATTTCTGGGGAAAGATGTACGGTTTGAGAGGCGCGCAACTCAAAAAACGTGTTGATGAGATTTTGGAGGTCGTTGGGCTGACTGACCGCCAGAAAGGCCGTGTGGAGAAATACTCAGGGGGTATGAAGCGACGCCTGAACATTGGTATTGCATTACTGCATGAACCCGATGTGGTCATCATGGACGAGCCTACCGCGGGCATCGACCCTCAAAGCCGTCGCAAGATCCTGGACTCGGTCATGGAACTCAACAAACAGGGCATGACCGTGCTCTACACGACGCATTATATGGAAGAAGCCCAGGAGCTATCCGACCATATTGCCATCATGGACCACGGCGAGATCATTGCCAGCGGCTCCCATGCTGAGTTGGTCAAGATCGTAGGAGAGTACGATCGCATCGAGTTGAGCATCAATACCGAATCTGCGCGGGTCATGGCTGCCTGGCAAATAACTCCTGGTGTTGAGAATATCACTGCAGAGAATGGCCAGATTCATCTGTTGGTCGACGACTCGAATGTTGTCCTTCCGCAGCTCTTCGAAACTGCGGCACAGGTCGATGCACGCATCACATCGGTTGAAATCCAGGAACCAAACCTGGAGACCGTCTTCCTGCATTTGACCGGTCGAGCGTTGCGTGACTGACCGAAGACCGAGGACGGAAGACAGCAGTCCAATCCCAGTCATCGGTCCTCCGGTCTCCTGTCTTGTGGAGAACTAATATGAAAAAATCAATTGATATTGCGCTCAAAGATATGCTGCAATCCTTCCGTAGCTTTTTTGCGATCATGTTTATGTTCGTCGTGCCCATCCTGATGACAGGCATGTTTGCGCTGATGTTTGGGGGATCAGATGACGATGACGAAGGATTCACTTTACCCACCACAAAGGTGATCCTGGTCAATCAGGATGCAGGCAGCTTTGCAGGAATGCCCGGCGAAGCCGCACAGAATCCGGATTCGGATGTATCCTCGATTGGTGAGCTATTGACCATGGTACTCATCTCAGAGGGTCTGAGGGACATCATGGACGTTTCGATGATGGAGTCCGTGACTGAGGCAAAAATCGCTGTCGACAACCAGGAAGCAGGCGTGGCCGTCATCCTTCCGAAGGATCTTACAGACACCTTCATGGCCCCCGAGGGAACTGTGACAGTCGAGGTTTACCAGGACCCAACCCTGAGCATTGGTCCCGCCATCGTCAAAGGGATCATCAACCAATTGTTAGATAACTTCTCGGCTTCGAAAATCACTCTCGGAGTAACGCTAGAGCAGATCGAAAACGCTGGCCAAACCATAGACGAGGCGCGCATCCAGGCCATCGTTGCCCAGTACCTGGCTACGATGCAACCCCAGGGACAAGAGCAGAGTTCGCAGGGCACCAGTGCTTACTTTGATCTTCGCCCCCCTCGCAGCGAGGAGAAATCTGCTGGCCAACCGATCAGCATTATCGCCATGATGATGGCAGGGATGTCGATCTTCTATGTCTTCTTCACTGGAGCCAGCACGGCCCAAACCATTCTCAAAGAAGAGGAAGAGGGCACCTTAGCGCGCCTTTTCAGCACTCCAACACTGACATCGACGATCTTGCGAGGCAAGTTCCTATCTGTGGCATGGACGATCCTCGTACAGATCACTGTGTTGCTGCTCTTTGGATACCTGGTCTTCAGGATCCAGTGGGGAAATCCGATTTCGCTGATCCTGGTGAGTATGGCTACCACCCTGGCAGCAGCGGCCTTTGGTATCTTCCTAATTTCATGGATGCAATCCACTCGACAAGCGGGTTTTATGATCGGCGGTCTGGTAACGATCTTCGGGATGGCCGGAATGATGCCCATCTTCACCATGGGGATGCCAGATCGACCAGCTTTTATCACTACAATTTCCCGCTTTGTACCTCAGGGTTGGGCCATAGAAGGACTGCAGCTCACCATGATGGGTGGAGGTCCCTCTGAGGTTTGGATGAATATTCTCGTATTACTGGTCTGGGCGATTGCGCTCTTTGCGATCGGAGTGACTCGGTTTCGGCATCGGTATAAATAATTGCGTAGAGCGTAAAGCGGAAAGCGGAGAGCGAAAAAACAACCTCGCCCACCGCTATCCGCTAACCGCTCACTACTTAATGGAGAAACTCATGCGCATCCTTGATTTAGCACTCAAAGATTTACTACAAATCGTCCGGGATTGGAAATCATTCCTGTTCTTATTGTTCATGCCGGTGATGTTTACCCTGGTATTTGGCTTCGCCTTTGGCGGATTCGACACCGGAGATGAAGAAACGGATCCTCGTTTGCTCGTAGGCATTGTCGACCAAGATGGTGGTCATCTTAGCCATGCACTTCTCGACCTGTTGGAGAAATCTGACGCCATCCGACCTATCAAACCAGAAGTCAATGCCAATCTGGAAGAATTAGAAAAGATGGTTGCAGAGGATGAATTGGCGGCATTGATCATCGTCCCAGAGGGATACAGCGAAAGCTTACTCTCTGATCGCAGCCTAAAACTCACTCTTATCGTGAAAGAAGAAACCAGCGTGGGTGCCACGGCGCAAAACGGTATCCAGGCTGCAGTAAACCGGCTGACCAACTCTATCGGTACAGCTCAGTTTAGCACCACAGTTCAAGAGCAGCTGAAACCCTTTGATAGTGAAACCGAGCGTGAGGCATTCTTTATGGGATCACTGGAGGATGCGGTCGCATCATGGGACAATCCGCCTTTTAGTCTGGTCAGCACCCAGACTGGAGCAGACGAAGATCAAACAGAACAACCCAACGCCTTCACTCATTCATCACCGGGTATGATGGTGCAGTTCGCCATCGCTGGTCTGATTGGAGCCGCGGGCATTTTGGTCGTCGAGCGAAAATCCGGTTCGTTGCAAAGGTTACTTACAACAGCCATCTCGCGGACCGAAATCCTGTTAGGACACTTCCTGGCGATGTTCTTGATGATCTTGATGCAATTTACTATCCTGATTGGGTTTGCGGCGATCTTCCTAAAGGTTGGTTATTTCGATGCCCCATTGGCAACTATTCTGATCACCCTGAGCACGGCTCTCTTCGTAGCCAGCATGGGCATGCTGATCGGCACCCTGGCCAAGAAAGAAGAACACGCCATCATGTACTCGCTGATCCCCATGTTCATCCTCTCCGGACTGGGCGGCGCTTGGGTTCCGCTGGAATTCACCAGTCCGACCTTTCAGACTATTGGACATTTCACCCCTGTGGCTTGGGCGATGGATGGTTTCCAAAATATCATCATGCGCGGTATGGGAATAGAATCCGTGCTGCTGCCCGCGGCAATTTTGCTGGGATTTGCTGCTGCTTGTTTTGGATTGGCCGCCTGGCGCTTCAAATTTGCGTAACAGCAAAATACACCAAAAAAATTCCCAAGATTAGGCTCACAGCGCAAGGTTGACGTTTTCTATCACTCTTCAAGCCCGCTTAGGCCGGTCTCCTGACCGTGCCGGCACGGTCAGGAGACCGGCCTAAGCGTATTATTCAATGACTTTGCGCTGTAATAGTAGGCTCTTGGGGATTTATTTTGGTGCGTTTCAGTTTTGGGAAAACACAATTGGGGGATTTTCATTCCGAACGGAGTCTGGTTGGAATGAAATGGAGGCCAGACGGAGTGAGGAATCCCTGGTACGACACTTATCTACGGTTTCTGAAGCCATCAAATAAGGTTGACTATCAGGGATTCCTCACCCCCTCACCTGCTAATGTGTCGCATAATGCAAGTGAGGTTGGCTCTGTGCACTTGTGACGAAATAGCCAAGGGCGTCGGGGGTTCGGAATGACAGGCTTATGTTGAGTTTGTACTATTTCTCAATTCTCACCTCCAAACTGAAATACGCCCGTTTTTTGTAAGTGCTTGACAAGGGGAAGTATATGCGCGATAATGAATGCAAGTAAGTACTTGCTTGCATACTACAGATAATATGCCTGAAGACACCTCCCTTCCCCCAGACGATACCCGCGAACGCATCCTTCGAGCTGCGGCTGGACTGATTGCAGATAAAGGCTACGCCCGCACCACTACCCGCGCCATTGCTGAAACTGCCGGTGTCAACGAAGTAACTATTTTTCGGCATTTCGGCAATAAACGCAACCTGCTTTCAGAACTAATCCAGAATCGTTCTGCGTTACCAAATTTGACTGAGATATTCGCCAGCCAACTCACTGGAGATTACCAGCAAGATTTGACACTTTTTGCGAGCGTGTTCCTCAATGCTCTGCTCCAACGCCAAGATGCTCTTCGCCTGATCCTCTGCGAAGCCAATGAATTGCCTGAAATCCGAGATGTAGTCGCACAAATTCCTAAACAGTTGCGTTTAGTGATCACAGAATATCTAAAAGGGCAAATCGATGTGGGTGTAGTACGAAATCTCGATCCCGAATTGATGGCCCAGGCTTTCCTGGGAATGTTCTTCTCTCATGTCGTGGCTGGCGAATTCTTGGGAGGTCCCGCGGCTTTCGAGCAGAGCACGGATGACATCATCACAAATTGCGTGGAAATCTTCGTAAAAGGAACAATGAATATCTAAGCACTATAAGTACCTTGACAATGTCAATTCACACGATGAGAAGCTCCGAAATTTGGGGTGCGGGCGGGGCGAATGCCCCCCCCCCCCCCCAAAATTAGGGAAAAATATTATGGGGTTGCAAT
>CAZUSV010000035.1:14939-35366 GCA_964622645.1 uncultured Anaerolineales bacterium
CGGGAAATCTTTTCTGGGTTGCCATTGTCGACGTACTTATTGAAAAGTACCCTTCCAAACCAGGAACGCGGTTCCTGCCAGGAACCGCGTTCCTAGCCAAAATGATTTCAAAACACATTCCGGAGTCTACTTATGAGTACTTTGGAGATCACCAATGCCAAATAGTATTCTGAAGACGTTCAAAAACCTTAGGCTCAAACATTTCGTCCTGAGCACACTTCTGGTGTATATATCATTGCACATGCTCGATGAGGGTTTCTTCGACTTCGCCGGCTGGGCCGAGATACGCTGGCATATCCCCAATTACACTATAGGCAAGTGGCTGCTGCACAATGTGTACTTCATCATTTTCCTGGGAGTGGGCTATTTCATCTATCGCAGGAATCCCGAGAAATTCCTGCCTGCAGGACTGGGAATCGTGTTATGGGGGTTTATGAATGGTACCAGCCATATCATTTTTTCACTGATATTCCGGGAATATTCTCCAGGGTTACTTTCGGGGTTGGTATTCATCGGCATTGCTATTCTGGTCTATCAGCGGACACGTCAGATGAGTTTACTCTCTACAGACGTGGTGTGGTTTTCGATCCTGGCAGCTTTGCTATATTGGGGTTTACCCATGTTTCTTTTCATCGAAATTGATAAGCTGCTTGGAATTTAATGAGGCAAGCATGCACTCTGCGATATCTGTACAATCTGTTACCCGGCGCTTCGGGGAACTCCTGGCCGTTGAGGGACTCTCCTTCGAAGTTGGGGAGAGTGAAATCTTCGGGCTGCTAGGCCCCAACGGCGCAGGGAAGACGACCACGATTAATCTAATCGTCGGACTGCTGAAACGCAACGGCGGCGAGATCAGTGTACTGGGTTATGATCCCCAAAACCAGGCTCGACAGGTTCGCAGAAGCATTGGTCTGGTTCCCCAAGAAACCAATGTCTATCCTGATCTGTCAGCACTCGATAACCTCTGGCATCACGCGGCCTTGTATTGCGATAACCTCTCTACGGTCAAAGAACGCCTCGAGGAACTGCTTCAGATGATGAATCTTTGGGAGCGGCGTAAAGATGCCCTGCGCACCTACTCAGGGGGGATGAAGCGCCGTCTGGCCCTGGCGCGCGCCTTGCTCCACAATCCGGAGATCATCCTCTTCGACGAGCCGACTCTAGGCGTTGACGTGCAGGGGCGCCACATGCTTTGGGAGCACATCCAATCTCAACGCACCCAAGGGAAGACTTTCATCATCTCGACCAACTATATGGAAGAAGCGGATGCCTTGTGCGACCGCCTGGTGATCATCGATCACGGCAAAGCCATCGCCCTGGACACACCCGAGAGCTTAAAATCTGACCTGGGTCGCGATATCGTCACCCTGCGCACCACCCCCGAAATCCAAAGCCCTGAAACCCTGTTTGCTGACCTCGGCATTCAAGGGTTTGCGCACACTGACTCGGGGCAATTACGCCTCGAAGTGCGCAACGCGGAAAACATCGTCGGTGAACTGGTCACGCGCCTGGCTGCTGAACATCGCATCGAGACCGTGCGCATCGCCCGCCCCACCCTGGATGATGTCTTCCTGCATCACACCGGACGGGCTCTGAGAGATTAGCCAATCTAGTCATGAAGCCACAGAGCCCCCAGAGATCTCCGAGAGCCAGAGAAAATCCATCTCTGCTCAAAATAATCTCTGCGAACTCTGCGTCTCTGCGGTGAAATTGTAGAATTATGAAACGTTTTTTGCTTCTCATCGCTAACGAATTCAAATTCGCTCGCACGGCTATTGCTGTTCACATTGTGGCCATCCTGCAGCCGACGGTGATGTATCTGTTGATGGCAATGATCCTGGTTGATCCCACCTTCCCGATGAACGTCACCCGGCCCAGCAGCCAGATCGAAGGCGATTTGGTCAGCGCCATGCAGGCGGTTGGCTCCCCGATTGGCAAACCCTATATCGATGTGGAACTGCTCGAAGAAGGGAGTGATACCAGCGGGTTGCGTCAGGTGGTCACCGTCGAGCAGCGCCAGGGAAAACAAACCGCGGTGCAGTATTATGGTCTGATCGACAGCAATATCGTCAAGAATTACCGCAACCGGCTGACTACTGCCGCGCTGCGCATCTGGAATGCCAACTTGGGTGACCGGGTTGTGGAGGTGATCGAATATCCCTGGCTGCCGCAGGATGTGCCATATAAAGTTTATTTTGGTATGGCCTTACTGCCCATGGCAGCAGCCATTGCGGCAGCCATTATTGGGGCAATCCTGACCGCGCAAGAGTTCGAGCGCGGCACCATCTTACAATATCGTCTCTCACCTATATCAACCATCTTTATATTGGGGGGTAGGTTCACCCGTTTGATCCTCACCGGGCTGCTGGGCGCTGGGGTGCTGCTGGTCACTGTGGGCGTAGTCACCGGTCATTGGCCAGCAAGCCTCTCGAAGGTCGCGCTGATCATCCTGCCAATCAGCATGATCACCGGTGGGCTGGGCATCGTCGCCGGGCTGGCTATCAAGAAAACCATTCCCGCGTTTATGATCGCCCTGATCACATCTTTCATCAGTTGGATCATTGGCAGTGCATTTGGGCTGGCAGCCGGGTTCGGGCGTGGGTACGCGACAGCCAGCCTACTCACATCGAATTCTTATGCGGTCGAATTGCTCTTCCCCCTCTATTTTGGTGCTTCGGTAGGCAGACCAATAATCTCGATACTGGTATTAACGCTGATGAGCCTGGGGATGGTTGCCCTGAATCTATTGGTTTACCGGAAGCAGGTAACAGAACAGGTGTAAATATGAAACGTTTCTGGATCCTCTTGATCACCGAAGTCAAAGCCTGGCGGCATGACCCCATCAGTGCAGCGGGCGGATTCATTCCCACGACCTTCATCTTGCTGGCTTTCGGCTTGCTGTTTGGGGGACGCCTGGCCTTCAAATTGGGTCTGATCAACCATGATGAAGGACCCTATGGTGCGGTCTTACGCGAGACTTTCGATGAAACCCTTTCCCCTTTTGGCGTCCCTTACTACGACGTCATCGATATGCCAGAAGCGGAAACCTGGGAAACTTATCGACAATTTGGTCTCGAAGGTATTTGGGTCATCCCAGCGGATTTTTCTGCGCGTATTGAGGCTGGCGATAACCCCCAGATCGAAATGCACTTCAGCAACTACAACGACGACCGCGCCAAAAACCACCGCATCTACGCCGCCGAGATCTTGTGGCGTTTCTATGAAATCATTGGGTATCCGTCACCACCGTTGACGTTGGCTGAAGAATATCCCCTGCCTGTGATGATCGAGTGGTTTCCGGTGATCGCCGTGGGTGTCGTTCTACTGGCCTTTATGATCGGGGGGATGATGAACATCTTCATGCTGACCTACAAAGAACAGGTGGATCACCTGACCCTGGAGTTTGGGCTGGCACCACGTTCTTTGGGGTGGGTACTGCTCCCAAAGACTGTCCTGGCCCTGGTCATGAGCATCCTCACTGGGACTGCTTTGATGGCCGTGGTTTATCTTTGGATTGGCGCCTGGCCCGGCCTGGAGGCAGCTGCATTCCCTGGGCAGGCATTGCTGGGCGTGTGGCTTTTAGCAGCTCTGGTGGTGCTCTTCTGGGTGCCCATCACAATGGCCTTTGGGCTGCGCGCCCAATATTTTGCTGGGGCCATTGCTGTGATGCTGACCGCCCTGACGACCTTCTTCATTGGCGGCGGGTTATCTCTGGTGCGTGTCAACCTGGATCGGGCGGTCTGGTTTACGTGGATCTTTCCCAACACCTATGCCATCGACCCCATGCGCGATCTGATCCTCTTCCACCAATGGCCAGTGGACTGGTACCAGACTCTACTTATTTTGGCTGGATTTGCAGCGTCAGGTCTGATCCTGGGATGGGGGATGGCTACGAAGCAGATGCGGCGTTTGGGGTAATCAGGTTCCTGGGGGACATAAACCTAACCTCACGAACCTGTTCGTTAGTAGAAATATCGAACCAATCTTATGGTGGCATTTAAGGGTTGCCAAAAATAATGCCTGTGCTTACAATCAATCAGACTTGATATTATGATATAAAAGGTAGACATTGTGTAGATTAGGAGAAAAAAACTATGTCACCAATCGAGAATGATCCAAAAATTGTTGGTCAGTGGGAGACACTCCCAGTTGAATTCAAATGATCTCCCACACATGCCGCCACCCTGGATATCCTCGCCCTCGACTTGGAGATGCCCATCGTGGGCGTGCCGCTGACCGGCGAAGGCTGGGACGTCTCCTGGCTTGGTGATTCAGCCGGTTATCTCGAAGGCACAGCCTACCCTACCTGGGCGGGCAACACTGCCATCACGGCGCACGTCTGGGACAGGGACAACAACCCCGGCCCTTTTATGGACCTGCACACCCTGCAGCACGGCGACGAGATCATCATCCACGTCTGGGGCATGAAGCACATCTACGAGGTGCGCCAGGTCATGCAGGTCAGGCCGGATACCTTGAAGGCTTTGCCGCACTCGGACTACGATATGCTCACGTTGATTACTTGCAAGGATTACAACGCCCACAGCGGCGAGTACGATTGGCGTCTGGCGGTGCAGGCTATTCTTATCAACATAGAATAGAAAGCCTGCATCCTGTCCCCTGAGGGGATGTCGAAGGGTGCAAGCAGTTCTGATGTGGGTGGAATCGGAGAGTTGTAAGGATGTATCAATCAGCTACCAGTTTGCGATAGAACCAGCGCCCCGAGGCAATTTCGGCCACATCCCGGGCCAGTTCGCCGGCGGTGGCATAGCGCTCCGCCGGGTCCTTTGCGGTAGCTTTGCAAATGACCTCCTCCAATGAAGATGGCAGATCGGGCTTTATATCGAGGATGTTTGGCAAACAATCAGTGATATGGGCTATGGCGATAGCCATAGGCGAGTCGTCCACAAAAGGCGGGCGGCCCGCCAAAGCACAGAACAGAACCACGCCTAAGGCATAGACATCGCTGCGACCATCCAACTCTTTATTGCGAATCTGTTCCGGACTCATATACTCCGGTGTCCCAATAACGATACCTTGTGTCTTGCTGCTGGAGCGCTGCATATACTTCGCCAGGCCAAAGTCCGCCAAAAATGCTTCGCCTTTCGCGTCGAAGAGGATATTGGACGGTTTAACGTCTCGATGAATGATCCCTTGAGCATGAGCTGCATCCAACCCAGCGGCAACCCGCTCTACGATGCGAGAGAGAGGCCTCGGTTTAAGGCACTCCTCGTGCAGGCGTTCTTTCAGTGAACCACCGGGCATATAGCGCATGACAATAAAAGGCTGGGTTCCATGCCTGCCATAATCATAAATTGGCACAATGCACGGGTGCTCCAATGCCGCAATGACTTCTGCTTCGCGTTGGAAATACTCCAGAAAGTGTTCTTTGGTTGTCAAATGGTGCGATAAGACCTTGATTGCCACTCGACGTTTCATGTAAGGGTCACGTGCTAAAAAGATCTCCCCCATGCCTCCTTCGCCCAATTTGTCTTCAATTTCATAGCGACTGATGGTTTGTATGGACATCAAACATCCTTTTTATGGAAGCTTCCCTGTCTGGCTGAGTAGCTAGACAATTTCACAGGCGCATTAATTTCAAATTCTTTCTGGTAAGTACTTATTAGTAGTCTACCATAAAAGCAGAGAGCCTACGGTTCTAGACAAGAGGGTCTCTAGGAACTCCCGTGGTAATGTCCAGATTTGGGGGTATGCGGCGTGCTCCGCACGCCGCATACCCCCAAATCTGGGATCTACCCCGGCGATTCCTGGAGACCCATACAAGAGCCATCAATTTCGCCAAACTGGAACCATGAACTAATGCTACATTTGACAGATCTAAAATATTAATAATGTAGTGTAACTGCACATCCATGGAACGGACTTTCCCGAACAAAGGGTGTGCGCAGGGGGCGGGGGACTCGAATATCATCCCCTTGTGGGGCTCTCCGCCTTTCGGCATCACGCATATGTCCGCTAATCGAAGGGAAAGGCAATTTGTGATGCGTAAGGATTTTTCTGTTGGGAATTGATTATCTTTTCAATACTTATTACCCCTTTATTACAGGTTCTAAACAATTTCTGAACATCTCTTTGCTACCCTTTGGTCATCTTAAAATCCTTATAGGAGGCAGACATGTTCAAAATAATCCGAGTATGCACCCTGACAGCAATGTTGTTCCTGGTCACATTTTCCATAGCGGCTGCAGGCAAAGGTGACACTCCACCTGGCACTCCCTCTCCAGATATCCCAATGCGCGGATTATTCCCATGGCCTGGGGTCATCCCTGTGATTATCTCCAATGTTAGCTCATTAGAATCGATTGTGTATTATGGGCCAGGTGCGGGGAGCGCAGGATGTGAGGCTGAAGATTTGAGCATACGTGCCAATATTAGCCACCCTACGGGCATTGTAGACGCCTACATTCGATACCGATATATGGGAAATAATGGTTATGTAGGCTCATGGCACACTGCCCCTGTTCACGATTACGCGATGGGTGGGTTACACGGTTTCATCATCGTCGTTAGTTCTGAAGCAGGTGTAGAACTGGGCACTGTTGACGGTACAGTGGAATATCAGGTCCATGCCGAGAGCGGTTCTGGTGTATTAGGGTACTATCCAGATGGATATATTCTCGGCGTTCCAATTGAATATTGCCCTTAGCATTATCTGATTTAAGATTAGTACAAGTTGCGATAAATTAATTTCTCGAAAGCACAAATGAACCCTAGTTGACATCAACATCCGATGGGAATTTCTCCAAGCCAGAGGACCCCACCTAACTGTACAGCAGATGCCCCAGCAGTCAACATTGCCTGAGCATGCGCCTGGCTGTATACACCCCCTCCCCCAATGGTAGAGACACCTAATCTCGAAAACTTTTCCAGGGCTTTGAGCGCCAGGGGAAATACCCCCGGGCCATATAGTCGCCCAGAAATTGGTGTGCCACTTTCATCGAGCAATGTACCGCGGGGTGCTCCCAGGCTGATAACACTCACCCCTGCTCCGAGGATCGCCTGAAGGATATCATCACTCACATCCAGATTGACGCGCAAGATCACGGGCAGTTCACCAAAAGTCGCCTGAGCCATCTGGCCGGCTAGATCTGGGTCGCAGTCAGGGGGTAAGCCGACTTCGATGCCCATGATCCCCGCAACCATTTCCAGGCGTTCGACCATGCCAACCAATTCATCTGGCTCTTGGGCCAGCAGGTGAATGATCACCGGAATTGGCGAACGCGCCCAACGTTCACCAAAACGTCGAATCGCCCCAGACAATCCGGGGTTGGGCAAACCTGTGTGCAGTAAGAAGCCTCCTGGGTAGCGCAGAAAACGTGTCCCTCGAGCTGGTTTACGCGGTTTGCGGCTGATGGGGTTGGTGACGAATGCGCCAAAGGCTGATATATCCAATGGGCCTTTGGGATCAGGTGCAAAGCCCAGGGTGCCGGCCGCATTCATCATAGGCAAATCGAGTGATAAGTCGAATTTCGTCATGAGGGATAATCACGAATTGTAGAAATGGTTAGATATTATCCACGAATAAGAATGCAGTGAAGAAATCAAAAAAATTCCAATGAATATCTGCGGTTTATGTTTCATATCTTCGATGACTGAAAAGTTCCGCCAAAAGAGAGTGGCTAAAGAGATCATCCCCGGTGCAAACAAGTTCCAGTCTTCGTACACACCGAGGATCGGATTCCAAATGAACATCAATACCAACATACATAGTGATGAGATAATCAGAAAAATATTTTCATCTGTAAGAAGAATTCGTTTATGGGAAATCATCGGAATGAAAAATAATAAAGAAGGAAACAACAGGAAGAGCAGATTCACAATCTGGCTGTAATGTTCCCAAGAAGGCATCACCAGCATTCGTTTTGTGCCTCCATGCCCCAAAGCATGACTCTCGAAGAATAATTTATCAATTGGCAAGCCATTGTAATGAAAGAATAACAAGGTTATTCCAATAACCAATCCAGACAAAAGGAGGCTCCACATAATTTTTTGAGTATCTCGCCGTTTGAATGCCCACCAATATAGAAGTAATAAACTTGGCAATAACCAACCTGCCAATAAGTGAAAAGAAATAGCAATGGCCAATACGACTGACGGAGCAATTATGCTATTTTTCCGAGCTATAAATCTTATACTCAAAATAATATATACCAGCAATAATACAGTTACTAAGGTGTAATTCTCAACATCCCCAAAAAACAACTGCATATATCCCCCAGATAGCATACCAATAAAAAAATAAATCCCAGAAGAAATATAATTCTTTGAGAAATAGCTAAGAATGAAGATGAATACTCCGCCAGCAAATGAAGACATTATTTGATAAGAAAATGGAACAGACCAGCCAAAAAAATGATCCATGTAATACCAAAACCTGGAATGAAGATAAAGTTCCCACATTTCATCATGAGTCATATGCGCGCCCATTTCAGGAATATCTCGTAAAAACTTGAAACTATACTTTTGCCCATCTGAATTAATGAATTCATTTCTGAATAGAAAGAATAAAGTAGCGCAGATCAGTGCAACTGTCAAAGCAAGTACAAAGAATTGAATCCGATCCATTGATTCAATACCTAAAGAAAACTGAAATCTACGAATAATTATCGGAGTCAACACAATAATTAAGCATATGAAAGCATAGGAAATAAAAACAACCCGAAATTTCAAATTCTTCAACTGATCAAATCCAAAAAGGTTTTCATCTAAAGCAAAAAACCGCACATAAAGATAAAGTGCACTCATAAAGGCATAAATAATTATGTAACTGTAGTATTCTTTGAGATTTTTTCTTTCCATGATACTCACATTAGAAAAAATATTTTAGTTCTAAGAATTCTTCATGAGAACCCAGGGCTTTAACATTACAGTAACATCATCTTCTGGCTGGCCTTTTTCTAGCGGAAATCGGCGGTGCAAGCCTTCGACTTTCACTAAAACTTCGGGGATCGTCAGCTGCCGTCCAGCGCGTTTGGAAGAGCGACGCACGAAGAGGGCGTTCTGGGTGCGGTGGCACAGGGCGGCGGCGACTTTTTGCTGGAATGCAGGACCCACATCCAGCACAAGATGGGCTGGGTCTTCAGGGTTGAGATGGCGCGGCCGAGGGTGACCAGAGAAACCAGCGTTGAAGGTGTAAAGCAGTGGGGCATCATCATCAAGAATTTCTACAGCCTTCAATGAAGCCCGGTGAGTGAGCACATGGGCTGGGTGACCATACTCTCCACTGGAGCCGTGCGTGATCACTGCTACTGGGTTGAGAGATTGAATATGCTCTATCAGGCGGGCTGTTAACTCATCCAGATCAAGAGTGTAAGGGTAAAGGACGTCCTGCTCCCCAACCAATGGGTCGACATAATCCAAAAAAGTAACGCTTTTGCCTCCCAATGCCTGCACCGCACAGCGCATCTCTGATTCACGGAATTTTCCCAGTTCGTCTTGGGTGCACAGCGGCGGTTCCCCCACTTCACCGCCTTCGCCGCGCGTGGCGCAGAGATAGTGGACATCGGCTCCGGCGCGCGCCAGCAGGGCGACTGCGCCTCCAGTAAGGATGGTTTCGTCGTCAGGGTGCGCGATGAATACAAGGATGTTCATACATTGCCATCTTTATTAGCAGAAAAAGTCTGCAAGGCTCGCAAAGCCGCTTCCATTTTGCGCTCAGCCTGTTGAAATTCGCCCAGATTTTGGTATTCGATGGCCGCATTCTTCAAAGCCAGGGCATTTTCTGGTTCTCCATGAAGCTTTGAAAGCCTCAGATACTCAGAGATGGTCTGAGCCAGGGACCATTTATCAGCATGCCCTAATAAGAATACCACCCGGTTCTCATCCTCAAGGTCTGTTGTACAGCCGGGACAGGATACATGGGCGAAGAAGCGGCTCCCGCACTGGAGCTGCCATGTTGAAATTGGCAATTGACCGATCAAAGCAAAACAAATCCTACTCCCCCGTGGATTTTTCAGGCGCATGCCTTCGATCTGAAATTCATCTTGGAAAGTCAGAGAGATAGGACATGCGCCAATTATCTCAACCGGTTTGATCTTGATCGTATTCATGGTCATCTACGAAGGACAATCTAAAGGTCACATTGCCACCCTCACCGGTACCTGGATCAGGGCAGGCAATGTAGATTGGAGATTCGCTAATGCGCAGACGCCCCGCATTCATCACCACCGAAGCGAGGGCTATCTGACAAGATTTCCAATGCCCTTGAGGGGTGATGCTCGTCCCCCGAAGTAAAAATGAATCTCCATTCTCCAACGCGGCATTGCAGTGGCCACAAACTTTAGCAACATCAATGCGAATATCAGCCATAAAGGTTATCTCCTCCGGGTTACCATTTTAGCTTTTGCAGGTCAAACACGGGGCCATCTTTGCAAGTCAACTTATACCCTTTTGGGGCTGGAACAGCGCAAACACCACAATCCGCAAGGGCGCCACAGGGCATGGGAGTTGTGATGAGAGCCTGAGCCAGGCAAGGGATGTGCTCATGGGGATCAAGAGCCAGCACCTGGCGCAAGGAAGGTAAATCTTGTATTTGGAGTTCTAAGACCAGAGTATCAGCCCAGGTTAGTGATTCAGGTAGGTCATTCAGGGGGTGGATTTCCAGCGCAGCGGGGAGGGCCGGCAGGGGATTGTTGGTAAAAAGTGCCACATCCGCGTCGGGGATCAAGTGCAACAGCGGGAGCAGGCGAGAACCGTCATCTCCTAAAGCAGCCAGGGCTAGATGACGAGTGTCCGCAGAAATATCAAAGCCTCTTCCCAGGGGCCCGCGCAGATTTAGGTGTGAACCTGGTTGCCATGAAGCAGGTATTGGATAAGAAGGTTGCAGTGCCGATGAGGCCCCTGAGGACGAATCCCAAACATCAAAGAGCGGAACAGGCAAAACGGAGTCCGCATCTCCGGGCTCATCGGCCAGAAGGTACTCTCCAGGAGCAGGAATCATCTCCCCTGGGCAGTCAATCCTGATTGAAATCTGGGCATTAAATCCTGAGATTATCTCAGTGATCTTACCTACAGCCGTTCGCATGGCATAAGTGTATCATTTTATAGAATTTTTATTAACAATTAGCCATACCCTCAATAATATAGGGCCATTGAGGCAGGTTTTGACGTAAAATACAGCGAACTCTTTAGGAATCGCCGGGGTAGCTCCCAGATTTGGGGGGTGGGACCATTTCCAAGGGATTTCCTAGAGACCCGTTCAGCGAACATGCCTATAAAACCAAAGGCATGGTATCATTTTTGGTTTAGTTATAAATAGATTCAAAGGAGAAAAAGATGAATATAACCGTTGTTGTATCTGCTGTTGCCGGATTATCCTGGCTAGTGGTCGTGGGATTGCTGGTTTTTACAGTATTGCGTGCATCCCAACGAAGGCCAGTCAAAGGAATGATCTCTGGTCTGCTGGTTGCTTTGTTATTTGCGCTGATCTTGAACACCGTCAGCGCAGGTTTAGTTTTTATTCAACCTGAAGAACGTGGCGTAGTGGTTTCGGCGATAGCTCCCCAAGGTTATCGCGAAAACGCCTTACAACCCGGTTTGCGCTGGGTGATCCCTTATGCGGAGTCTGTAGTAATTTACAACATCTCTAAACAGACTTACACTATGTCGATCGCGCATGCGGAAGGTCAGATCGCTGGAGATGATTCGGTCTCAGCTCGTACCTCGGATGGGCAGGAGATCTTGATCGACTCCTCAGTAATCTTTTCGATCGATCCCGATAAGGTTGTCGATCTGCATATCACCTGGCAGAAACGTTACACCGACGACTTGGTTAGACCACTATCTCGAGGCGTCATCCGTGATGCAGTCTCTCAGTTCCGCGTGGATCAGGTCTACAGCACCAAACGGCTTGAGATGGCCGCACAAATGGAAAATGAAATGACCACTGTTCTGGCAGAAAATGGTCTTTTACTGGCCGATTTCGTGCTGCGCAATATCACCTTCTCGCCTGAGTACGCCGCCTCTGTGGAGCAAAAGCAGATCGCCGAACAGCTAGCCCAGCAGGCTGCTTTCGTGGTACAGCAGAGAGAACAAGAAGCCGAACAGGCCCGCAAGACCGCCCAGGGTGTGGCCGACGCCGCCGTGATCGAGTCTGAAGGTGAAGCCCTGGCCATCGTCATCCAGGCCAACGCTGATGCTGAAGCACGCGTCATCCAGGCCACGGCAGAAGCCGAGGCATTAGCGTTAATCGCGGCTGTCTTGGAAGAAAGCCCTGACCTGCTGAAATATCGCTATATCGAAGAGCTGACTCCCTTCATCGACGTAATGCTGCTGCCCAGCGACAATCCTTTCCTGTTCCCATTACCGGAGTTGGAAAACACCCAGCAGCCCGGCAGTTCGATTTCCCCTTAGAAATCAACGAAATATAACCTGACGTTGAAAGTTGCACGTTGAAGGTTGAAAGAATTAAATACCTTCAACGTGCAAAGCTTAATTCAGTGTAAAGATAGTAACTTATTGTTTTGCATTTGCAGCTTAGGCCGGTCTCCTGACCGACCCGGAGCGGCTCGGTCAGGAGACCGGCCTAAGCGAATATACGAGGATCGCGGTTCCTGGCAGGAACCGCGTTCCTGGCAGAATATATTTCAAGACACATTCGGGAGCCTATTAACGGATTTATGAGTGACCAAAACGCGATAACGCCTTCTGAACATAAAATCCGCCTGACCACATTGTCGAGTTGTTCTGGTTGAGCGTCCAAGCTGAATGCGGAAACGCTGGCGCAGGTACTGCGTCCGATTGGGAATATTTTCAATCAGCATGACTATCCCGATCTACTGGTCGGCATGGACGATCCCGATGACGCTGCGGTGTGGCGCATCGATGACCAGCGCGCCCTGGTCGTGACGACCGATTTCTTCACCCCAGTGGTGGACACACCCTATGAGTACGGTGCCATTGCCGCGGCCAACAGCTTCTCGGATATCTATGCCATGGGGGCAACCCCCTTCCTGGCCCTGAATGTGGCCGCCTTTCCTCCAGATTTGCCGGCTGAGTTTCTGAGCGAAATCCTGCGCGGTGGCGCCGAAATAGCACTCCAGGCTGGGGTGGTCGTGGCCGGCGGTCACACCGTACAGGATCAGGAACCCAAATACGGCTTGATCGTGCTGGGATTTGCTCATCCTGAACAGCTCATGACCAAGGGCGGCGCTCGCCCTGGAGATGTTCTTGTACTCAGCAAACCACTGGGCTTTGGCGCTACGACCACGGCAATAAAACAGGCCAAGGCCTCCCCTGAAGATATCGATGAAGTCATCGAATGGATGACGCGTCTTAATAAGCATGCTGCCTCTCTTGCTGTGGAGTTTGGCGTTCGAGGAGCCACAGATGTGACTGGCTTCAGTCTGCTGGGCCATGCCTGGGAGATGGCATCTGCCTCGCAGGTCGGCCTGCGCTTCGAGTGGGAGAAAATCCCTTTCATTTCCGGCGCGCGCCGATACGCCGAGAATTACGTCTTCCCAGGCGGCGCTGCGGATAATCGCTTGTATTATCGAGCACACGTAGACTTCAAGCGAAATCTCGAAGAGTACGAAGAAATGTTGCTCTTCGACCCTCAGACTAGCGGTGGACTTCTATTGGCCGTTGCACCGGATAAAGTCGCTGGGATGTTGAGACATGCTGAAGAGATCGGCCAACCCTTGTGGGTGATTGGTGAAGTGGTTGAAGGGAATCAAATTATAATCATCTAATGGCGAGGATAAGAATACATTCTCATGCTCAACAACGCATGAAAGAGCGCGGGGCGACTGAAAATGAAATCACCGCCACTCTGGAAAAAGGTGAACGCTTTCCAGCCAAATATGGTCGTACAGGTTTCCGACGGAATTTTTCATTTGACAGTGAATGGCAAGGCAAGTATTATAGAACCAAGCAAGTGGAAGCGTTTGCAGTTTTGGAAAATGATGATTGGCTTGTGATTACAGTGATCACTCGTTATTTCTAAAACTAAAGGATACTCAAGATGGAATTTTCTTACGATCCCCGGTATAACATTGCATATCTCCGTTTCAAAGATAAACAAGACCAAGTGGAGTCAATTCGAATAAGCGATGAAGTGGTGGTCGATATTGCTCCAGATGGCACGCTTTTTGGTATTGAATTGCTTAATGCAAATGAACAACTATTGCATGAGAATGTTAAAGAGCTGATTTTTGTAAATGAGGCAACAGGAGAACGTGCCGAACTCCCATTAGCAAGTTCCTGACAACAAGTTTAGTTCACACTCAAGAGACTGCCAAAAGTGCAGTCTTTTTTGTTACGAGGATAACTCTATGCGCTTTGGTATCCACGCATTCCAACTGGATGCCTTGATCCCGCCAGGGCTTTCCGCACACGAACTCATGACCCATATCGCTGGCTTCGAGCACGTCGATCTCATCAGGCCCTTGATCGAAAAGGGGTTTAATCCCATAGAACTGGGGGGTGACCTGAATCTTTTCCTGCCCCAAACCTATTCTCCCTCAGCCATCGAAAAACTTGTCGAACTCAAAGCTGAGACCGGGGTGGCTTACACTTTGCACTTACCGCTGTGGTCCGTTGAAACCTCTACGCCACAGACACCTGTACGGGAAGGCTCTGTACAAGCGGTGATCGACTGTATCCAGGTCACGCAACCCCTTGAACCGGAGGTATACGTACTCCACGCTACGGGCGCCCTGGCGGCTGAGTTTTACCGCATGGATCTCCCCCAGATCGCCAAGAGTCTGCTGCTGCGTCAATTCCAAGGTAGTGCTGCAGAAAGCCTGAAAACCATACTCTCCGAAACCGGCCTTCCCAGCCGTAAACTGGCCATCGAAACCATCGAGTTTCCTTTCGAGCTGACCCTGGAACTGGCCGAGGATTTAGATCTTTCCCTGTGCCTGGATACCGGTCATGTCCTGGTGGGTTTCTCCGGTCCCATCGAGATCTTCGCTGCCCTGGAGCAGTGCCTGCCGCGCCTGGTAGAAATCCATCTTCACGATGGTCCCTGGCAAGGCCCGGAAATGAATATCGGATATGGGAAGGATCACCAAGCTCTGGGAGTTGGTGATTTGGATGTGGGGCGCTTCCTGGACCGATTAGTGGAAGCAAACTTCACGGGGCCGGTGATCTTTGAACTAAGTTTGCAGCAGGCCCTAGAGTCCCTGGACGTGATCCGCTCCTTACGACCTGGTTTACTTCCATAACCCTACAATCGTGCGACCTCCCCCAAAAAAATCCGTATACTTTGTCAAAGACTGATTCAAATGCTCTCCAGGAATCGCTGGGGTAGCTCCCAGATTTTGGGGGTATGGGGCGTGCTCCGCACGCCCCATACCCCCAAAATCTGGACATTACCACGGGAATTCCTAGAGAACCGATTCAAAAGGAGTAAAGTGTGAACAATCGTCCAGGTTGTCTATCCGGTTTATTGAAACTATTTATCCTCGATAAAGTTTTCGATTGGCTACAGGGTCGCTTTGGATTTGGCCGCGGAGCTTCGTGCACTGGGTGTGGTTGCGGCTTCATCTTGCTGATCATCTTCATCGCCCTGAGCTGCTCAGTGATCACAGGAACGGATTGGTTAAGCTTGAGCTTCTAGTATAATTGGGAAATCTTAGCCAGAGCGGACGTACAGACTCAGTTCCGCTTGGTTCAGTTCTAGGAGTTCATCTTGCAATTTGAATATAGATTTGATTCCCGGCGCTCCCCGGTTGTGGGAAGGCGCGGCATGGTGGCGACAACTCAGCCCCTGGCAGTTGCAGCAGGTTTAGAAATCCTGAGCCAAGGTGGCAACGCTGCCGACGCGGCCATCGCCACTGCCGCGGCACTCAACGTCACCGAACCAACTTCTACCGGCATTGGGGGCGACGCTTTTGCCCTCTTCTACGAGACGCAATCTGGAGAAGTCACGGCGCTCAACGGCTCTGGCCGCGCTCCCGCTTCATTGACTGTTGATCTGGTTAAAGGTGCCGGCTTATTCACCAATCTCCAATCTCCAATCTCGAACCCCTACCACCCTTACACGATCACCGTCCCTGGCGCATGTTCGGCCTGGTGCGACCTGGTCGAACGCAATGGGCGCTTATCAATTGCTGAGGTTTTAGCACCTGCCATCCGCCTGGCCGAAGAGGGGTTCCCTGTGGCGCCCACAACGGCTTACTTCTGGGGGCGCGGTGCAGAACGTCAATTGAGCCAATCGCTAAACGGTCGTGAACTGACGATAGATGGTCGAGCTCCACAAGCAGGAGAGATCTTCCACAACCCAGGGCTGGCACGCACCTTCCAAGCAGTCGCCGAGGGCGGAAAAGCAGCCTTCTACCAGGGCGAAATTGCCGAGGCCATCGCGGCGGTGATCCAGGATGCAGGTGGCTGCATGACAGTCGCTGACCTGGCTGGCCATCAAGCCACCTGGGATGAACCCATCAGCACCACTTATCGAGGTTACCGCGTGTGGGAGTGCCCTCCCAACGGACAAGGCCTGGCTGCGCTGCTGGGATTGAACCTTCTCGAAGGTTTCGACCTCGATGAACTAGAACCGCTCTCGGTGGAGCGTCTGCACCTGCAAATCGAAGCCCTGCGCCTGGCCTTCGCCGACACACGCTGGTACGTCAGTGACCCGCAGTTTTCTGACATCCCCCTGGATGAACTGCTCGCTAAGTCGTACGCTGATGAACGCCGGGAGCTGATCGATCCGCAACGCGCCACGCTTGACCACCAGCATGGCACACCCGTGGCTTCTTCAGACACCGTCTATCTCAGCGTAGTCGATGGCGAGGGCAACGCCTGTTCTTTCATCAACAGCAACTATATGGGTTTTGGAACCGGGATCGTGCCCAAAGGCTGGGGTTTCAGTTTGCAAAACAGGGGCCATAACTTCAGCCTCGATCCGAAGCATCCCAACATGCTGATGCCTGGGAAGAGACCTTATCATACAATTATCCCTTCTATGATAACTTTGGACGGAGGACGTGAGACGGAAGACGGGGAGTCTCGGTCTGCGGTCTCACGTCCCCGGTCAGGCGAAATATTCGCCTGCTTCGGCGTCATGGGCGGGTTCATGCAACCGCAAGGGCACTTGCAAGTTGCCTGCGCCTTGATTGACGATGATCTCGATCCCCAAGCTGCGCTTGACCGAGCGCGCTTCTGCATCAACGCTGGCGAGGCCGGGGGTAGTGTTGCTTTAGAAACCGGCATCCCTGCACAGGTAATCGAAGCTCTAGAGAAGATGGGACATCCTGTGGAAGCAATCGATGGCTACGGGCGCGTCCTGTTCGGTCGCGGTCAGGTCATCATGCGTGATCCAGAGAGTGGCGTGCTATGGGGTGGCAGTGATCCTCGGGCAGATGGGTGTGCGATGAGCTTGTGAAACCGGATTGCTGTGAGCGGATTTTTGGGAACAGATTGAACGGATTGTATAGGTAGGAGGGTGCTATGAATAAGAAGAGAATTCAGACACCTTATGATAATCTCACCTATAAGATCATTGGGTGTGCCATGGCTGCGCATCGAGAACGGGGCCCCGGGTTTCGCGAGAACACTTATCAGCGAGATTTACAGGTGCACTTCGACGAAGCGCCTCTACCTTACGAAGCCCAAAAATTGCTCGAAGTTTTCGATAGCTTGCGCGGGGACACACTGATCGGTGACTATATCCCTGATTTCATTGTTGCTGAGCAAGTGGTTGTAGAAATCAAAGCCCTGAATGGGCTCGACAACAGCCATATGGCTCAAGTCATAGGCTACCTGGCCGTCACAGGGTGTCCGGTAGGGCTGTTGATCAACTTTGGCAAGCGCAGTCTGGAATGGCGGCGCATATTGCCTCCCAAGGATATTACCCAACACCGCCTCAACCGCCAGTGGCTGTTTGTGCCGGATTGGTTGAGAGAAGAAGAGTGAAACGGATTGCTGTGAGCAGAATTGGAGAACTGATTGAGCGGATTACTGACAGCGGATTAGGGTAGCGGATTGAACGAATGATAGAACGGATTGGGCGAGCTGATTTCGCGGGTATGTTTCCGCTCAATCCATTCTGAAAATCCGTTCACAGCATCCGCTCAATCCGATCCAACAATCCGTTTACAGTAATCTGCTCGAGTTTCTTTTACAAAACGCTAACAGTTGCTTCCTATTCGTCATGCTATAATCTCAAAATGGGTGGGTCGCCAACGGCGTTGTGCGTTTCCCACATACCAATATGTATCTAACCACTTGACACTTTCCATTTTGTACACGGATGCAAGCGCATTAACACGGAAGTTTTATGAATAATTTCCATACATCCGTGATGTCGCAGGCACGCCTCTGGCAATCAATTGAAATCCGTGTCACAAAAAGCGTTGACACCAAACTATCAGGGAAGTAGAAATATATCAGGAAGAAAGTTTAGAAAAAGGAGTTTCCCCTAATGATTATCAGTAAAGAACTTGAAAATGCCATCAACGCCCAGGTTGGAGCCGAATTTGCTGCCAGCTTGCAATATGTCAGCATTGCGGCTTATTTCGATGCCGACGATCTTCCCCAACTGGCGGCCTTCTTCTACCGGCAGGCCGAAGAGGAGAAGGAACATGCCATGAAGTTCGCCCACTATGTGGTTGAAGCTGGCGGAGAAGTACGCATCCCGGCCATCGGCGAAACCTTTTACGAATTCTCTGGTCCGGAGCACTGCGCGCAACTGGCCCTGGATTGGGAAACCGATGTCACTAAGATGATCAACAACCTGATGGACATCGCTGTCAAGGACAAGGATTATATCTCTCAGGATTTCCTGCGCTGGTTTGTGGCTGAACAGCTCGAAGAGATATCCACCATGGGAACGCTGCTTAAGACCATTCAGCGTGCCGGGGATAATATCCTGCTGGTCGAGGAATTTCTGGCCCGCAACCCCATCGTCGAGGAAGAACACGGGGCAGAGGGTGAGGAATAAATCTGGACAAAATTATCCCCCAGTGCGCCTGCATTGGGACAGCTAATTGGCGATAATACTACGCCAATTGGCGCAAAAACGGGCACTCACGCTGAAAGTGGGTGCCCGTTCGTATTTCCTGAAAAAATACAGTGTTATTCCTCATCAGAAGGCTCCTCATCGGGTGGCCTCTCCCCTCGCAATCCCCAATAGAGCAATCCGCCACCAAGGCCTAGCACAAATCCACCCAACCCTCCCGCAGACGTAAAGTTAGCTAGCAGCGCCGTAAAGGCGAAGATCCCCAAGAAAACCGCGCTTTGTAACTGCCACCGCCCTTCGGAACCTTTGAAAGCGAAGAGGGTGAACCAGCCTGCGGCAACACCGAAGACCAAAAGTCCCAAAAAGCGCATCATCCAACCCATAAATGCGACCACATCGAAGAAACCCATCACCAACCCTCCTATCAATCTACACCAACAACGTCTACATCAGGGAAGAACTGGTTCACCGTTCCGGCAACCCAACCTTGTAACGTGGCTGTTGAAAGAGGGCATCCCACACAAGCCCCCCCGAGACGCACCTTGAGTTCATTGCCATCCAGGGCGACCATTTCCACTGAACCCCCATGGTATTGCTCAACATAGGCACTGACCTGGGCGATCAAGCCTTTGAGCATCTCTTCCTTGGAATAGCCTTCTTGATCATTTGTAGTTTCTGTCATACTTCATCCTCCAAGCGGTCTGACACCATTTTTCAGCCCATGCTCGAGCATGGCAACCACCTGGTCATGGGTATGGGTACGTTTTAGACGTCGCGCAACTACCTCAGCCAGGCGACCTAATAGAAGTATACCCGTTTTTGGATGTTTTTCGTGGAATCTCTTGAGATCATCACCACGAACGCATAACAGTATGGTTTCTTCGAGACAGGTTGCACCGGATGTATAATGGTCACTTCCAAAAGCAGCCGACCAACCGAATACACCATCTTTATCAATTTGAGCAACTACGATCGGCTCTCCATCATCTGGATTAAAACAAATGGCTACACAGCCTTCCACGACAATATATAAGTTGTCTGCAACATCCCCCTGGTTGAAAATAGCTTCATTTCTATGGCAAGAACACAAATTAAATAGCGGAGCAAGGCTTTCCAGTTGAGCTAAACTAAAGCCATCGAACAACTTCAATTGGGTAAACGCATCTCGTAGCATAGCAATGTAATATGGTTGTAAGAAGTATGTTTCTAGATTTGGGTGGCGCGTTCAGTCTGTACGGCCCCAAACTGTTCCTGCTAATTTATCGTATCAAAAGCGGTTTTTATAGTGGCATATATCCCGATTGTAAAGACATTCTTCCCATAGAATAGGATATTTTTTTGGACGAATAGTATTCGAGTAATATGAGTTTCCCCAATAAAGGGTCAAAAACATTTGACAAGAGATAAACTTGATCATGTCATATTACAGACGAGAAACCCGAAAATAGGGGGTGGGGGGGGGGGCGGCACCGCCCCCGCGGGGGGGGGGGGGCGGCAGGGAGAGG
>CAZUSV010000036.1:0-30104 GCA_964622645.1 uncultured Anaerolineales bacterium
TTTTTGTTGCTCAACGCTTCTGTTTTGCCTGAGTTACTGCAGTAGAGTCATATTTTCAATACTATAAGTAGACTGTAAAGAAAGTTTATCGCAAAATTGCTCAGACCGGTCTCCAGACCGAGGAGTTTTCTTTGAAACCTTGGCGAGAATACCACTTAAATATTCCAATGACATACTTGACAAACCTGATCTCGTAAGGTATAAACACCGCCAACATTTGAAAATGTAAAAACTGTGAAGAGGAATAGTAGACGTCTAAACGACGGCTCAGAGAGCGAGGAAATGGTGTGATCCTCGTCCGCACGCCGATGTCGAATGGGCCTCAGAGTTGCAGGGCGAACACCCTGAGCCTGTACTGAGCTAAGTCGAAGGGTAAGTAACCTGAGCCGGAGTTGCCACCGTTATCAGGGTAAAGTAGTTGCGTTGTTACTTAGTTTATAGTTCGATAGTTGGGATCAAAAAAGATATGCCCAACGAACAAACTATCCAACTAACCAAACCACAAGACTACCAAAGAGTGAGGCTGGCCTTTGGGCTAACACGAGCAAGTTTTCCCGTCGCATCACCGGCGGGATTTTTGGTTAACCCAGGCTGCCTTCTCGAAATATTTCGCGATGTAGGTCAGATTGCCAATCTGACTTACGCCTTGTGGGTCAGATTGGCAATCTGACTTACATTCTCGCCAATATTTTTGAGAAGACAGGATCCTCCAGCCTAAATTGGGTGGCACCACGGGAGCCAGATGGCCCTCGTCCCTTTGTGGACGAGGGCTTTTTGTTTTTGGGCCACAGAGTCCACAGAGATTTCCGAGATAAATCTCTGAGATCTTTGTGATCTCAGTGGCTAAATAGGAGTGAATTATGAAAAAACGCTTACTAACCGGAGACCGTCCGACTGGGGCATTGCATCTGGGACATTACCTTGGCAGCCTTGCCAACCGGGTGAAGTCGCAAGCAGTGTATGAGTGCTTCTTCATCATTGCCGATCTTCATACCCTTACCACGCGACCCCAGAAAAGCCATATTGCTCAGTTGAAAGAGAATATCCACCAACTGGTGCTTGACTATCTCTCCGTAGGGATCGATCCCCAACTGAGCACCATCTTCGTGCAAAGCATCATCCCCGAGACTTCGAATTGAACACGCTCCTGGAGATGCTGGTCAGCGTGCCGCGCCTGGAACGCATACCTTCTCTGAAAGAAATGACTCAGGCCGCGCAGCTAAAAGCGCAACCTTTTGGGTTGTTGGGATATCCGGTACTTATGGCTGCCGATATCCTGCTGCCGCGCGCCAATCTTGTCCCAGTCGGTGCTGACAACCGCGCCAATCTCGAGCTGGCACGCGAGCTGGCCAGGCGCTTCAACCGCATGTACGCAGACATCTTCCCCATTCCCGAATATCAGATCGAGGGCACACTCATCGGTACAGACGGTCGCGCCAAAATGAGTAAAAGCCTGAATAATGCCATCTTCCTCAGCGATGATGCCACCAGCGTAGAGCATAAAGTGATGAGCATGTACACCGACCCCAAGCGCCTCAGCGCTGATACACCCGGTCAGGTGGAAGGCAATCCTGTGTTTGTCTACCACGAGCACTTCAACAACGACCTTGCTGAGGTGAACGAATTGAAAGAACGTTATCGAGGTGGAAAAGTGGGGGATGTGGAAGTCAAGCAGAGCCTGATCCGCGCCCTGAACGATTTCCTTGACCCCATCCGGGAGCGCCGGACTCAGTTTGAACGTGATCCTGATCTGGTCAACGATATCCTCGCCCAGGGGAACCAACGCATGCGCAGCGAGGCTCACGAAACGATCTTAATGGTGCGTGAAGCGATGGAATTACCCAGTTATGCCTATGCGAAAGCCCTGCAGGCGATCGAGCCTGTACGTGGCCTGGCACTTGTTTAATTAATGTAGGGGGGGGGGGGGGGGGGGGGGGGGGGGGGGCGGGGAGAGCCCCCCCACATCCCCCTCCCCCCCACCCACACCCATAAAAAGGAGCAGAAAAATGTCTCAAACGAAATTCCTACTCAACGAGAGCGATCTACCCAAAGCCTGGTACAACATCAACGCTGATTCACCGGTGCCCCCCACCCCGGTGCTGCACCCTCAGACTCAAGAACCAGTCACACCAGACTTCCTCTCCGTGCTCTTCCCCATGGAATTGATCATGCAAGAAGTCAGCGCCGACCGCTATATCGATATCCCTGAAGAAGTGCGTGAGATCTACAAACTCTGGCGGCCCACCCCTTTGATCCGGGCTCGACGCCTGGAGAAAGCACTTGGCACCCCGGCGCATATCTACTTCAAACACGAAGGGGTTTCTCCCTCGGGCAGCCACAAACCCAACACCGCTGTAGCCCAGGCTTTCTACAACAAAGTCGAAGGTACTGGCGCTCTGACCACCGAGACAGGCGCGGGGCAGTGGGGTTCAGCGCTATCCCTGGCCGGCAATTTCTTCGATATGCCCATCGAAGTGTATATGGTCAAGGTGTCCTACGAGCAGAAGCCTTATCGCCGCGTGCTGATGGAAACATACGGCGCTGAAGTCTTCGCCAGCCCCACAGATAAAACCCAATTTGGCCAATCCGTGCTCGCAGATGATCCAGAGAGCCCAGGTTCGCTGGGCATTGCTATCTCTGAGGCCGTCGAAGTAGCAGCCACCTCAGGCGGTGCCAAGAAATACAGTTTAGGCTCGGTGCTCAATCACGTGCTCATGCATCAAAGTGTCATTGGCGAGGAAGCTATCAAACAGATGGATATGGCAGACGAGTACCCTGATGTGGTCATCGGCTGTGTGGGAGGCGGCTCCAATTTCGCAGGCATCGCTTTCCCCTTCCTGCGAGAGAATCTGGTCAATGGCAAAGATACCCGCTTTGTAGCTGTAGAACCGACTGCCAGCCCAACATTGACCAAGGGGCCATACGCTTTCGATTACGGCGACACGGCCAAGATGGCGCCCATCGTCAAGATGTTCACACTCGGGCACACGTTCGTGCCACCCCCAATCCATGCAGGCGGTCTGCGCTACCATGGTATGGCCCCCAGCATCTGCGCTCTCTACGACGCCGGATATGTCGAAGCGGTTTCCACGCCTCAGTTAGCCACCTTCGAAGCAGCTATGTTGTTCGCCCAAACTGAAGGCATTGTCCCCGCCCCGGAGACGAGTCACGCAGTGCGTGTGGCTATCGATGAAGCCCTGGATGCCAAGGAGAAGGGTGAGAAGAGAGTTATCCTCTTCAACCTGTCTGGACATGGTCACTTCGACTTGTCAGCCTACCAGGCCTATACCAGTGGCGAATTGGAAGATTATGAGTACCCCCAGGAAGCCATAGATGAAGCTTTGACGCATATTCCCCAGGTGAGTTTAGAACCGCAAGGTGTATAACTTGCTGGTTGCGATGCTCCGCGTCGCAACCACGTCTTGACGCTCTGCGTCGAAATGGCCAAGTGGGGCTCTGCATGTCCGTTGGTACGCAGCGCGGAGCGCTCCTGAGCTCATGACACCGCAGAGCGGTGTCATGAGTTTGGGAAGAATTTCTGGTTGCGATGCTCCGCGTCGCAACCGCACATCGACGCTCTGCGTCACCAGTTGAGAATGTTTAGCTCAAAATTGATGCCCGGCTTCTGCCCCAGCACCCTCATGCAATAATTCCACCGCATGTGGCAGCACGGGAATCACCACTTCCAGATTCTCTAGTGCTGCCTTGGGGCTGCCGGGCAGGTTGATGATCAGCGTGCTGCCACGGATGCCAGCAAGGCCTCGAGAGAGCATGGCATGGGGGGTGATCTTCAAGCTTTCGTAGCGCATGGCTTCAGCCAAACCTGGGGCAGATTTTTGGATCACGGCTTGGGTGGCTTCGGGCGTGATATCCCTGGGGGCGAATCCCGTCCCCCCAGTGGTCAGGATCACGTCAAAACGGCGTCCGTCTGCCCAGTGAACCAGAGTATCCTGTAAGATCAGTAGATCGTCCGGGACGATATTTTCCTCTAATACTTGCCATCCCTGGGCTTCGACTTTCTCTTTCAGCGCCGGGCCTGAGGCATCTGGGCGCTCACCTCTTGATGATCGATCGGAAACTGTGAGGATGGCGAATCGCAAACGCACCCTTACTCCTCGCTGACGCCCACAATTCGTTGCCAATTTTCGCCAATGCCATCCTCGGTAACGCCAAAGTAGAAGCGGTAATTTCCCACAGCATCCCGTTGAATCAAGTCATAGCGGCTGAAGTTACCGATCTTCTGTTTATTCAGTAAGCCTAAATCGCCTTGCCACTTGACCCCGGACTTAGGGTCTTTGGAAACCTTGTCATACTGCGTGACGGCATAATGCCATAATTTGCGGGCTGATTTTTGGGTGACATTCTTGACCACGTTATTGTTGCGCAAATCTCGCACAGTGTAATAACGCACACCTTGGCGCTCTTCGACAGTTACGATCTCAACACCCGTGCGTGGGGCCGCCTCCGCATCCGTTTCAGCTTCAGATTTATGTCCAGCTTGGGTTAGCGGGATTGCTTCTTCACCCACAGAGGAAGGAGCTACAAGCGCCTCGACCCGTGTAAGTTCAGCCTGCCCCCGCATGACCAGCTCGACGATTTCATCTCGCACGGCCATGCCGGTTTCGGCTTCTGTGCGCAAATAGATCTTGCTCTCATCCACCGCGTAAGGAGGATCTTCTCCCCGCGGGATCAACACACGGATAATGTCTTTTCCACGGAATTTATGGGCATCGATACTGCAAGTTAGCTCAGGGCTGATACGATCACTGATCTCTTTTTCTAACTTGGCACTATCTTGATTCTTTGAGGATACACCCACAACACTGCGCTTAGGATCGCGATGCATGCCAATGTATATCGTACCACCATTGGTATTGGCAAATGCACACACATCGGCTATGACGGCATAGAGCTTGCCACCGCGTATGGTCATCCCTTCATGGAAATCCTGAACGATGTTAGCGCCCTCTTCTCGCGCCGCCTGAATGAAATCGAAAGCTGGTTCCGCCTTGTGGCGATGAGGACGTGTACGCGCAAAGTCATTGCCCAAAAAGAGGTCTTTCAATGCATCGAATGAAAGCTCAGGGAGACGGACATCAGTTGCTCGATCCCCAATGCCAAGGTTTTTTCGGCGGGTGGAGTCAGTTTCCAATCTGTGGGCATCTGACCCCTGGATGCAGTGCATCCGCCGCGGATATTCAGGTTTGGTGCCGCTGAAAAACCCTGCCGTGCTATGCCGCCCTTTGCGATCCAGATCCGTCACTTCCAAAGCATGTAAGTTGGGGTCTTGAGTGTAAGCAATCTTGGTCTGCCCCCCAAATCGGAAACCGCGCATGGCTACACCATTATTCGAATTAGCATGGGCAGCAATCGCCAATCCGCCAGCGACATTGATCTTTTGATATGCAGTCAATACATCAGCACTGGCTCCTACTGTTACAGAACCCTCGTCCAATTGATCGGCGGGGATGCTCAAATCTAACAAGATGTGTTCGATCTCACGCAGCGGCTTATCTGGAGAAAATACCCCCAGTATATGAAACCCGAATGTGGCAGTAAACTCAAATCCAGGTAAAACCATTACCCGCCCTAATAAGCGAGTGTATTCATCCAGACGAGATTGCTCCTCCGGCAATAGCCGATTCAATTCTTTGAGCATCTTCAACTGCTGGATCTCTTCATGCATTTTGCGGTAGCCCGCGACAGTGTTATGGTCGGTAATGGCAACAATATCCAGCCCACGCGCTTCGGCGGTTTGCAAAATCTCTAGGAAACTGACATTTTGCTGCTGATAATCGCTCGAAGCTGGAGTATGTAAATGTAAATCCATGGTGTACCACTTCATCGTGGTACGTGAACGTCTTTTGGCCACTATTTCACTCTCGATCTGATGACAAAATCAGTTTAATTAAATTGATCAATTCTTCTGGCATATAGGGTTTGTGTAAGAATCCATTTGCTCCCGCTTGTTCGCTTTGGATATGGAAGTCGATTCCAGAGGACATAATTACTTTTATATCGGATAATTCTGGGTCCTCTCGGATTTGGTCGAGGATCTGTAGACCCTCCTTTTCATTACCAGGAGAAGTGCGTAAATATACATCCATCAAGATAATATCAGGATGATTTCTGCGAATGGATTCAAGAAAATCTTCATTTAAAGAAAATGGGATGACATCGTATCCTTCCATCTCTAAAAAGGTTGTCAAGAGATCGACTACGGCAAACTCGTCATCAATGAGCATTACTTTACTCATCATAATTCCATATTGAGCTATGCGTCAGCACTCTTTTTAGCCTTTGTTGGGGCGCCTTTTTTGGTGGGTTTCTTTTTGGGCTTTGGCACGGGTTTCGGCGCAGGTTCCAGCGCAACCTCAATCGCATCATCAGCGCAATCCAAGAAGACAAATTCGATAGCCTCACGAACTTCATCCGGTAAATCTTCCAGATCATCTTCATTGCGCTTAGGTAGCAATACCGTTTTGAGGCCCGCGCGATGCGCGGCTAAGACCTTTTCCTTGATGCCACCCACAGGCATCACTTTTCCGCGCAAGGTAATCTCACCGGTCATGCCCACATCGGGACGCACCGGTCGTCCAGAAACCAGTGATACGATGGCGGTGGCCATTGTAACACCCGCAGAAGGGCCATCCTTAGGTTGCGCACCAGCTGGTATATGCAGGTGAAAATCCGCTTCGGCAAAAAAGCCTTCATCCAGGCCTAACTTTATGGCCTGCGACCGGACGAACGAGAGCGCAGCTTTGGCAGATTCTTTCATCACATTGCCTAGCGAACCCGTAAGCTGGAACCCCTTCCCGCCTGGCATGCGAGTGGCCTCGATGAACAAGACATCACCACCAGTGGGGGTCCAGGCTAAACCAGTAGCCACACCTGCCAAGGAGGTCCGTTCGGCGATTTCCTCCAGATCGCGGAATTTTGGCCGCCCAAGAAATTCATGAATACGCTCAGCTGTGATTTCGACAGTTCCATTCCCTTCACCAGCGGCGATGCGCGTGACAACCTTGCGGCACACCCCACCTATTTCACGTTCAAGGTTGCGAACACCTGCCTCGCGCGTATAAAAACGAATGATCTCCTCTAATCCTTCACCCGTGAAGCTGACCTCGTTTTCACGCAGGCTGTTCTCGCGCAGTTGGCGTGGGATCAAATATCCCTTGGCGATTTCTTTCTTTTCGCCTTCTGTGTACCCTGAGAGCTGGATGATTTCCATACGGTCGAGTAAAGGCCGCGGGATGGTATCCAGACGATTTGCAGTGGTGATGAACATCACTTCGGAAAGGTCGAAAGCGACTTCCAGGTAGTGGTCACGGAATTCGCTGTTTTGCTCCGGATCTAGAACTTCCAGGAGAGCAGAGGCTGGATCACCCTGGAATCCCTGCGAGAGCTTGTCGATCTCGTCAAGCATGAAGACTGGATTATGAGTTTCGACCCGCCGCAATGCCTGCAAAATTCGCCCTGGGAGTGCGCCGATATAGGTGCGACGGTGCCCGCGAATCTCCGCTTCGTCCCGCACACCTCCCAATGAGATGCGGATGAACTCCCGTCCCAAAGAGCGAGCGATGGAGCGACCTAAGGAAGTTTTACCGACCCCTGGAGGGCCGACAAAGCACAGGATCACACCCTCGCGCAAGCGGCGGATCTCGTCATCGTACTCATCATCTTCTTCGGCAAATTCTTCAAATCGCTCCTGGCGCAGTTTGCGCACAGCCAGGAATTCCAGAATGCGCTCCTTGATATCTTCCAGGCCATAGTGATCTTCGTCAAGCACTTCACGGGCATGGGTGATGTCCAGGTTGTCAGCTGTCGATACCGACCAGGGCAGGCTGACCAACCAATCCAGGTAGGTGCGGATGACCCCATACTCCGCTGCAGCAGTGGGGAGACGCGACATACGATCCAGCTCGCGGCGGGCTTGCTTATCAGCCTCTTCGGGCATCTGGGCTTCATCGATTTTGGCACGGAATTCGTCCACCTCTGCAGCCTGCTCATCCCCCTCGCCAAGTTCGCGCTGAATAGCCTTGAGCTGCTCACGCAAGAAGTACTCGCGCTGAACCTTTTCGATTTCCGAGCGTGCTTCGTTCTGGATCTTCTGGCCAATTTCCAAAACTTCAGCCTCATGCGCCAGGATACCAATTAGTTTTTGCAGCTTTTCTGCCACGGTGTCCAACTCTAACAGCGCTTGAGCTTCTTCTAATTCAATGCGCTGAAAATTGGCTATCGTATAGACTGTTTGCAGGGGATCGTCCAGCAGCAAAACAGACTCGACCAGCTCGCGCGGCAGGGACGGGATCATATCAGCAATGCGCTGGAATTGGTCGCGGGCATTGCGCGCCATGGCCTCTACTTCGAGAGCCTCGTCTTCGATCTCAGGGATCATTTCAACCTGCGCTTTGAGATAAGGCTCTGTTTGGATATATTCGACAATCCTGAAGCGAGTCATGCCTTGCACCAACAAGCGGATCGTACCATCTGGGGCGCGCAACATCCGGTGAACTGTCGCAACACTGCCTACTGAATACAAATCTTCTGGTTCAGGAGATTCCAACTCTGGCTTACGCGAGGCTACCAGACCAATCAAGCGGTTATCCTCTGAAATCACATCATCAATCAGTCGAATAGAACGGGGCTGACCAATGGTCAACGGCACCGCTGTTTCCGGATAAACCACCAGTCCGCGCAATGGCAGGATCGGTAAAACATCTGGGACCTGATCGCCTTCTTGAAGGAGTTCGATTTCTCCTTCAGCACTATCCTCTTCTCCCCCTACACGCGTCACAATGGGGTGCAGTAAGAAGTCGTCTAAGTTCAGCTCATCTACATTGAGCCAAGATAATAATTCCTTTAGGTCTGAATTCCAGCGGGATGCGGGCATATTGCTCTACTCCCCAATCTCTACCTGGTGAGGTTTGGCTTTCGGCAAGATAATCTGCAAGAAGCCGTCTTCATATTTTGCATCGATACCATCTTGTTCGACAGGCCAATGGAGTTCGACTTGAGAAATGAATTCCCCAAAACGGATTTCCATCTGATGGTATGCGCGCCGCTCTGGCCGATCCGGTCGAAAACCCTGTATGGTCAAAAGAGATCCATCCAAAGAGATGGCAAACTCGGCATTTTGCATGCCCGCAACTTCGACACGGATGACAACCGCATCTTCTGTCGTCAACACATCTGTGGGGGGACTCCACAGCCGAGAGCGATGACTCGTGCGCAGATGAAAATGGTTCACCCCGCCTTCAGGGTTGGCGCTGGAAAACCATACAGGGGACTTATCGGATTTCAAATCTATTTCTTTCATACTTTTCTCCAGCCTATAATGCGGTTGAAGCTACCTTTAATATCTGATCATAATCCGGCTCGTCACCAAGAGAAGGCAGATATTCAACATAGATAACTTCATCAGACTTATCGATGACAAAAACCGCCCTTCGCAATATACGTTGATCTTTGAGCAAGCAGCCATACTTTGTGCCAAAATCGACATCCTTATGATCGGAGAGTGCGATGACCTGGTCGATCCCCGCAGCACCACACCAGCGTTTCTGTGTATAGGGTAAGTCAGTGCTGATCACTAGAATGACGATATCCTCACCCAAAGTAGCCGCTTCTTCATTGAAACGGCGTGTCTCACGGTCACATACCGAGGTTTCCAACGAGGGAACTGCAGCGATAATGCGCACCTTTCCCTGGGTATCATCCAGCCCTCGAAATGTCGACCAATCTTGGGCGTGGACGGCAAAATCCAGAGCTTTGTCTCCAACCTCAATATCCGGACCGACCACGGTGGCACCTTTACCACCAAAATCGATCAAACCTTCCCTCTCGATAACCATGGGGGTTCCTCCAATAAACATGACATATCTGGCTTGAATTCCCCGCAACATATACTACGGATAATTAACAACCCCTTATGAACGGGTGAAATTCTAATCTTTAGCTTCCTTTCCTTAGAATCTATCTGAGGAATACTCTTGAATGCAGGACGAGCAATCTACTTTTGGAGGGTATACCTTTTGCATTTATATCCGCCGAAAGGATTCAGATAGATTCTAAACAAACTGCGCAGATTATATCATTTGGGTGTATTTCATTCCAGTGGAAGGGGTTCCAGAGTCATGGCTTTCTTAAAGTCTTAGGATGTCATTGCGAGGAGCCGCTTTTTGGCGACGAAGCAATCTCCCACTCTGCGAGGAGATTGCCACACTCCGCTGGGCTGCGTTCGCAATGACACATGAAACGCGACTTTAAGAAAGCCCTGGTTCCAGAGTTTATTATAGTATCCCCGAGAAAGATTTGCCTCATTCGCGAGAATCCTAAACCGCAGAGAGCGCAGAGTTTTTCTATGAATTCTTTGCGAACTCAGCACTTGCCCTGAGTATAGCGAAGGGATCTCTGCGGTTCAATCTTTGGTTGCAGCTGGAGGTTGCGCTATGGGTATATCCCAAAAGACCTCAAAACTTCTTCGGTTGATTCAATGAGTATAGGATCCTGGCTGACTTCCAGAACCATCTGAAAATCCTGGATGGCTTTGCTTTGGTACCCTCGCTGGAAATAGGCTACAGCGCGATTGTAATATGCCTGGCCTAACTCAATCTCCAACTCGATCGCAATCGTATAATCCTCGATCGCCAGGTCATATTCTTCCAGCCCCATATTGACATTGGCCCGGAAGTAGTAAGCATAGCCATATTCAGGATCGATCTCGATGACCTGACTAAAGAAATCAATCGCTGATTCTGCATCCCCTTTGAAGTAATATGCCAATCCGGTGCTGTAGTAAGCCTGGGCATATTCGGGATACTCTGCGATCACATGCCCCCAATCTGCGATAGCAGAGTCATATTGATCCTCCTGGAAAAATGCCAGGCCGCGCTGATAGTAGGCATCCAAGAAATTGGGGCTATATTCAATAGCCCGACTCTGGTCCACGATCGCTTTTCCATATATTCCCAAGTTATAGTAAGCTAAACCGCGGTTGAAATACGTCTGACCATCTTCGGGTTCCAATTCAAGGTATTCTGAATAGCTATCAACAGCAGACTGGAAATCGCCCAGACGCAAAGCCATCTCTCCACTGGCGTTCAGTGCTTCAGAGAAATCTGGAATGAGCTCGACAGCCTGATCGAAAGATTGCTTTGCATCTTCAAATTCTTCAAGGTTAGCGTATGCTCTTCCGAGGTTGTAATGGGCGATACCATCGTCAGGGTTTTGCTCGATGGCTAATAGATATTCAGATACTGCTTGCTGGAATTGCTCCAGCATGAATTTTGCATCGCCCAAACGGTTATGGACCCCTTCGGTTTCAGGAGCTAAGGAAAGGACCTCTTCGAAATCAGCAACAGCAGATTCATAATCTTCCAATTCCAAATGTGCCATTCCTCGGTTGAAGTGTGCTATCGCATTTTCAGGCTCGAAAGTTATCGCCGGGGTATAGTAATCAACGGCGTTCTTATACTGCTCAAGCTGCATATAGATGTCCCCCAGATTTTTATAGACTGCCGGAGACTCTGGTTCGATCTCTAATACAGCATGATAATCAACAATTGCGTATCTGTAATCTTCAATGATCTGGTAAGCGAACGCCCGGTTGAGCAGTATGTCTAAATTTTCTGGGTCCAATTCAATGGCCTGACTCCAATCTTCGATGGCTTTCTTATATTCCTGTAGATGAAAGTAACAACTACCCCGATAGAAATAAACCTCCAGGCTGCTCTCGCCAAGCTCTAGCAATTTACTGAAATCCTCAGCGGCATCGGCATATTTTCTCAGTGCATATGATGCCTGGGCGCGCAGGCTAAATGCTATCTCGATCTCATGCTCGAGCTCAATCAGGCGACTGAGATCATTTATTGCGGGGTGAAAACTCTGACGATTGAATAGCAAATAGGAACGAGTAAGTAAAGCTTCTGCGTAATCTGGTCGGACTTCAATAGCCTGGTTCAAATCAGCGACCGCCTGGGCTAATGGATTCTCCACCCGCTGATCGATATCAACTTGCTCCCCCGTCAATTGAGGGATTTCCTCTTCAGCAGCATCCTGTTCCAGGGTGAAAATCTGCTCTTGGAGATCTGTAGCCAGGATATCGGTCAGGCTCAGCAGAGGTGGGGGCTCGATGATCGTGTCATACTCGATTGGTTCCTGGCGTGCTTCCTGCGCTTGACTAATCAGGTCTGCGATTGTCAAATAGGAAAGCGCCCGGTTATAGAGCGCCTCGGCATGCTCTGGATGGCGTTGGATGACGAAGGAAAAGGCCGCGCTGGCGGCGCTCGGCTCTCCCGCCATCAAGTAGATCTTCCCAAGTTCATAGTATGCTTCCAAATAACTCGGATCCCCTTGAATGGCCTGATTGAATTCATAGAAGGCGTAATTGTATTCCTCGTCATCTAAATATTCCCTGGCAGCTTGGAAATGTTCCTCAGGAGTCTGCAGGGTCTCGCTCTCCTGATTCCGTATGGAAACTATCGTCTGCACAATGGGGAAAACTAAAGCAAGGATGATGAAGATCGAGAGTATCAACCAGAGACTGCGCGTTTTTGGGATCAATTTGCGAAACAGTTTATCTCCCATGGCAAGGATTATAATCTCAATTTCTGAGGATATCCCTAATCGATTATTGGGCTCTCTAGGAATCGCCCAGGGAGCTCCCAGATTTGGGGGTATGCGGCGGGCAGATTTCATTTGGGGGATAAGTCTGAAATTTGCCGAGAATCGCCCCCCTAACCCCCCAATACTGGGGGGAATTTGCTCCCAAAGTATTGGGGGTTAGGGGGGCAGACAAGAGTTCACCCCCAAACTGAAACGCACCCCAGAATTCCAGAATTCAGAATAATGATACAATTCCCACTTGGATTATCTCAATCAATTACTGGAGGATCTTAATGTCGGAAAATAAACCTGTTGGGGAAGAAAGAAGAGTCGAATTCCTGGGTGGGGCAAGCATTGACGGTGCCCCGTTGTCATACATGGTCGTCCTGGCAGCTGTTGTGGTTGCCTTATCATTCTTTCCGATGTCCGCCATATTGGCGATTGGTGGCAGCTTCCCCATGAGCCAGGGAGTCCTGGGCTTGATCGGCTGGGTGCTGGGTCCTATCGCTGGTGCCATTTCAGCGGGAATCGGCGCGCTGATTGGCATTTTCCTGGCGCCCCATACCGCTGGAATTCCCTTCATTCGCATCTGGGGGTCGCTGATCACAGCTTTTGCCGCTGGGACCATGGTTCTTGGCACAAAGCGCAAAGGATGGTGGTTTTGGATCTGGTTGTATGCCTTGTTATCGTTCCTGTACTTCATCACAAGGGCGGTTTACCTCAATGGAGTAGGTTTATGGCCTGCGATTGCCAATTCCTTTGTGGATTGGTCGGCGTTGATCCTCTTTGCTTTGCCAACTCGTACCCTTTTTGCCAAATGGATCAACAGTAATAACTGGGGATTGGTGCTTGCCGGCTTGGGCCTGGGTACCTGGACCGCTTTCGGCATAACCCATGTCTGCCTGGCGGCGATCACCTACCATATGTTCAATTGGACTGAAGAGGTTTTCGTGATGTTGATCCCCCTGATCCCCTTTGAAAACTTGATGCGCTCTATTATCGGCATAGTCATCGGTGGCGGTGTTATCGCCGGGTTACGCGCTATTGGGCTTGTAAAACCAGAGCACGCTATTTACTGAAATCCAATTAATCTCTTAGAAAGCGTCTGAAAAGTAAATTCTACAAGCCAGACAGTTTCTTTAGAATGTCATTGCGAACCCCATGGGTTAAAGCAATCTCCCCCACAGCAGGAGACTGCTTTGCTCACATGGCCACCTTCTTTAATTACTTTCCAGTAAATGCTTATTGGCTTTCTCGCTAATTACCATAAACCTAGGTCTCTAGGAATTCCCGTGGTAATGTCCAGATTTGGGGGTATGCATAATGATTATTTTGAACTATTCAGCGAGATTGAAATCGCTGCTTAGACAGGAAGTCCGAATAAACGGACTTGGTATTTCAGCAGAAAATTCATTTTCGCTGAATTCGTGAGTGAATCCGAACTAATTTTCGCATAAACCGCCTCTGGGGACAGCGGCCAGAGGGACAATTAGACCTCTTTAGAATTATGCATGTTCCTCAATTATTTAGGAGTCATTTGTAAATAAATTCCGTCAAGAAGCTAAATACAGCGTAAACTAAGTAACCGTTAGTTTTTATTTTGCAGCTTAGGCCGGTCTCCAGACCGTGCCGGGGTGACTCGGTCGGGAGACCGGTCACAGCAAAAATATCAAAAAATTTTCTTTACAATGTACTAAACTTCTCAGAGAAGTTTAGCTTCTTAATCGGGAAGATATTTTTAGACGCTTACTAAGGTGTTGGGCTCTTTTGGGAATAAACCGAAAGAGCTTTTTTCTGTCAAATTGGAAAAAGCCATGTAACCAGGCGCACATAATCTTACATGACGCATGTCATAAGGATAATGTTTGACAGCATCTCAACAAAACTCGAGTGATGCATATAATCAACCAGTATGATGGCTAATACTGGTTGCAAGGAGAAATTCGAGCATGTTCAAAATTTACTTCGACCTCCTCAGGGAGGTTTTTTGCTGTGACTAAAACGATAAAGAACCCAATCATCCAAATGCGGGATGTGGTCAAGGCTTACGATACTGGAGATGGCCCCTTTATCGCCCTGAATGGCATCAATCTGGATGTTTTCGAGGGTGAGTTCTTGGGGATTACCGGGAAATCAGGGGCTGGGAAAACCACCCTGCTGAACATGATCTCTGGAGTTAGCGAGATTACATCAGGGGAAGTGCTCTTCAGCGACCAAAAGCTCTCCGTGCATAGTATGGACGAAGACGCTTTGGCCGTTTGGCGTGGTCGCAACCTAGGGATCGTTTACCAATCCTTTGAGCTGATGCCCACACTCAACCTGGTTGAGAATGTCATGCTCCCCCAAGATTTCTCTGGCGATTATCACCCTACGATTAGCCGAGAGCGCGCGCTGGAGCTGCTCGAATTGGTCGACATCCTCGAACATGCATATAAGATCCCTGCGCATATTTCCGGCGGTCAAAAACAGCGCGTGGCCATCGCCCGGGCTCTGGTCAACGATCCTCCACTGATCATCGCTGACGAACCCACGGGGAACCTGGATACCGTCACCGCCGAGACCATCTTTCAGATCTTCGAGAAGCTAGTGGATCAGGGTAAAACCATCATCATGGTCACACACGATGAGAGCCTGGCAGATCGTTTTTCACGAAGGCTGAAAATTATCGATGGTGTAATCGATACATATACGGCGAAGAACGCTTCCATCTTAACTCCATCTGAAGATTCTCCCAAGATAGAGATCGCCTCTGGAGAAAATCCTTTTGGGAAGCTCACAATCCACAATGGTCGCAACAAGCCTGGGAAAACTCAACCGGCCATTCAGTTGGAAAATGTGGTCAAGACCTATGAAAACGCGGCTGGTAAGTTTACCGCCCTTAAGGGTGTCAATCTGCAATTCAAGTATGGCCAGTTCGTATCCATCGTTGGTAAATCTGGTTGCGGAAAGTCTACCCTGTTGAATATGATCACCGGAATCGATCATCCTACCTCTGGAAAGGTGCTCGTGGGAGGCGATGATATCTATACGATGAGCGAAAGCCAACGCGCCCTATGGCGCGGTCAGAATATGGGCGTGGTCTTCCAGTTCTTTCAACTCTTACCCACTCTGACATTACTCGAAAACGTCATGCTGCCCATGGATTACTGTAATACCTATTCCTTCTCTGCGCGACCTGCCGAAGCCATGCAACTGCTTGAGATGGTCGGTCTGGAAGAACAGGCCCACAAACTCCCTGGGAACGTATCCAGCGGCCAGCAGCAAAGCGCAGCTATCGCCCGCGCTTTGGCGACTGATCCTGCGATCATCCTGGCTGACGAGCCCACCGGAAATCTGGACTCACGCTCTGCAGAGATCATTCTCAGGTTGTTCGAAAAATTGGCTGGCGATGGCAAGACCATCTTGATCGTGACGCATGACCCTTCGCTGACCAGCCGCACCGACCAGACTTTCATCCTCTCAGACGGGGAAGTCATCGACCAAACCATAGTATCCGCCCTACCATTCTTGGAACACCCCCAAATGTTGTCCGCCACGCAGCACTCAAACAGGCAGGTTTACCCACCGGGGTCTACGATCATTCACCAGGGAGAGTCAGTCGATCATTTCTATATGGTTGCCAACGGAGAAGTAGATATTCTGGTCAATACGCGCATCCCTGAAACCAGAGTTGCCCGGCTGGGTCCCGGCCAATTTTTCGGGGAAGTCGAGATACTCCAGGGCGGGACATCAATCGCCAGCGTGCGCACAAGTTCAGATAAGCCGACAGAGTTAGCCATGATCTCAAAAGAAGAGTTCCTGAGATTATTGAGGACTTCACCAGGGATGAAAGATGCCTTCGACAAAGTAGCCCAATTTCGCAAAAATGAGAACCAGTTTTTGATTAACAACCATTAACCAATTGTCCCCAGAAAAAGGGTGTGCAGGGGGGTCTTCTCCTGCACACCCTTTTTCTGGGGTTTCCCTGTGTGGTAGACAATTCTGATTAGAAAGCTTATGCATACTAAAAACAATGTAGTCAAACCCCGTTGGAGCAAGGTGCTCTCCGATCTATGGGATAACAAAATTCGCACCCTTTTGGTCGTGGCTTCGATTGCCGTTGGCGTATTTTCTGTAGGCACCATCGTGAATGCCTATGTGATCTTATCTCAGGATATCGGCGTCACCTTTGCAGCCAAAAACCCGGCTAATATCGACATCACAACCGATCCTTTCTATGAAGATTTCGTCCGCTCGATAGAAAAAGTCCCTGGCGTGATGGATGCCGAGGGCAAGCAAATCATCGAAGTTCGCGTCAGCAACGACGGCGAAGCCTGGCAAAGTATCCGCCTCATCGGCGTGGTAGATTTTCAAGCGAGTGAGATCAACCTGCTTTCAGTGATCGAAGGCACTCCATTCCCCCAGCGGCGCCAGATGCTGATCAGTGACGATTTCTTGAACAGCACAGGTTTCAAGACTGGCGATTTAATCGAAATCGAAATGCCAGATGGTTCGACAAATACATTACCTCTGGTGGGTCTGGTGGCCGATCAGGTCACCAATGGGGGCGATTTTATGGGTGGCGCTAACGGATATGTCACCCTGGAAACCCTGGAATGGATGGGTGGTGGGGATTATTTCAATCACCTTTATTTGCGGGTGAGCGGCGATTCCAACAACGAAGCATATATTCTCAGCATCGCTGATGATGTCGAAGAAAAAATCGAACGCAACAACCGTCAAATCTACCGCACAAATATCCAAGAATCCAACGCGCACCCATTAGGGTCGATCGTGCTGGCGCTTTTAGGGATCTTAGGCGCCTTGGGTGGTTTGATTTTGGTATTGAGCAGTTCTCTGATCGTCAACACATTGAACGGCTTGCTCACACAACATTTGCGCCAGATCGGGGTAATGAAACTGGTTGGTGCCCGCAGCGTCCAGATTCTGGGCATGTACCTGATCTTGATCCTGGCCTATGGGGCAATCGCATTAGCCCTGGCCTTACCCATAAGCGGTATGGCTGGCTATGCCTTTGCCAAATTCATCACCGGTTTTATCAATGCCGAGATCTTGGGCTTTCGCGTTGTTCCCTTAGCTATTGTGCTTCAAGTCGTGATCGCCCTGTTGATCCCTCTGATCGCTGGATTTATTCCCGTAAACAGCGGCTCGAAGATTAACGTGCGGCGGGCGATCAGCAATGACCGCCCTGGCGCACAATCTTCCGGATCGAGTTGGCTCACGCGTCTATCCGAATGGATCAAGTGGCTGTCGCGGCCACTCCTGCTCTCATTTCGCAATACCTTCCGGCGCAAGAGTCGCTTGATGCTGACCATCTTCACCCTTACTGTTGCTGGTGCCATCTTCATTGGCGTATTCAACGTGCGCTCTTCGATGGATCATTTCATGGGCCAGATCGCCAGTCACTTCAAAGCAGATATTACGCTAGGATTCAGCCAACCTTACTCAGTTTCCAGGATCAAACAGGCTGTGCTGCCCATTCCCGGAGTGGTCGATCTGGAGGGCTGGGGGGCGGCCAGTGTAGATGTGCTTGCTCCCGATGATAGTGTGATCGAAAAAATCAATATCATGGCACCCCCAGCGGACACCAACCTGGTCCACCCGGACATGGTCGCTGGACGCTGGATTACGCTTGGCGAACGCAAAGCCCTGGTAGTCTCAGATTCGATATACGAGTTTTATCCCGATTTACATCCCGGAGATACCCTCCGGGTAGAAACCCCTGACCAGCAAGAAGAATATTGGACCATCGTGGGCGTGTTCCGTTTTTCTGGATCGATGGATGACACTTTGGCTTATGCTGATTATGAGTTCATCTCTCAAGAGCTGGGCATGCCCAACCAGGCGCTGACATACCGTGTGGTCACCAGCGAACACAGCATCGAACACCAGCAGCAGGTCAGTAGAACCCTGGACAAATATTTACGAGACCGTAATTTCATGGTCAGCGAAGTGGAAGCTGGATTGGTCACCCAGGAGCAGAGTTCTAAGGCCATCAACATACTGATCATCTTCTTGCTGCTGATGGCCTTGTTAACTGCTTTTGTGGGCAGCATTGGCCTGACCGGCACCATGGGCATGAACGTCCTGGAACGCACGCGTGAGATCGGTGTGATGCGAGCCATTGGCGCAGTGGACAGTGAGATCATCAAGTCGGTGGTCCTCGAGGGTGGCTTTATCGGCATGATCACCTGGTTCTTTGCCGGAATGCTCTCCTTCCCTATCAGCCACTTCTTGCTCAAAATCGTCAGTGAAGCCATGCTGGGATCTCCCATGCCCTTGACCTTCACCTATCAGGGATTCCTGATCTGGTTAGTAGCGGTATTGGTGCTTTCAGTTGTCGCCAGCATCTTACCCGCCCGCAACGCCGCCAGCCTGACCATTCGAGAGGTTCTGGCGTACGAGTAAGTAATCAGATTCAACTAGGATGATTGACTGTGTGAGCAATCTCACAGCATAAGCTCGCAGGGGGCCACATTGATCACAAACTCACCTGTCTCTTGAATTAACCCATACGAGAACCGCGTGGGACGAATGTTCATGCACAACAATGGTGGTTTGATACTCACTGGGATCAGCCAAGCAATCGTGATGATGTTGGTTTACCCATCTTCATCACAGCAGGTGAGCAGTGAAGTGTTATAGGGATGCAAAAGGTACGTAAAATTGGATACTGTTTCGGTCAGTTTGGAATAGAAACTCACAGCTTTATTCTCATGCTGAGGCCTGTATTCTTCTGAATCGTCTCTATTTTGGTCCGCAATTCACGCCAATAGGGATGATCACTCGATAATGCTGCTTGCCGAAATTGATCTGTAAGCTCAGGATAATGGCGGTGGAGAATCTTGAGCAAGTATTGCCAATTGCTATCTTCCTCGGTCGCAATACTCAGCGCGTAGAACCAGATCGTATCGGCATACGGAGCGACTATTTCGATGCATACCTCCACATCAGTGATAAAAGGTATGATCGGACAGATCAAAACATAGGTTTCAATTCCAGCATCTTTCAACGCTTTGAGTCCCGCAACCTTTTTATCGTTAGATGGAGCATTCGCTTCAAACAATTGGCGAACCACTTCATCTTGAAAAGCGACCGAGAATCCTACTGAAGATTCCGGCATGCGCGCAATCACATCGATGTCGCGGGTCACCAGGTAGGATTTCGTCAGGATACACACTGAGAAATCCCTTTCGGCAAGTAATTCCAAGGCTTGTCGTGTATGTTGATGATGCTCCTCAGCAGGCTGATAGGGGTCCGAGTTCCAACCGAAGTATATGGGTTGGGGTTCTAAAGAGGAGAGCTCATCTTCCAGTTGAACAGCAAAGTCTGGGTAAACGAGAATTTCCTGAGTCCAGTCCGTTTCAGCTTGATTGAGGGCATAGCAGTAATAACAATGATGTTCGCAGCCAATATAGGGATCGACCTGGTATTTATAACCGCTCAAAGCACAGGGTTGTAAAATATTCCTGGGAGAACAGGTACCAATTTTCATCATCGTCTCTCTTCATTTGTTTTTAGATCTTACATGTGGCCACAAAGGCTGGAATCCACCTGACAAAGAAGGCATCCACCAGAGTCGGACTGCCTGGATTATCACATCAACCACGGTCATCCCTGCGAGTAAGTCAGGCAAGCAAACCCGTCATGCACCCAAATATCCCAGGCCTCTCCTGTTTCGTCAAGATGTGCCTATTCCGTTGAGTGGTCTTGAATAATTCCAGCTTCCCTTGACACATTTCTTACATACGCTTAAAATCCGGCCCAATATGCAAATACAAACCTCTGTCCGCTTTTTCAGCTACTACTATTTTTACGGCTCCCAAACGAAGGACGCCGTTGGTTGTGCTTAAGTAGACTAGAGGTAAACAATTGTCCAACTGAGAAGCGAGGCCCAACGGCCTCGCTTTTTTGTTTCCCTCCCTCCTTCCCCCATAAATGGGGGGACCGAGGGGGGTCAAAAGGAGATTTTATGCCAGTCCAAGGAATTCGCGGTGCCACAGACGCCATTGCAAACCAGGAAGAAGCCATCTTGTCTGCAACACGCACAATGTTGGCAGCCATCCTGGATGCCAATCCCACATTGATACCTGAGGACATTGTCAGCGCCCTGTTCACCGTCACTGATGACCTGACCGCCGCATATCCTGCTAAAGCCGCGCGCCAACTCAGTTGGACTGAAACTCCCCTGATGTGTGCCCGTGAAATCCCTGTACCTGGGAGTTTACCCCGCTGCATCAGAGTCTTGATCCACTGGAATACCGAGCTTCCGCAATCCGCAATCCAACATGTCTACCTGGGTAAAGCCGCCAAACTGCGCCCAGATTTAGTCACCACGCAGCCACAGAGATCACAGAGATAAATAAAGACAAAAATATCTCTGTGATCTCCGTGGCTCTGTGGTTTTATTAATAGGAGAAGAGAACCGTGATGATCATAATGAGAACCGAAGCAACCCAGGCCCAAATCGCCAGCGTTGTCACCCGTGTCGAGGAAGAGGGCCTGCGCGCACACATCTCCCGCGGCGCCGAACGGACGGTCATCGGCGCCATTGGAGATGGACGCCCGATCAACCGAGATGCCTATATCCTCATGGCAGGCGTAGACCGCGTGGTGCCCATTTCGCGCTCCTACAAACTAGCCTCCAGGGAATTCCATCCCGAGGATTCAGCCTTTCCTCTGGATGGTCTGGACGTCAACCCTGGACAGGTGCTGCTGATCGCCGGGCCATGCTCGGTGGAGAGCCGCAGCCAGATCTTAGAGTCTGCGCAGGCTGTGCGCGAGGCAGGTGCTCACGCCTTACGTGGAGGCGCTTTCAAGCCGCGCACTTCGCCTTACTCATTCCAGGGTCTCGGAGAAGAGGGGCTAGAGATGTTAGCCGAAGCCCGCGAACTGACCGGCCTGCCCATTGTCACCGAAGCCATGGCCCCTGAGCAGGTTCCACTAGTCGCCCAATATGCTGACGTCATCCAAATCGGAGCTCGCAACATGCAAAACTATGCCTTATTGCACGCCGCCGGGGAAAGCGGCCATCCAGTACTGCTCAAACGCGGCATGAGTGCCACCATCGACGACCTGTTAATGGCCGCCGAATATATCCTCTCCCACGGTAACGAGCGCGTTATGCTGTGCGAACGCGGCATCCGCACCTTTGAAACCGCCACCCGCAATACTACCGACATCAACGCCATCCCGGTGCTCAAATCTCACACCCACCTGCCTGTGATCCTCGATCCCAGTCACGGCACGGGGCATTGGGAATATGTCAACGCCATTGCTCGCGCCGGCATCGCTGCAGGGGCTGATGGCCTGATCGTTGAAGTGCATCCCAACCCCGATGAAGCCCTCTCTGATGGTGGCCAATCGCTCAAGCCCGAACGTTTCGCTGAGTTGGTCAGCCAGGTCAAATCGATCGCTGAGGTCATGGGACGAAAACTGATCCCCATCCCCGATGATAGGGTCACCACCTAAGAAATCGCCATGGATGATGCCGATTTCTTTACCAGTACCCGCATAGCCATTGTCGGGCTTGGCCTGATGGGGGGCTCGTTAGCTCTGAGGCTGCGCGGTCGCTGCAAATCGCTGCTGGCCGTGGATCCCGATCCTGACATACAGGCACTTGCGCTCGAAAATGAAATCGTCGATCAGATTTCTGCCGACCCCTCGCAAATCCTGCCGAATGCCGACCTCATTATCTTGGCTGCGCCTGTTGGCGCGATCATCGAGATGATCAAGCGCCTCCGAGAGTTCACACCCAACCCAGCCGTGGTTCTGGATATCGGTTCCACCAAAGATCAAATCTGCCAGGCTCTCAGCAACCTGCCATCCCGCTTTGAGCCGATTGGCGGACATCCCATGTGCGGCAAGGCGGTGGGCGGTCTTGCGCATGCCGATGCAGACCTCTTTCACAATGCACCTTTTGCCTTCACACCATTGACGCGTACCACAGAACGTGCTCGTGAAACCGCCGACCAATTGGCCTATACCCTCGGTGCCCTCCCCTTGTGGGTTGGGCCGAGAACGCACGACAGCTGGGTGGCAGCTACCAGTCATTTACCTCATCTCCTGGCAACTGCGCTGGTTTTGAGCACGGATACCGAGGCCTCACATCTCGTTGGTCCTGGTTTTCGCAGCACATCTCGGCTGGCTAGCAGCCCCTCTTCGGTGATCGTACCCATCATGGAGTCCAACCGTTCCCAGATTCTCGAAGCCCTGGCCCGTTTTCGTCTCCATTTGGATGATATCGAGGATTGTCTAACCCGTGGGGATTACGATGCCTTGAAAGATAACCTCGACTTTGGGGCACAACACAAGGCTCTTCTGATTGGAACTCAAGTTGAGAGGCGCTTATGAGCCTGCTACACATCCCTAAGCTGGACATTACCCCCCTCAACGAACCTCTGGCCGCACGTGTTGCCGTACCTGGCTCGAAAAGCCACACCAACCGCGCCCTGTTGGTAGCTGCGCTAGCACAGGGCAGCACCACCTTGCGAAATGCCCTTTTCTCTGACGATACCCTTTACTTTGCCCAGGCGCTAGAGGCACTCGGGTTTGATATTGACCTTGACCCTGATAACAAAAGCATTACTGTATTCGGTCTCAGTGGACAGATCCCTAATAATCGAGCCGACCTGCTGATTGGCAATGCCGGAACCGCGGCCCGCTTCCTGACAGCCATGTTGACGCTAGGACATGGAGAATACAGTCTCGAAGGGGTCAAACGCATGCGCCAACGCCCCATTGCCCATCTGGTCTCAGCCCTCAACCGCCTGGGCGCTCAGGTCGAGACCCACTCAGGCTGCCCACCTGTTCATATACAGGCCAATGGGCTGCCCGGGGGAAAGACATCCATTCGAGGCGATGTCAGCAGCCAATACCTCAGTGGCCTGCTGATGGTGGCTCCTTACGCCCAAGCACCTGTCGAGATCGCAGTTGAAGGTCCGCTCAACTCAAAGCCCTATATCGACCTGACCCTGGGAGTAATGGCAGATTTTGGTGTCAGCGTCCAGCGTCAAGGCTATGAATATTTCCAGGTGACTCCACAACATTATCAGGCCCGGGAGGAATATGCTATCGAAAGCGACGCCTCCACAGCCTCCTATTTCTTCGCTGCCCCAGCCATCTGCGGCGGTTGGGTGGAAGTCGCTGATCTCTCACGCCATGCACGGCAGGGAGACATTGCCTTTCTTGATATTCTGACTGAGATGGGCTGCCGCGTGTCTGAAAGGGGAACCGCCATCCGTGTTACTGGCCCCACCCGCTTGCGCGGCATCGAAGTGGATATGTCCGATATCTCCGATACCTCCATGACTCTGGCAGTTATCGCCCCCTTCGCTGAAGCGCCAACGACCATTCGCGGGATTACATCTTCACGGCTCAAAGAAACCGACCGCGTTGCCGCCACTTGTACGGAACTGCGCCGCCTGGGCGTACGCGTCGATGAACATTCCGACGGCATGACCATTTATCCTGCGGAAAAACTTAGGGCCACAGCCATTCACACCTACGATGACCACCGCATGGCCATGGCATTCTCCCTGATTGGTTTGCGCATCCCTGGGGTCTTAATAGAAAACCCAAACTGCGTGGCAAAAACATTTCCTGATTTCTTTGATGTGTTGGAGCAGTTGAGATGAAAGAGAAGTTTAACGTTAAACGTTCAACGTTGAACGTTAAGACGCACAATTTTTCGCTCGGTCTCATTGGATTTCCCCTTGGACATAGCATCTCTCCCAAAATCCACAACGCCGCGCTAAAGTCCCATGATTTGGAGGGAGAATACCAGCTATACTCCATTCCTGCACTCCCTGACGGCCAAACTGAACTGGTCGAAACCATAAACCAAGTCAGGGACGGAAAAATCAATGGCCTGAATGTCACCATCCCTCACAAGCAGAACGTCATCCCCCTGCTTGACGACCTGACACCCGTCGCAAAAGCCATCGGCGCGGTCAACACGATCTATTCCGTCCGTAATGATGACTTCAGTCATCCAGTTCGTAGTGGTGACTTCAGTCGTCCACGACTCATCGGCGACAACACCGATGCCCCAGGGTTTTGGAGAGACGTACAGCGCTTAGCACATCCCACATCGCACTCCGCACTCATTCTAGGCGCAGGCGGCAGTGCCCGGGCAGTGGCCTATGCATTACTAACCCAAGGATACGCCACTACGATCGCTGCACGCAGGATTGAACAAGCACTTGAGATCAGTGCTCAATATTCAGTGTTCAGTAACCAGTTGACAGTGACTGAATTGAAAAACTGGCCACTGGAAACTGGCAACTGGTCACTGATAGTGAACACCACCCCTGTCGGTATGCACCCCCACACCGACGCATGCCCCTGGCCAGAAGGAGCCCCCTTCCCGGAAAATTCCGCAATCTATGACCTGGTCTACAATCCCCGCGAGACGCTACTGGTCAGGCAAGCCATAGCCGCTGGATTACCAGCCATGACAGGACTGGGGATGCTTGTCGAACAGGCTGCTCTGGCCCTCGAACGTTGGACAGGCCTTGAAGCACCGCGCCAAGCTATGCTGAAAGCGGCAGTAAGTAATCTATGAACTATTCAACTCCCCAACTACGAAACCAACAAACTGCAAAACTCAAAGCGAACTTCTTTGCCAAGCTCAATGAGAAGATCGCAGCCCTGCAATCAACCGGCGCGGATATCATTCGCCTCGATATGGGATCACCTGATCTGCCCCCAGCACAGCATATCATCGAGGCACTAAACATGGGGGCTTCTCGCTCTGATAGTCATGGATATCAATCGCATCGTGGAACGCCTGCTCTCAGGGATGCCTGGGCAAAAATGTATCAGCGAGTCTTTGGGGTTTCTCTAGATCCTGAACAGGAAATCCAGCCGTTGCTGGGATCTAAGGAAGGTGTATTCCATCTCTCTCTGGCTTTACTTAAACCAGGGGATGTTGTACTTGTCCCTGACCCCGGTTACCAGACCTATGCCCAGGGAGCATTATTCGCCGGGGCTGAACCCTTCAGTCTGCCCCTGCACCCTGAAAATGATTACCTGCCAGATTTGTCGGCTATTCCAGGCAAGATCGCTCAGCGGGCCAAAATCCTCTGGCTCAATTACCCGAACAATCCCACAGCTGCCATAGCTCCCTTAGTTTTTTTTGAGAGAGCCGTCGATTTCTGCCGTCGTCACAATATTCTGCTCTGCCATGATGCCGCTTATACCCAGGTTACCTTTGACGATTCTCGGGCCCCAAGCGTGTTACAAGTGCCTGGCGCAAAAGATACCGTGATCGAGTTCAATACCCTCTCGAAATCCCACAATATGGCCGGCTGGCGCTCAGGTGTTGCCCTGGGGCACAAAGCAGCCTTGGCAGCACTGCTGCATATCAAAACGCATGCCGACAGCGGACATTTCCTACCTGTGACCGAGGCATCTGTAGCCGCACTTTGCGGAGATCAGTCCTGGTTGAGCAGGCGCAACGCCATCTACCAGGAGCGGCGTGATGTGCTCATCGCCGCCTTGCGAGAGATGGGCTTCAATCCTCGAGTTCCTAAGGCATCTCTATTTGTATGGTGTCCCTTACCAGACGGTTCTTCCGCAGATCAATTTGTACTCCAGATTTTGGACGAAGCCCACGTATCCCTGGCACCTGGAACAGTGTTTGGATCGCGCGGAGAAGGATTTGTGAGAATTTCATTGGTTCAGCCTATTGATCGCATAACAGAAGCGATGAAAAGAGTGCGTTCAACGTTGCAAGTTGCCCGTTAAGTGGTATTCTCGCTAAATAACATAAACCTGCGGGAGGTTCCTGGAATTCAGTTTCCAGAGGACCATCCGCTACAACCTCCCGCAGGTTATTAATGCAAATACAACAAACTTAGGAGTCATTCCATCAAGAAGCTAAACTTCTCTGAGAAGTTTACTTAGTACAGCGTAAACTAAGTAACCGTTAGTTTTTATTTTGCAGCTTAGGCCGGTCTCCAGACCGTGCCGGGGTGACTCGGTCGGGAGACCGGTCACAGCAAAAATATCAAATAATTTTCTTTACAATGTACTTAGTATGAGCACCAGTTAAGTCTTGTCATCGAAAACCTGGAAGTGAAAAAATGTGTCCGACCAGATTGCGATATCTTACCGCTGGAGAATCTCACGGACCGCACCTTACAGCCATCTTGGAAGGTTTCCCAGCGGGGGTAGAACTTGACATCGAAAAGATCAATCACCAATTGGCCCGCCGCCAGCGTGGCTATGGTGCGGGACCGCGCATGAAACTAGAAAGAGATCAGGTGGTGATATCCAGCGGGCTGATGGAGGGCATCAGCATTGGCTCTCCCATCGCTGTGCAAATCAAGAACCTCAACCATGAGCGCTGGTGCAGGGAAGAGATCGAGCCCTTTACCATCCCCCGTCCCGGCCATGCCGACCTGACCGCGGCGGTTAAATATGCCTACCGTGATCTACGCCCCTCATTGGAACGCGCCTCTGCCCGCGAAACGGCTGCTCGTGTCGCCGTTGGGGCGATCTGTAAGCAATTCCTGGCGCAATTCGATATCCAGGTCGCTGGGTATGTAGCTGAAATAGGGGGAGTCGCTGCGGATATAAGCAAAATACCCCTGACTGAGCGATTTGATCTTGCCGAAGACAACGATGTGCGCTGTCCCGACCCTCAGGCTGCTGAAGCCATCCGTGATCGCATTCGAGAAGCCATCGCAGCCAGAGATACCCTCGGTGGCGTGATCGAGGTGGCTGCCCTAAACCTGCCCATCGGCCTGGGCTCGCACGTACACTGGGATCGCAAACTTGAAACCCGCCTGGGCGCGGCCGTGCTGGGGGTACAGGCCATCAAAGGTGTCGAGTTCGGCCCGGCCTTCGAAAATACACGCCTCCCCGGCACCCAGGTTCACGACGCCATTCTACTCACTCCTGACTCGCAACACCTAACCCGCAATTCCAATCGCGCCGGCGGCATCGAGGGCGGCATCAGCAACGGACAGCCGCTGATCGTGCGCGCGGCCATGAAACCCATCGCCACCACGCTGACACCTCAGCAAACTATCGATCTGGCAACCGGCCAGGAGACTCCCACAAAGTACGAGCGCTCCGATTTTTGCCCTGTGCCGCGTGCGGTTCCGATCATCGAAGCAGTCGTGGCTTTCGTATTGGCCGATGCCCTGCTGGAAAAGCTCGGAGGTGACTCGCTCGAGGAGATGCAGCCCCGCTTCGAAACCCTCCGTCAGGCGCGGTTGAGCGATTTGCCCATGGACGATACTCTCCACATATGGTGGCCTGATGAATAAAAATCCCGTCCTCCGCCCTCTGTCCTCCGTCTTTCTTTATGGACCTTCCGGCGCGGGAAAAAGTCGAGTTGGCAAATTATTGGCTGAGAACCTGAAGCTGCCTCTTTTCGATCTTGATGAAGAGATCGAGACTCGCTGTGGAATGTCAATCCCTGAAATCTTCTCAAGAGAGGGTGAAACTGGGTTTCGAGAGAGAGAAAAGACTACGTTACGCCAGATCCTGTCCAATAGAGAGAAGATCATTGCCCTGGGAGGGGGCGCGCTGACCAGGCCAGAGAATCGCCAGCTTGTCGAGTCTATGGGCGACGTGGTTGTGCTAAATGCTCCGGCTGAAATCTTGCTGGAGCGCCTGAAATCAGATCAGATCCAGCGGCCATTGCTGGCAGGTGATGCCGAATCAAATCTGTGCACACTGCTCACCAAACGTCAAGCGCATTATGCTTCATTCCCTCTACAGGTGGATACTGCCCAAAAGACACCCCAAGCGATTGCCTGGGATCTTCAAATCACGCTGGGATCATTCCATCTGCAGGCCATGGCGACCCCTCAATTCCCTGGCTATGATGTGCGCGTCCAGTCAGGGGCATTGCACAATTTGGGAAAGATGCTCGCTGCCCGCGATTTGCGCGGGCCTATCGCAGTGGTCACGGATGAATATGTCGGGGAACTATACCTTGCCCAGGTAACAGAAACCCTCACAAACGCTGGTTTTAAAATCCATGGGATCACAATCCCGGCCGGGGAAGCGCATAAAACACTGAGTACAGTATCAAAGCTCTGGGACGCCTTTTTATCCGCAAAAATTGAACGTGGAAGCTCAGTCGTCGCCCTGGGAGGCGGCGTGGTCGGGGACATAGCCGGGTTCGCGGCTGCGACCTTCAAACGCGGCGTGCCATGGATCGCAGTGCCCACATCGGTTTTGGCGATGGTCGATGCCAGCCTGGGCGGCAAGACGGGCGCTGACCTGCCCCAGGGCAAGAACCTGATCGGCGCATTCTACCCACCTCGCTTGGTGCTGGTCGATCCCCAGGTCTTGAGCACCCTGCCCGAAGTGGAGCGCATCAACGGCATGGCAGAGGTGGTCAAGCATGGCGTGATCTCCGATCTCAAATTGTTCGAGCTTTGTTCGGGCTCCCAGAGTGTAGAAGATATCATTCGCCGGGCGATGGCGGTGAAGATCAGCATTATCGAGGCAGATCCCTATGAAAGGGGTATCCGGGCGGCCTTGAATTTCGGGCACACGGTCGGCCATGGCGTGGAGTTAGTCTCCGGTTTCCAGGTGCGCCATGGGGAGGCCGTGGCCATAGGTATGGTGGTCGAGGCCAAAATGGCAGAACAGCTCGGACTGGCAGCGACTGGGCTAGCTGATGAAATCGCTGCAGTACTAAGAAAGCTGGGATTACCAACGCAGATTCCGGGTAGTCTGGACCGCGCTGCCATTATCAACGCAATGAAACATGATAAAAAGAAAGCAGATGGCAGCGTTCGATTTGCTCTTCCTGCAAAGCTCGGAGAGGTACGAGTGGGGATTGAAGTGGTAGATTGGAAAGAAATGATCAGTAATCAGTAATCAGTGGACAGTGATCAGTATGTACGTTTTTACTGATCATTGGTTACTGACTACTGCTCACCGAGAAAAGGAATCATCATGGATAAAATACTCGTCCTACACGGCCCAAATCTAAATCTGCTCGGCACTCGCCAGCCGGATGTCTACGGTTCTCTTACCCTGGATGAAATCAACGCCCGTTTGGTTGAAACCGGTGAACAACTGGGTGTCGAAGTGCGTACATACCAATCGAACAGCGAAGGCGCGTTGATCGATGCATTGCACGCTGCCCGTGAATGGGCTGGGGGTGTGGTCTTTAATCCTGGCGCTTATACGCATACCTCGGTGGCTTTACGCGATGCCATTTCTGCTATTGGCATCGCGGTGGTTGAAGTGCATCTCTCGAATGTCTACGCGCGTGAGGAGTTCCGGCACCAGTCTTTGCTAGCACCGGTGTGTGGGGGGAAGATTACAGGCTTCGGTTGGCGGTCTTATGAATTGGGATTACAGGCGATGATTGATTTATTGAGAGAAGAATAAACCAGTGATGAATGGAATGAACACTGATAATTCTTAACATTGTAACCACTCAGCCAAACGGGGAGTCCCCCGAAAAAAGGGTTTTGGCACGGGGGTAAGACCCCGACCCCACCCCCAATTAAGGGAAAAAA
>CAZUSV010000036.1:30114-31216 GCA_964622645.1 uncultured Anaerolineales bacterium
CAAGCCCTGGACCGGCGTGGCGGGGGTCCGCCCCCGCCCCACACCCCTTTTTCGGGAATATCCATTCTATGGCTTAGCAGTTCCATTCACCCTATGCCTGGGGTAAGACCCTAACACTTTCATATAGGCAGCCAACTCACCTAAATGATCCAGGGCGCGTGCGCAATTGAGGGCCTTTTGGTGCCCTTCGAAATCGACATAGAACATATACTCCCAGGGTTTCCCCACGATAGGCCGGGATTCGATTTTGGTCAGGTCGATATCACGTAAGGCAAATACGCTCAGGGCTTTGAACAAGACACCGGGTTTATTCTTGAGGCTGAAAACCACAGATGTCTTATAATCCCCTTCTTCAGGGTCTTCCACAAGCACTGGCTCTTTGGCCAACGCCAAAAAGCGGGTGAAGTTAGCCGGATTATCTTCCAGGTTTTCGATCAGAATTTCCAGACCGTACACTTCGGCAGCGCGCCGGGAGGCAATGGCTGCTGTGGCAGAATTAGACTTCGCTTTCACGAATCGTGCACTCCCTGCAGTATCCGTCTCCGCGATGGTATGCACGCCCAATTTGGTCAGGCTGCGTTCACATTGCTGCAAGGCCTGGGGGTGAGAGTGTACCACCAAGATATCTTCTGCCTTTACACCCGACAACCCCAAAAGACAATGGCTGACTTTCATATGATATTCACCCACAATGTTGACATCGTGACGCAGGATCAGGTCGAAATTGCGATGGATACTCCCTGTCAGTGAATTCTCGAAAGGCAGCATGCCATGAGTGCACTCAGCATGGATGATGGCATCGAAAACCTGGCCAAAACTCTCGCAGGGCAAGGTCTCAATATCTGAACCAAAGTGTTCGAATGCAGCCAATTCGCTGTAAGCACCTGGTTCACCCTGAAAAGCAACTGTGGATTTACTCATAGATGAATTCACCTTTGATTAATTCTACGCTATTGTGTATTGGTCAACAGTAGCTTGAATTCAATTTCCATAAGGAAGCCAGGAAATCAGGAATTTTCCCTTCCTGCTTTCCTGGTTTCCTGATAAAACCTCGCTAGATTTGCATTTGCAGCTTAGGCCGGTCTCCTGACCGAGTCGGAGC
>CAZUSV010000036.1:31226-34937 GCA_964622645.1 uncultured Anaerolineales bacterium
GGGGGCCGCTGCCCGTGGGGGCGGGGGGTGGGCATGTACACGGGCCTAAGCAATTTTCGGATAGATACTTATAGCTTTCTCAAATAATCGTAGGGGCCATCACCCGTACATAATCCAGCCATTCCACAGAACGCTGACCTTCGCCGCGCACGGTCTGGAAGAAAGTCTGCTGGATATAACGCGTGACCGGTCCCATGCGGCCTGAACCGATGGTGCGTGTATCGATCTCGCTGACAGCTGTGACTTCAGCAGCCGTACCGCAGACAAAGACCTCGTCGGCGATGTAGAGCTGATCGCGCACCAGAGGCTCTTCGATGACAGTATATCCCAGATCACGCGCCAACGTGATCACAGAATCACGCGTAATACCTTCTAAAATGGTCGCTCTGGGCGGCGTGTAGATGACTTCATCTCTGACGATGAAGACATTCATCCCGCTGCCTTCTGCTACATAGCCCTCGGGATCGAGCATGATAGCATCGTCGTAGCCAAAGCGATGGGCCATGGTTTTGGCCATGATCGAGTTGACATAATTCCCGGTAGCTTTGGCCTTGGTCATGAAGCTGTTAGCATGCAGACGGGTGAGCGATGAGACTGCCATACGAACACCTTTTTCAAGCGCATCTTCACCCAGATAGGTGCCCCACTCCCAAACAGCGATCCCTACAGACGTTTTATAGACATCCGCATTGAGACCTAAGGGGCCATTCATATACAATGCCGGGCGGATATAACAGGCGCTGAGTTCGTTGGCACGGATCGTCTCATGAACCGCATCACGCAGTTCTTCAACGCTGTAGGGGAAATCTTGGATTCCCAGGATTTTGGCTGAATCGACAAAACGCTGCAGGTGTTCAGGAAGGCGGAAGGCAGCCGGTCCATTTGCCGTGCTGTAGCAGCGCGCCCCTTCGAAAGCGCCAAAGCCATAGTGTAGCGTAGGGGATAGAAAATGGACGGTTGCTTTTTCGAAAGGAACTAATTCACCATCCATCCAAATGTATTTCGATTCCATCTTTGTTCTCCTATTGAATACAAATAATTTCTTCTCAGTTTTGCCACAGAGAGCACAGAGATATTTTTGTTCATTCTCTGTGAACTCCATGGCTCAGTTTTTTTGGATTTGTTCAAGGATCAATGTTGTCATCTCCACTGTGTTGAAGGCCGGTTCTCCTGAACTAGCCAGGTCTTTGGTGCGATGACCGGCGGCTAGCACCTCATCAACGGCCAACTCGACAGTATGAGCCTCTTCTTCCAGGTCTAATGAATAACGTAGCATCATCGCCAACGATAGGATCGTACCAATGGGATTGGCAACGCCCTGGCCAGCAATATCCGGTGCGGAGCCATGGATGGGTTCATACAACCCTGGTCCAGATTCTCCCAAAGAGGCGGAGGGCAGGTTGCCCATAGAACCCGTTAGCACAGAGGCTTCATCGGTGAGGATGTCGCCGAACATATTGGCTGTCAAAATGACATCAAAGGAAGCCGGTCGCTGGATCAGGAACATGGCGGCAGCATCGACCAGGATGTGTTCGAGTTCCACATCGGGGTACTCTTCGGCAACCTCAGTGACAACCTGTCGCCAGAGACGTGAGCTTTCCAAAACGTTGGCTTTATCCACCGAAGTGACTTTATTTTTGCGGCCTCGCGCCAGCTTGAAAGCCAGATGGGCCACGCGGCGGATTTCGGCGTCGGTATAGGACATGGTGTCTACAGCCTGCACCGCACCATCAAGGGATCTTCTTGTGCGCGGCTCTCCAAAGTAAATCCCACCCGTGAGTTCGCGCACCACCACAAAATCCACGCCGGAAAGCCGCTCCGGGCGCAGGGGTGAGGCCTCTAACAAGTCGGGATGTGGCTTGACCGGGCGCAAATTGGCGAATGTCCCCAATCCTTTTCGCAAGGCCAGCAAACCCTGTTCAGGACGGACTTTGGCCGTGGGATCATCCCATTTCGGACCTCCCACTGCACCTAACAGAATTGCGTCGGATTGCTGACAGGCTTGGAGCGCGGCCTCTGTCAGGGCAGTGCCATAGGCATCCATGGATGCGCCACCAATCAGCTGCGTATCAAAAGAGAATTCGTGGCCATATTTTGTGCCAACAGCTTCCAAGACCCTTCGAGCCGCTGAAACAACTTCAGGGCCAATGCCATCACCGGGTAAGAGAACGATATCGGCTTTCATGCCAGGGATAATCCATATTCCATGCTGTCGGCCAGGGCCAGCCAACTGGCTTCGATGATATTGGCGCTGGCACCGACAGTGCTCCAGCGCTTGTGGTGGTTCTGGGTGTCGATAAGCACGCGCGTGGTGGCAGCCGTACCGCTATCACTATCTAAGATACGCACCTTATAATCTGCCAACTGGAATTCACTCAGACGAGGATAGACAGGCAGCAGAGCTTTGCGAAGGGCAGCATCCAAGGCATTCACCGGGCCATTGCCATCAGCCGCCGTATGAAAGACCTGGCCATCGACAAAGACTTTTACCGTCGCTTCGGCGAAGACTCCCCTGCCCTGGCGGTGCTCCACGGTGGCAGAGAAATCGATCAATTCAAAGGGTGGCTCATAGTCCGGTTTCTGGCGGTGGAGCATCAAGGCCACTGACGCTTCAGCAGCCTCGAAGGAGAATCCCCGGGCTTCCAACGCTTTGATTTCATCCAATACAGCAGCAACCGCGCCCCCATCCTGCACATCCAGATTGAGTTCCTCGGCTTTGGAGAAAAGATTGCCGCGCCCCGAAAGCTCAGAGACAACCGTGCGCATCTGGTTGCCAACTAATGTTGGATCGATATGCTGGTAACTGTTGATATTGCGCCGCATGGCTGCTACGTGGATGCCCCCTTTATGCGCAAAGGCGCTACTGCCGACAAAAGGCAGATGCTCATCAGGGGCCAGGTTGGCAACCTCGGCCACAAAATGGGAGACATCCGTCAAGACTGGCAGATTGCCCTCGGGTAGACAGTTGTAGCCCATCTTCAATTCCAGGTCAGGGATAGCGCTGCAAAGATTGGCGTTGCCGCAGCGTTCGCCATAGCCGTTGATGGTACCCTGAATATGTGTGGCACCCTGATCCACGGCGACGAGGGTGTTGGCCACCCCACACTCGCCGTCATTATGAGCATGGATCCCCAAAACCACATCGGGAATTTGGGCTTTGATCTCCTGGGTATATGTAGCCACTTCCCAGGGCAGCGTGCCGCCATTGGTATCGCAAAGCACGACGGTTTCAGCGCCACCTTCCACAGCAGCGGCCAGGGTCTGCATGGCGTAATTGGGGTCGGCTTTGTAGCCATCGAAGAAATGCTCAGCATCATAAATGATCTCCTTACCCTGTGCTTTGAGATAGGCAACACTCTCCTTGATAATGCGTAGATTTTCCTCAGGAGTGGTTTTGAGCACGTCTTTGACATGCAAGCCCCATGATTTCCCGACCACGGTACACACTGGAGCGCCAGAATCTAACATGGCCTGGATATTGGCATCTTCAGCGGGATCAGAGCCGACCCGACAAGTGGAACCAAATGCGGCGATCCTGGCATTGACCAGATTCAACTCCTTGGCGCGCTCGAAGAAATCGACGTCTTTAGGATTGGACCCCGGCCAGCCACCCTCGATATAGGCCACTCCCAGGTCGTCCAATTTTTGGGCGATGCGCAGCTTATCATCGCAGGAGAGTGAAATCCCCTCTCGTTGAGTGCCATCTCGTAG
>CAZUSV010000037.1:0-34370 GCA_964622645.1 uncultured Anaerolineales bacterium
AAACCCTCGCGACCTTTGTAAATCACCCCGCGGCTGTCCACCATCAAAATGTTCTTGCGTTTCACACCTAACTGAACTGCCAGATCCGCGCAGGAAATTGCCGAAGCGCCTGCGCCGGAAATCGCAATCCTGATCTGGCTAATATCCTTGCCAACGATCTCCAAACTGTTCAATAGACCCGCCGAGGAGATGATCGCTGTGCCGTGCTGGTCGTCATGGAAAACGGGGATATCCAGCATCTCTTTGAGCGTCTCTTCAACATAGAAACACTCCGGGGCTTTGATATCTTCGAGGTTGATCCCCCCAAAGGTCGGTGCGATAGCCGCCACTACCTTGATCAACTCATCAGGGTCATGAGTGTCCACTTCGATATCGAAAACATCAATATCAGAAAACACTTTGAAGAGCACGCCTTTGCCCTCCATCACCGGCTTCGAGGCCAAGGCACCCCGATCCCCCAGGCCCAGGATCGCTGTGCCGTTGGAAACTACCGCCACCAGGTTGCCACGCGAGGTGTATTCATACGCCAGGCTTGGATCCTCGGCGATTTCCAAAACAGGGATCGCCACACCGGGAGAGTACGCCAGAGATAGATCGCGCTGCGTATCCAGTGGCTTTGTGGGCAAGATTGCAATTTTTCCGGGTTTACCATTAAGGCGATGATATTCCAGGGCATCCTCACGAGTGATTTTGCTCATAGATAATTCTCCTTTTAGACAGGATTCTCATGCTGGTAATTCAGCTGGGACCAGTTCCCAGGCCTGATCCTACGCTCGCACATATTACTGTAACCCCTAATTCTCCCATAAGTTATCCAAATACCCAGTTGCGTTTGTCATAAAATCAAATGGAAAAATGGCTCGAAATGTCGGGCCTCTAGGAATTCCCGTGGTAATGTCCAGATTTGGGGGTATGGGGCGTCGCTCCGCACGCCCCATACCCCCAAATCTGGGAGCTACCCCGGCGATTCCTAGAGAGCCGAAATGTCTTACCTTCCATTATTAATGCAATCATGTTAAACTGTTAACATTGCTTTAACAAGGAGAACACTACACCGTGAGCGAAGAGAAGCAGGCTGCACTCAATAATGCTCTAGGTGATATCACCAAAAGATTTGGAGAAGGGATCATTATGCGCTTGGGTGACGCGCGTCACCTGAGCGTAGATGTTATTCCTACGGGATCTCTTTCGCTCGATATTGCTCTTGGTGTAGGGGGCATACCCCGGGGTCGCGTGACGGAAATCTATGGCCCCGAATCTTCTGGCAAGACAACCATCACACAACACATCGTCGCTGAAGCGCAGAGGCTGGGCGGCACAGCTGCTTTCGTCGATATGGAGCATGCCCTTGACCCAATCTATGCGGAAGCGTGTGGTGTTGATGTCGAAAACCTGCTCGTCGCCCAACCCGATATGGGCGAGCAGGCCTTAGAAATTACCGAAACCCTGGTGCGCTCCGGCGCAGTAGATGTGGTTGTGATCGATTCGGTGGCGGCCCTAGTTCCCCGGGCTGAGTTGGATGGGGATATGGGCGACTCCCATATGGGCTTGATGGCCCGCTTGATGTCCCAGGCCTTACGCAAACTTTCTGGGGCCATCAAACAGGCCAATACCGCCGTGATCTTCACCAACCAGCTTCGCCAAAAGATCGGCGTTGTCTACGGCAACCCGGAAACCACCACCGGCGGACAGGCACTCAAATTCTACGCCTCAATACGTTTGGATGTCCGTCGCGTTCAAACGATTAAGATCGGCTCAGACGTTGTTGGCAACCGCACGCGCGTGCGCGTGGTCAAAAACAAGGTCGCTCCGCCATTCCAGACAGCGGAGTTTGATATCATGTATAATGAAGGCATCTCCAAAGCAGGTGACTTGCTCGATATTGCCACTGAAATGGAGATCATCAGCAAACGGGGTTCGTACTATTCGTACGGAGAACAGAGGCTCGCGCAGGGACGTGAAAATGCCAAGGATTTCCTGCGCCAGAACTGGAACCTGGCCGAGGAGATCGAAGCAACCCTTCGCGAAGAGCTGCTGCCACCCCCGCTGATGCCACTTGAACATTGACACTTGGACTGCTGGACATTGCGTACAGCAAGAATGAACTCACCTATATTCTATTGTGAGTATCATTCAAATCTTCTCGCCGCGCGATTTTCATTGAATCTCATTTTTTTATCGCGCGCGGCCATGGCTTTGAAAATAGATCTCGGATAACGTTAGCACGTATGATTTTGGCCCTCAGGTTGTAAGCTAAATTTTGAACAGGATAAGAAGTATTTAAACAAAAAACCCGCAGGGCAGCTTAGGCTTAGTATTTATCAATACAGGTGTTAATTTAATACCTGAACGAGAAAAGCATCATACCGTAAACTGAGATCCAGTTGGATGAGGCGCGCAGCCGTGGCTTGAAGATCAGCCACGGTTTTATTATTTCCTGGGTAGAAAGCCAACCGCGTTGGCTGTCAATTCACCGACTCAGCCGAACGGTTGGGCTAGCTATCCCAGATAAGTAAGTAAATATTTGTAGTATGTCAAAGAAGATCACCGCGCTGAAAGCCCAAAAACACAACCCTGACCGGGTCAGCGTGTATTTAGATGGCGAATATGCCTTTGGGCTTTTCAGGATCGTCGCTGCTTGGCTGCAAGTTGGGCAGGAGCTTGAAGAAGAGGTAATTCGCCAGCTCAATCAAGCTGAGGCCAGCGAAAAGGCTTACCAACGCGCTTTGAACTTCCTCAGCTTCCGGGTTCGCACCGAATCCGAGGTTCACCGGAACCTGAAAAAACATGACACGCCAGAAAGTGTCATCGAAGATGTACTTGAACGCCTGCGCCGCAACAGATTGGTGGACGATCACCATTTCGCCAATTCTTGGGTCGAGAATCGTTCCCAGTTTCGGCCGCGCGGCCGCAGGGCATTACAAAGCGAATTGCGTCAAAAAGGCGTCGATCAAGAAATAATCCAGGAGGTCCTTCAAGATTTGGACGAGGAGGAACTCGCTTATCAGGCCGCAAAGAAGAGTGTTCGCAAATATCGCAAATTCGAATGGCCTGAGTTCAGAAAGAAATTATTAGGTTTCCTGGCTCGCCGCGGTTTCAATTATGCTGTTGCGGCGCCTGTTGTAGAACGGGTTTGGGCTGAGGAGCAAGACGACACAGAGGCAAACGAACCATGAATCCACCAATATTTTGGGTCCCCATTGTGGCCGCCATCGTAGGCGCGGCAATCGGCTTTTTCGTGAAGACATACCTGGTCCGGCAAGCCAACTTGAAACTGAAGGAGGAGGGAGATCGAATTCTCATCGATGCCAGAGAAAAGGCCCGAGAAATCCAATTGCAAGCTAAAGATGAGATGCTCAAAGCACGTGAAGAAGCCGAAGCAGAGCTCTCCCGCCGCCGGGCTGAGGTCTCACGCTCGGAAGACCGCTTGCAGCGCCGTCACGATCAAATGGATGCTCGCGCCGAACGCCTGGAGCGACGTGAGCAATCGCTCAATAAGAGACAGAGCACCATAGACCGCAAATCTAATCATCTTGAGAAAATGGAAGACGAAGCCCGGGAAAAACTCGAGCAGATCGCCAAAATGAGCACCGAAGAAGCCCGCGATTACCTGCTGCAAGATGTGGAAAAGGAATCGCGTGACGATATGGCGCGTATCATCCGGCAGGTCGAGGCTGAAGCCCAGGAGGAGGGAGAGCGCAAAGCCCGCAAGCTGGTGGCGGATGCCATCCAACGCGTGGCATCAGAGCATGTTGTCGAAGTGACGTCATCATCCGTGTCCCTGCCCTCCGACGATATGAAAGGGCGCATTATCGGGCGCAATGGCCGCAATATCCACTCCTTCGAGCGCGCTGCGGGCGTCGATGTGATCGTCGACGATACACCCGAGTCGATAACCATTTCATCCTTCGATCCTGTGCGGCGCGAGGTCGCCCGCCGCTCGATGGAAAGGTTGGTCTTGGATGGGCGCATCCATCCTGCCCACATCGAGAAGATCGTCAAGAAAGAAGCCAAAGAAGTCGATCGCGTCATCCGCGAGGCGGGAGAAGAAGCCGCTTACGAGGCGGGAGTGCCTGGTCTGCACAAGGAAATCCTCAAAGTGCTGGGGCGGCTCAAGTTCCGCACTTCCTATGGCCAGAACCAACTGTCCCACGCCGTCGAGACAGCCAAGCTAGCCGCAGTCATCGCTGCCGAGTTAGGCGCCGACGTAGAAGTCGCCAAAGCCGGTGCCCTACTGCATGACCTGGGCAAGGCCATGGACCACAACGTCGAAGGCACCCACGCCCAGATTGGCGCTGATTTCGCCAAACGCTATGGCGTCAAAAACAAAATTCTCAACGCCATCGCCTCGCACCACCACGAGGTCGAGCAAGAAACGGTCGAAGCCGTCATCGTCGAGGCCGCCGACGCCATCTCCGGCGCCCGTCCCGGTGCCCGCCGCGAGAGCCTGGAGCAGTATCTCAAGCGCGTGCGCGCCCTGGAAGAGATCGCTAACACTTACGAAGGTGTCAAAGAGACCTATGCTCTGCAGGCCGGACGCGAGGTGCGCATCTTCGTCAAGCCCGAGGACATCGACGACCTGGCCTCCATCAACCTGGCCCGCGACATCTCCAAGCAGATCGAGGAGACCATGCAGTATCCGGGGCAGATCAAGGTGACAGTGATCCGCGAGACGAGGGCGACGGAGTATGCGAAGTAAGTGTCTGGTTGGTTAGTTTGGTAGTTGGATAGTCTGGTAGTCAAAAAAAATTCCCTCCTTGCCAATGTTGGTGAGGAGGGGATTTTGGTATTGGGTATTTGGGATTGGAGATTTGGCGTTTTTACCTCAAACCCAATTCAATCCGCACATCTCCGAAATCCCCCATAATCAACTCATCCACGGCATTGGCAGCGAAGGCGCATTCGATCACATCGAGATGCTCCACCGCATTAAGATCAACAAGATAAGAAATCAAAAAACCATTCAGTGTTTCGTCGTTCGCAGAGAAGTTCTCCAACACTGAGACTAAAGCCGAAACGCACATATCCCTCGTCTTTGGGTGCAGATCGTCAATCTTAGCCAGAGCTTTGGCAGCTGCGATACGGGCATACAAACTATGCGTGGGATCAAGCAAATACTGCCAACAAGGTTGAATAGCCGCCTCACCAAACTCGGCCAGCATGCGCGGGATCTCTTCGTCGATATAGTCATCATCATCCGAGTCAATCAGATAGAGAATACTGATAAAAGCAGGAATAGCTTCTTGAGCACCGAGTTGCGTGAGCGTGCGCCAGGCGTGGACCTGTGCATACACCTCTGGTGGGACATTATCATCCTCATCCCTGGGCAGATCGAGCAAATACTCATCTTTCACCAGGCGGATCAAATCCGAAACATGTTCACTGGTAAACCCCAGTGCGAGATAGTCTCTGCTTTCGCAGATACCTGTCTCACCTAAAACTAGCAACTGTGCAACAGGATTATAGTAGCTGTACGTATTCATCAACCGCTTTCAATCTCCCCCAATTTGTCCTGGACAAAGGACAAGAATATTCGTAATGCTTCCTCAGGGGAGTCTGAGATCATGCTTGGCTGAACATCTTCTTCACTTCCATCGTGAAAATGTTTAGGGAAAGTAGAAATCTCGTGATGGTCAGGAGCGTTGTCATGACGGTGGATCATTCCCCTTATAGCCCGCTGTTCCCAATGATACGAATACCGTCTCTGAGAAGGATTTACCCACACATCAAGATACGTTCCATCTCGAATAAATAGGCGCAGCTTCACAGGCAATGCCGAACGTCTATAAAACAACTGGTGCCCAGTGACAACATCGCCAAATTCCTTGACAGCAATATCAGCGAGCTTCTCATACATCTGAAACTCTATCGAGCAATCCCTCTAGTTGACGCTGATAGGCTTCCAACTGCTCCCACTCGATGGAGTCTTCCCAGGCAGGATGGCTATATATTTCTCCCTGTTCGATTTGCTTTCGCAATTCAGTGACATCTGAGACATTGTAGCGATCCCGAAAATCAGCGATATCCAATTGGACCACGCGCATTTCCTGGATTAGAAAAGCCCGTACACTGCGCTGCATCAACCCATCTACAGGCATTTGTAACTCGCTGGCAACACGTTCCACTTCAGTTGGAATTTGCATCACAGACATGATCCACGCTCCTTGATATTCTATTGTATCATCACCCATACACCAAAAACGGATTCCCCCTTCTCTCCTCCCCCACCGTCGTCTCGCCCATGTGACCCGACAGAATGCGTGTCTTATCCGGTAAAGTCAGCACCTGCTCACGGATGCTGGTGAGTAGGGATTCATAGCTTCCGCCAGGCAGATCAGTGCGGCCGATGCTCTGTTTGAAGATCACATCCCCACTGAAGAGCACCTTCTCCGCATCGCAGTAGAACATCACATGACCCGTGGTATGACCCGGCGCGTAACGCACTTCGAACTGGTTACTCCCCAAGGTCAAGATCTGGCCATGTGCCAGATCAATGGTCGGCTCGGGGCCGGGATCATCCAGGCTGAGGCCGAAGAACTGGGCACCGCCTTTCATGCGCCAGAGGGGATAATCCTCGGGGTGCAGGGCAACCATGGGCAGCGGATCGCAGCCATCGGCCACGCCGGCCGCGCCGCCGAAGTGGTCGAAGTGAGCGTGGGTATACCACATATGCGCGATTCGCCAATCCCGTTTCTGAGCTTCAGCTAAGATTTTATGACCATCCCAGGCCGGGTCGATGACGGCGGCTTCTTTGGTTTCAGGGTCAGCGATCAGGTAGGCATTGGTGAAGGCGGGCCCGAGGGTAAAGGTTACGATATCAAGCATGCCCACCATTATACCCGCACTTTGTCACTTGGATTCACTCTGGAAGCATGTTAAACTTTTGATATCAAGCCACAGAGATGAGGAGAGCACAGAGATAATATAATTTATTTCTTTGCGGTCTCTGAGTCTTTGCGTTAAGCATTTCGGAGGCAATGAATGGCGAGTTACCCCCCTGAACCCTTCCGCATCAAGATGGTAGAACCGATCAAAATGATCGACAAGGAGACGCGTGACGCCGCGCTCAAGAGAGCCGGATACAACGTCTTCGGACTGCGCGCTGAGGAGATCTTCATCGACCTGCTGACCGATTCAGGCACCGGCGCCATGAGCCAGCACCAGTGGTCGGCGATGATCGAGGGCGATGAGTCTTACGCCGGCGCGAACTCCTATTTCAGGCTAGCGGAAGCCATGGACGAGATCACCGGCTTCCGCTTTTTCGTCCCCACACACCAGGGACGCGCTGCTGAGAACATCCTCTGTGCTGTCATGCTTGGGGAGGGACAATATGTGCCTTCCAATATGCACTTCGACACCACCGAGGGCAATATCCGTGCGCGCGGCGGGCGCCCTACTAACCTGGTCATCGATGAAGCCTTCGATCCGGGTCACCGCCATCCCTTCAAAGGCAATATGGATATCGACAAGCTGCGAGGCTTCATCGCTGAAGTCGGTGTGGAAAAGATCCCCTTCGGCATGATCACCATCACCAACAACGCCGGGGGCGGGCAGCCAATTTCGATGGAGAATCTCAAAGCTGTAGCAACGCTGTACAAAGAACACGACATCCCTTTCTTCATCGACGCCTGCCGCTTCGCCGAAAATGCCTACTTCATTAAATTGCGTGAGCCAGGTTACGAAAACAAGACCACCCTGGAGATCGCCCAGGAAACCTTCGCCCTGGCTGACGGCGCCACCATGAGCGCCAAGAAAGATGCCATCGTCAATATCGGTGGCTTCCTGGCCATGAATGATGAAGATCTGTTCCAAAAAGTCAAGAACGAGCTGATTTTGCGGGAGGGCTTCCCCACCTATGGCGGCCTGGCTGGGCGTGATCTTGATGCCATGGCTACCGGACTGCGCGAAGGCTTGGACGAAGATTACCTGGCTTATCGGCTGGGTCAGACAGCATATCTAGGCCAGAAGCTGCTCGATATCGGCGTACCCATCGTTGAACCACCTGGGGGGCATGCCATCTATGTCGATGCCGGCAGTCTGCTCGCACACATCCCTCCTGCGGAATTCCCAGGACAGGCTTTAGCGGTTCAACTATACCTGGAAGGTGGCATCCGTGGTGTGGAACTCGGCTCGGTAGCCTTTGCCTACCCTGATCTTGACACCGGAGAGATGATCCATCCCAAGATGGAATTGGTGCGCCTGGCTCTACCTCGTAGGGTATACACCCAGGCGCATATGGATTATATTGTCAAGACCTTCGAAAAAATCATCGCTCAAAAAGACGAAATCCACGGCTTTAGCATCACCTATGCCCCTGAATTGTTACGGCACTTCACGGCCCAGTTTGAGCCAATCTAAATTCACCGCCAGGACGCCAAGACCGCGAAGATTAATAATAAACAAGCTTCACCTTCCCTGCGTCTTTGCGACAAACTGTACTGGCTAGAAACATCGTAAACAGTATCCCTTGAAACCATTTTCATGAGGAAACCAGGAATTCAGGAATAGAAAGAAAAAAATTCACACCTAATGGCGTTCCTGGCTTCCTAATAAAAATACAGTGTTCAAGATGCTGTTACCCAAGACAGTCTTTGCGACAAACAAGGAATACAATGAAAAAAAGAACGATTACTGCAGACGATCTTTACAAATTTGAGCTAATATCAATTCCGCAAATAGCCCCCGATGAGGATCATGTGGTATATGCCCAGCAGCGGGTAGACCCCACCACGGAAAAGAAATACAGCAACCTGTGGATCGCCTCCTTCGACCTCCCCTCTGGGGATCAGGACAGGCCTGCTGATGGGGCTGGTCCATGGCAGTTCACTTATGGAGATCAGGTTGACAATCACCCTAAATGGTCACCAGATGGCTCAAAGATCACTTTCATTTCCAACCGAGGGGACGAGAAACAACCCCAATTCTATCTGCTCCCCTTCGAAGGTGGCGAAGCGCGTCCCCTCACCGATCTGAAAGGAGAGTTTGGGGCATACCAGTGGTCCCCGGATGGGTCGAAGATCGTCGTCCAATTCAGGAAAAAAGACGCTGAAGTCATCGAGCGAGAAGAAGATGAAGCCAAGCAGAAGTTAGGTGTTGTCCAGCGCCATTACGACCGCGCTTATTACAAATTCGACGGGTATGGCTTCTTGCCCCAGGAACGCTGGCACATCTGGACTGTAGATGTCATCAGCGGCCAGGCTACGCAGCTCACCGATCACCCTGTGTTCGACGAACACGAACCTACGTGGTCGCCGGATGGGCAATGGATTGTCTTCCGATCTAACCGCAACGCTGATCCCGATTTGACTCATGGAGAAACCGATCTGGTAGTTGTCTCTGTGGATGGCGGCGACCCGCGGGTGATCAAAACTCCCGGGCGCAACACTCAGCTTCCTTGCGTGTCTCCAGATGGGAAGTGGATCGCCTACTTTGCCATGCGAGACACCGACCAGTGGTGGCAAAACACAGACCTGTGGATTGTTCCCTTTGACGGCTCAGCCCCACCAAAGAATTTGACTCTTAACCTGGATTTTAGCATCGAGCATGCCACTATCAACGATCTCAACTTTGCAGGAGCCATTGCCGTTCCCCCAACCTGGTCGCTGGATAGCCAGAGGATCTATTTCCAGGTCAGCAAGCACGGCAGCGGTTTGCTGATGTCCATCGATGTTGATGGGCAGAACCTGCAAACCGAGATCGATGAAAAGGGCGTCGTCGGTGGGTACAACTTCGATCAGCAACAACAAAAGCTGGCCTATTTCTTTGGGACAATGACTGATCCCGGGCAGGTTTGGGTGCGAAATCTTAGGGAGGCAGAATCCCGCCAGATTACACGGACCAACGCCTGGCTAGGTGAGGTGGATCTAGGCTTGGTGGAGGAGGTGTGGTTCAAGGGGCGAGACGATAACGACCTTCAGGGTTGGATCTTGAAACCCCCAGGTTTCGACTCTTCCCAGAGATACCCCTCCATTCTCGAGATCCACGGCGGACCACTGGCCCAATATGGCGAGTTCATGATGCACGAGTTCTACTTCCTGGCTGCGCAAGGGTACGTGGTCTACTTCAGCAACCCGCGCGGCGGACAGGGTTATGGCGAAGAGCATGCCAAAGCCATTTGGGGGGGCTGGGGCGATGCCGACTACGCCGACCTGATGATCTGGGCTGATTATATAACCGCGCAGCCTTATATCGACCCTGAACACATGGGCGTCACTGGCGGCAGCTACGGCGGCTATATGACCCTGTGGATTATCGGGCATACCCACCAATTCAAATCTGCTGTGGCCCAGCGCGTGGTCAGCAACTGGGTCAGCATGTGGGGCTCTAGCGATCTGAATTGGGTCTTCCAACAAGTGCTAGAGGACAAGCCCCCCTGGGAAGACATAGAGAAAGCCTGGAAACACTCACCCATGGCCTATATCGGCAACGCCAATACTCCCACGCTGATCATCCACAGCGAACACGATCACCGCTGCCCAATCGAGCAAGGTGAACAGGCTTTCGTAGCTCTGAAAACCCTGGGGGTCGACACCGAAATGGTGCGCTTTCCCGAGGAACCCCACGGCCTCTCCCGCCAGGGCCGCACCGATCGGCGTATCGTGCGCCTGAATCACATCTTGCGCTGGATGGACAAATATCTCAAGTAACAACTTGCTATGATCCTCGTTCCATCCGCTCTTCTCGCTCCACCTGCTGTTCTCGTTCCACCCGCTCTGCGGTGGAACGAGCTATCGTTGCGTGGATCAATAAGGCAAAAAAAACCGGGGGCTTTCCGTGCATATTGCCTTAACTCATGTCACGCATAATGGGATTTCATTTACTCTTCATCCAGTAAAATACCTTTCAGAAGTGTCATTCCGAGCGACTTTACAAAACAACCCCAAATTTCTCAGCGCAGAGCGAGGCATGACCTGAGCGCGTCGAAGGGAATCCCTATCGTGAAACTTTCTCAAGGATCTTCAAGGGGATTCCCTTCGATCTGCTCTGGGCAGGCCTCGGCGTTGTTGAGTTCTACTTCTGAAGGCTCTGGCAACCGCCGCTTCTACTAAGAAACTTACTTGTGTCATCGCGATGAGCGTCTTTTGCGACGCCTGTCCTGAGCTTGTCGAAGGGAAGCGATCTCCCACTTGACGAGGAGATTGCTTCACTCCGTAAACTCCGCTCGCAATGACAGCAATGAGAGTTTCTTTCTGCACTTCGTACATGAGCAGCGCCCCAAACGCTGTGGGTTTACTCGGAATGACATCTGAACTCTCGTTCCACCCGCTCTGCGGTGGAACGAGCTATTGTTGCGTGGGTCAACAAGGCCTAAAAAATCGGGTTTCTTTATACTAAAGGGCTCGCAGTATCGACTAAAGTCGCTACTGCGCCTGTTGGACGACTGAAGCATGTCCTGATCCCGAAGGGAGCTGAAGGGTCGTCACCGCAAATCAAGTGTAATTCACAATTCCGGAGTGATTTTTATCCAGGGCTTTCTTAAAATCTTAAGATGTCATTGCGAGGAGCCGCTTTTTGGCGACGAAGCAATCTCCCACTCTGCGAGGAGATTGCCACACTCCGCTGGGCTGCGTTCGCAATGACACATGAAACGCGACTTTAAGAAAGCCGTGGATTTTTATCACATCGCGCTTGACAGGGGCGCAAAGATTCGCTATGATATATGTTACCGGTCACGTGACCGGTAACATGTTCTCATTGTACTACCTGGCAGAGGCGTATCTTTTGGCCCGTTCCCGAGTAAACATCCGAGATGTAGCCAAGCAGGCTGGGGTTTCTCACCAGACCGTCTCGCGCGTGATCAACAAAAGCGAGCGCGTCACCCCTGAAACCCGGCGGCGGGTTGTTGCAGCCATCGAAGAACTTGGCTATCGCCCCAGCCGCCTGGCTCAAAGTCTGGTAACCCAAAAGACCCGCACAGTTGGATTAGTCGTTGCAGATATCACCAATCCTTTCTACTTCGAAGTCGCTCGGGGCGTTCAAGATACGGCGCTCGAACAAGGCTACAACGTATTCGTCTGCAACACTGACAACAACCCCCAGGGGGAGAAAAATGTTCTCAATTTGCTGGCCTCCCAAGAGGTGGATGGGATTATCATGGCTACCGCCAGTTCCAGCGACGAAGAACTGCATGCTTTCGCAGACAGCTATAAACCCTTTGTGATCATCAATCGAGAGATCAACCACCCTAAAGCCAGCATCATCAACGTGGATATCTGCAAAGGCGCCAAACTTGCCATCAAGCATCTGATCGAGCGCGGTCACACGCAGATTGGGATGTTATCCCACAAAGGGCATCAACCTGACGATGTTCGTCGTGTAATGGGCTATCGAGAAACCCTGAAAACCCATCAGATCACCCCTAAGGATGAATGGCTTGTTCTGACTTCACCTAATTTGGTTGGTGGATACGAAGCCACGCAGGAATTACTCAACCAAAACCCAAATATCACAGCCATATTTACGTACAACGACCTGATGGCAATTGGTGCCTTGCGCGGCTGTCATGATATGGGATTGCGAGTCCCCGAAGATTGCGCCATTATCGGTTTCGACGACATAAAATTCTCTGCTATGCAAATGCCCTCCTTGAGTTCTATTCGTTACGATAAATATGGGATAGGTAAGGCCGCCATGGAACGCCTCTTGGAAATCATCGAAGAACCCGAGATGGTATTCGAGCCAGTTCATATGGATGTCGAATTAGTTATTCGAGAATCAACCTGATTTTTGAGTTCATATTACCGGTCACATACATGATCAAATTCGTGACCTCATTATGCGCAAGCCATTAGATTTGTTGTCACCTGAAAGGAGGTGGTGCTCGGCAAAAACAACTCATAATAAAATGCTTCTAGTATTCTATTCAAACCTACACTAAGATTGGAGAAGATCTAATGAATTACAAACGTGCTTTATGGCTGCTTTCCCTACTCGTAGTAGTCTCCCTGGTTTTCGGGGCTGCTGGTATGGGTGCAGCACAAGAAGAAGAAATCGTTTTGCGCTGGCGCACCCGCCCAGACAATCAGGAAGAAGCGGATGTGTACCAGGCAATCAGCGACAGCCTGGAACTTGAAGGCATCACCCTGGAATATGAGCCCGGTGGTTCCGAGACCGCCAGCTACCAGGATGTGCTCAAAACCGAACTGGCTTCCGGCACTGCACCAGATGTCTTTTGGATCCCTGGAACCGATGTGGCTGACTTCGCTACCCGCGGCTTGATCCTTGACATGCGCGAGATGGCTGATGCCACCGAAGAGTACTCCGACGAGGACTTCTATCCTGGTCCTATGTTCCACCTGACATTCAACCCTGAAACTGGCGAGACCGGCGAGACCCTCTGGGGTCTACCCCGCGACGTTTCCACTTTCGCGCTTTACATCAACCTCGACCTGCTGGCTGAGGCCGGTGTCGATGATCCTCGCGATCTCGAAGCTGATGGCGAATGGACTTGGGAAGCTTTCCAGGAAGTTGCTGAAGCCGTCTCCGCTCTCGGCGATGACGTTCAGGGTTATGGCGGTTCCGCCTGGTGGGGCCCCTATGGTGTCTGGATGAACGCTGCTGGCGGTGGCTTCTTCAACGAAGATCGCGCCGCTTGCGGCCTCGATACTGAAGACTCCCTGGCTGGTCTGCAATTCGCCGTGGACCTCTACGCTTCTGGCGCGGCAGTGCCCTACGGTGAAGACCCCGAACCCCCATTCCGCTCCGGCAACCTGGGTATGTTCCAGAACGGTCGCTGGGCCACCCCCGGCATCCGCACTGTTGAGTTCGATTGGGATGTCGTCGGTCTGCCCACCGGGCCTGCCGAACACCCTGGGAACTGGCTCTTCTGGGGCGCATACGTCGTCAACGCCGACACCCCCTACCCGGAAGCTGCCTGGGAATTGGTTCAGGCTCTTACCACCGCTGAAGTTCAAGGCACGGTTGCCGAACTCGGCGCCAATGTCCCCAGCCGCGTCAGCCAGGACGCGCTAGACGCTTTCCTGACCTTCACGCCCCCCGAAAACAACCAGGCTTTCCTGGATGGTCTGGCCAGCTCTCCCACTGCTGAAGGCCCCCTGTGGGCTGGCTCCTGGCCCGATTTCGTTGCTGTCATGGACACCGCAGTATCTTCCCTGCTCACGGGTGAAACCACCGTCGAGGAATTTGGCGCCACCGTCTGCGACGAAGCCAACAAAGCCTTTCCCTAAACAATAAACCATCAGGCTGGTGAGGCATGCCTCACCAGCCCAAATTATGTTGAGAGAAACTTATCCAATAACAGGGTATAAAAATGTCTTCAACTTCTGCTGATATCCAAGATGTGTCCTTATCTGATCAAAATGGGATCGATAAAGCCACACTTCTGTTCCTGCAAATACTGACCTTTTGGCACATCATCTTCGCAATCGGCGCTCTTGTCGGTGCTGTGACGATCTGGCAAATTGAGTCCGTCACTGTTACCTGGCTAAAAATCATCTACAGCAGCGCCCTGGGTATTAGTGGAGTCCTCAGTGCTTTTGCAGTTTTTTTCATTGCACAGAGAAAACACCAGGGCCGGTTGATCTCTCTGATCATCAACTACTTAGGCTTCCTGATCTGCTTCTTCGGTGGCCTACATTTTGTCGGTGTTTTTACGGGCATCGACTCCTTGGGCGCGACTTTTGGTAAAGGCTTGCCCTATATTGGCATCGCATTCATCGGCTACCTAATTAGCGCCTTTGGTGACCGGTACGAAGATGACCAGCCTGCGCTGGCAAAAAATTTCAAGCAAATCAGCAAAGTCCTCAGCTTGATAGGAGGGGGGCTGTTTTTATTTGCGGTGGGGATCATCCCGGGAGTGATAGCCTTGCTCTCGAGGTTATCTGAACTTATTCCAATCATTCTGCTAGTAGGAACCATTCTCTTTGGGGCGATGACCTGGTTGATGTGGCGGGAACCAACCCGCCTGTCAATGAATACCAAGGGCAAAGATCAAACCATGCTCGACGGCTATTTGTTCTTATCGCCCAATTTCATCGGATTTTTGTTCTTCTTTGCCGGGCCGTTGCTTCTCTCGCTGTATATCAGTTTTACTGACTCGGATGCTTTTGGCAATGCCAAGTGGATTGGCCTGGCCAATTATCGAGAAATCTTCAATATCACCATCGCCCCCCTGGATGCACCCGACCAACTGGCCAAAGAGGTCATCGATATCGAGGTCTTCGATGAGCTCACGCGCTTTGAGTTATTTGGCAATAGCTATGTCATCGGAGCTCAGGATCAACTTTTCTGGATTTCCCTCGGCAATACGATCAAATTCGTGATCCTGGCTGTCCCACTCAGTGTTATTCCAGCCCTGGCGTTGGCAACGGTGCTGAACAGTAAATTGCCGGGGATGAAGATTTTCCGGGCGATCTACTTCATCCCCAGCGTAGCGGCCGTGGTCGGTGTGGCTATGATCTGGCGCTGGCTTTACAACTCAACCGTCGGGTACCTGAACTATTTCGTCACAAGCTTCATTGAGTTCGTCAACTCCATTGCTGGATCCCAACTGCTGACCGATCCCCAAATCGGTTGGACATCCGATACCAAGGTGGCATTGTTAGCCGTGGCTATCATGGCGGCCTGGCAGTGGATGGGCTTCAATACGGTGCTCTTCCTGGCTGGGTTGCAAAATATCCCCGGCGTGCTCTACGAAGCGGCCACCGTCGATGGTGCCAACAACTGGCAGCAATTCTGGAACGTCACTTTGCCCACCTTAGCACCGACAACCTTCTTCGTGCTCACCACGACCACCATCAATGCCATGCAGATCTTCGATCAGGTCTTCGTCTTTACCAGGCCCCCAGGAGGCCCGGGCACATCCACTACGACCATCGTGCTGTATCTCTACCGCCAGGGTTTCCAGAACTTCAGACAGGGGTATGCCTCTGCCCTGGCCTGGGTGCTGTTTATTCTCATCTTCGGCTTGACTCTGTTCCAATACATGCGACAGCGCTCAAGCGATGAGGCCATATAGAGGAGATTTTCGATGACTACTTACCGGATTGGAATTATCTTGCGAAATCTTTTGCTCTATATCCTGTTGACATTCTTCGCCTTTGTGATGCTCTTCCCCTTTCTCGTGATGCTGTTCACGTCGCTCAAAGATGCCGGGGATACTTATCGCTTCCCGCCTAAACTTCTACCTCGGGAACCGATCACACTGAGTGTGGAAGGTTTTGAAGAGCCTTTGCCAGTCTACGAAGTCGAATACAATGGTTCCCAGGAAGAGTTTGTGCTCATTCAGAAGACCGTAAAGGTAGGTGAATACGCCGCCCCAGACAATCTCGATGAGCTATACGTCCGAGAATTAGAACTTGTGACCCCAACGGGTGGTGAAGAAAATCCCCAAACCATGCTGTATGAAGGGGAGGAGGAAATCTTGTATGATATCGAGGTAGGCGGGGAAATCATCCCTATGCTGAGGCTCAACCGCACCGCCTTGGGGCGGTTCGCGGACCCTAATGATCTCAGCAAAACCGTTTTGCAGAATGTCCGTCGCAGCCAGCCAGCCGAAAGGTTAACCTGGCATCCTGAAAACTTCCAAGAAGTAATCAATCTGCAAGCCATGGATCGCGCCTTAACCAACACAGCCCTGGTAACGATCTTGGTTGTGCTTGGGCAATTGGTCACCTCGATCTTAGGAGGTTATGCCTTTGCCCGTTTGAAATTCCCTGGGCGAGATGGTCTCTTCCTGGTTTACCTGGGCACGATCATGGTCCCTTTCGTGGTGGTCATCACTCCGCTCTACCAGTTGATGATCCTGATCGGCTGGGTAGACCGTCTGGCATCTCTGATCATTCCATGGATTTTCACTGCCTACGGCACATTTCTGATGCGGCAATTTTTCATCACCATCCCCCATGAAATAGAAGAAGCCGCGATTTTAGACGGCGCTTCTCGATTGCAGATCTTGTGGCGCATCTTCATCCCAGCCAGCACCCCGGCCATAGCCACATTAACCACATTCACTTTCTTATACGCCTGGAATAGTTTTTTCTGGCCCCTGGTGGTCATCAACACGGGGAACGAAGCCAATCGTGTGCTCACCCTGGCAGTCAGTGTTTTAGGAGGCCGGGCTGCAGATGCGCCAAATCTGGTGCTAGCTGGTGCCGCAATAGCAATTTTACCTCCGGTGATCATCTACATCTTTGGGCAACGTTTCTTTGTAGAAAGCTCTGCCACTAGCGGATTGAAAGGTTAAAAATCCACGCAAATTGAGATTTATGATGGCATCCTTTATCCTTCGGCGGGTACTATTCCTGCCGAAGAGTATTCACCATGAATAATAAGTAACCATGCAGCCATAAAACGGATTATCCTGAAAAAGGGTGTGTGCACGCAAAGCGGCTGTACCCCCCCGCACACACCCATTTTTCGGGAACTCCCCGTGCGGCTGAATTGCTACAAACCATTTATCTCACTTGAGAGGCAATCCTATGAAAATGCAAGACGGCCAATATACTGTCTATGGCAACAAACTCAGCCGAAGACAATCCCGTAAAGCCACTAAATGGGGGAATATGCTCGCCAGAAAATTCGATTATGATCCCAATGAGAAGTACACCCTATCACTGGAAGATAACCCCTATGGCAGGGATATATTCGGGCTGAAAGATATTTTGCGCGGTGATCAGGGGGAGCCCATTGACAAAGAGAACTCCGTGGTGATCAGCACCATCCGCATGGGCTTTGGACACTACCGCATCGCCATGGCGGGGGCCTCGGCAGCCAGGGCGATGGGTTTCACACCCCTTTGGTTGGATTTGCTTTCGATCCCCGGCATCACAACTGACGTGATCAACTGGTGTAATACCTGGTACAGTCGCTTTTCGCGCATCTCGCAGCGCAGTGAGCTCTTCAATAAGCATGTCTGGGAGTCAGTAACCACGGGGAATCGCACACTGCCGGGATTGAACGCTTTTCTGAACGCATGGATTGTGGGTTGGCCCTGGCGTTTCTTGAAGACCAATATCAAAGATTACAAGATGAGCGAGCTTTTCAGGAATCTGCATGAAGCATTACCACAGGATATCCCTGTGCTCACGTCGCACATGTGGAACTGTATGGGCGCCGTCTCTGCCGGAATGACCAACGTGGTCGATATGATGTTCGACAACTGGCCAATGGCCTTCCAACTCACTGAGGGCGCTAAACACGGGGTGCAATCTCCCTCGGGATACTACGGCTTCAGAGTGATGCGCGGCTTCGATGATAAGGGCAGGATCATGAATCCGGTCAAGTCGGATGAGTTGCATTATGTTGGCCACCACATCGATCATGAACTGGTGGACAATATCGAGATCGATTGTGATGCCCGCTTGAAGCGTATGCATGAGGAGGCTCCACGCAGGTTCTTGATCACCATGGGTGGCGCTGGCGCCCAACGAGAATTATTCAAAGCCATGATCGAGCACTGCATTCCCTTGATCAAGCAGGACAAAGTCACCCTGTTCGTAAATCTGGGGGATCATAAAGACAACTGGGATTGGCTGGAAGCTGAGCTAGCTGATCATACTGATCTCATCCAAACCCATTTCTCCTGGGAAGACACACGAACTTTTACAGATTCCATCCGAGACGGGTCAGCAGGGGGCTTACATGTTTTTCTATTCGATAACACTTTCCACGCCGTCTATGCTTCCAACTATTTGATGCGCGTCGTAGATGTCTTGATCACCAAGCCCAGCGAACTGGCTTTCTACCCTATCCCTAAGATCTTCAACGAACGCGTCGGCGGTCACGAGATGTGGGGAGCCATCCGTGGGGCAGAACTCGGTGACGGGACTGTTGAAGTGCGCACCATCCCCGAGACGCTGCAAGCCATCGATCTGCTCACCCATGAGGATGACCTCCTGGAGATGTACTGCGACTGCATTGTCAAAAACAAGCGCATCGGCATTTACGATGGCGCTTATAAGTGTGTCGAATTAGCCACGGGCAAGAAATTCGAGCGGACATCTTTGTAGTACTCAGTCATATATAAGATAACCACAGAGACACAGAGCACACAGAGATTCTCTATAAAACATAATGAGAAAACTCTGTGTTCTCTGTGACTCCGTGGTCGATTATTCTAGAAACCAAACAGGAATAAAATCTCATGACCAAGATTACCTTTATTGGTGCTGGTAGCACAGTTTTCGCTAATAATTTGCTGGGAGATATCCTCAATTACCCCGAACTATCCGAGTCAACTCTCTGCTTGCATGATATCGATCCACAGCGACTTAGGGATACAGAAAAAGTCGCCCAACGTATCATCGTGCAACTAGGTGTCAGCCCAATCATCGAAACGACCACAGATCGGCGAGAGTCTCTAGATGGTGCCAATTACGCCATCAACATGATCCAGGTTGGGGGGTATCAGCCGGCAACAGTGATCGATTTCGAGATCCCCAAGAAATATGGCTTGCGACAAACCATCGGCGACACCTTGGGCGTAGGTGGCATCATGCGTGGCTTGCGTACCATCCCGGTTATGCTCGAGATGGTGCGCGATATGGAAGAACTGTGCCCGGACGTTTTGCACTTGAACTACGTCAACCCGATGGCGATGATCACCTGGACGCTCAATCGGGCAAGTGAGATCAAGACTGTTGGACTGTGCCACAGCGTGCCGCACACTGCTGCGCAACTGGCCGAGGATATTGGCATTCCAGGGGATGAAATTAACTACCTCGTGGCTGGGATCAACCATTTGGCCTTTTATTTGCGCTTCGAGCGAAATGGAAAAGATCTCTACCCGCTGATCCACAAAGTGGTTGAAGAAGGTCGCGTTCCCGAATGGAACCGCGTGCGCTACGACCTTTTCAAAAGACTGGGCTATTTCGTCACCGAATCCAGTGAGCACTTAAGTGAGTACGTCCCCTGGTTTATCAAGCGCGACTACCCGGAGTTGATCGAACGCTTCAACATCCCCCTCGACGAGTACTTATACCGCTGCCAGGCCCAAATTCAGGCCTGGGAGTATGCCCAGGAATATCTTGACGATCCCGATAACACGCCACCAGTTTTGCTGGAACAACGCCTGGCAGAATTGCCTGGGATGCCCACTATTCGCGAAGAAATCATACAGTCTTATCAGCAGATCGACGCAATCTCACAAAGTGTCGAATACGCCGGGCAGATCATCCACAGCATCGAGACAGGTTGGCCGCGCACCATCTACGGTAATGTGCTCAACGAGGGTCTGATCGATAATTTGCCCTACGATTGCTGCGTAGAAGTCCCATGCCTGGTGGATCAGAACGGCGTACAGCCTACACGCATAGGCTCTCTTCCCCCTCATCTGGCAGCGTTAATGCAGACCAACATCAACGTGCAAGCGCTGACGGTAGAAGCCGCGCTGACAGGCAAGCGTGAGCACATCTATCACGCCGCTATACTGGACCCCCACACCGCTGCCGAGTTGGATCTGGATCAAATCTGGGCAATGGTGGATGAGTTGATCGAAGCACATGGAGAGTGGCTGTCAGAATACCACTAGAAAGGCAACATCAAATGAAATTTGATCCCAAAGAGCACCCTCATCGCCGTTACAATCCACTGACAGGAGAATTTATTTTCGTCTCCCCACACCGCACAAAAAGGCCCTGGCAGGGCCAGGTCGAGAAATCCATCCCTGACCAGCGCCCTGCGCATGATCCGAATTGCTATTTATGCCCTGGAAATGATCGGGCTGGGGGAGCAAGCAACCCACAGTATGAGCACACTTATGTTTTTACCAACGATTTTGCGTCTCTGCTGCCAGACGTACCTCAAGATCACCAGCCCGACCAACCCCTATTTCAAGAAAACCCTGTACAGGGCACCAGCCGGGTGATCTGCTTTTCACCGCGCCACGATCTCACATTACCCGAAATGGAAGTCGAAGACATCCGCCGCGTGGTCGATGTGTGGGCTGAGCAAACCGACGAACTCGGCCAACAATATCAATGGGTACAGGTGTTCGAGAACAAGGGCGCCATGATGGGCTGTTCTAACCCCCATCCGCATGGACAGATTTGGGCACTTGACGCTCTACCGAACGAACCTGCCAAAGAACATCATCACCAGAAGGTTTATTTCAAAGAGCAGCGAAGCCCATTGCTCATGGATTATGCCCAGGCAGAGATTGACAAAGAAATCCGAATGATTGAGCAAAATGATCATTGGGTATGCGTAGTTCCCTATTGGGCTATCTGGCCCTTTGAGACGCTCTTACTCCCTCAAGAGCATGTATTGCGCCTGCCAGATTTAAACAATGCCCAACGCGACGCGCTGGCAGACATTCTCAAGTGTTTATTAATACGTTACGATAATACATTTGAAACATCCTTTCCCTATTCAATGGGCTGGCACGGCGCGCCCAACCTCCCGCAGGTTGGCGAAGGTGTATCTACGTCTCTCGATGATAACCTGCGGGAGGTTGACTACGCTCACTGGCAGCTTCACGCCCATTTCTACCCACCTCTCTTACGTTCGGCGACGGTGAAGAAGTTCATGGTCGGCTACGAGATGCTGGCCGAAGCTCAGCGTGACATCACTGCTGAACAGGCTGCTGAGCGTTTGCGTGCCGTCTCTGATGTACACTACAAAAGATAGCTAACCCAATATATTAAATTAATTTTGATCCCCGTTTCTGGGGATTTTTGTTTTTTAAGTGCCTGAATATTTGCATGGGGATAATCCATAAGGTACAATCCCCTGGATTTGGGAAGAACAAATAAGGAGACAATATGAAGTACAGAGAATTTGGTCGCACAGGATGGGAAGTTTCCACGGTCAGTTTCGGAGCCTGGGCTATCGGAGCCGATTGGGGTCAGGTAGAGAAGGAAGATGCCATCGCCGCCCTGCACACCGCCCTGGATGAGGGGATTAACCTTTTCGACACTGCTGATGTGTACGGTGATGGCCGCAGTGAAAAATTACTGGCACAGCTAAAGCGTGAGCGACGGGAAGATTTCTATATCATTACCAAAGCAGGACGGCGATTGAACCCTCACACTGCCGATGGCTATAACCGAGAGAATTTGACAAAGTTTGTAGAACGCAGCCTGAAAAACCTGCAAACCGAAACCCTGGATCTAATGCAATTGCACTGCCCACCGACTGAAGTTTATTACCGGCCAGAAGTCTTCGGTATACTAGATGATCTGGTTCTAGATGGCAAGATTCGCTATTACGGCGTTAGCGTAGAGAAAGTGGAAGAAGCCCTCAAAGCCATTGAATATCCTGGCGTGCAATCAGTGCAGATCATTTTCAATATCTTCCGCCAACGCCCCGCTGAGCTCTTCTTGGCCGAGGCCCAACGCCGCAAAGTCGGCATCCTGGCGCGCGTGCCGCTCTCATCGGGGATGCTGGCGGGGAAGTTCAACAAGGAGTCGCGATTCACCGCTGATGACCACCGCCAATACAACCGCCATGGCGAAGCTTTCGATGTCGGCGAGACTTTCTCCGGCGTCGATTACGACCTCAGCCTGGAGGCTGTTGACAAGCTAAGGGCACTTGTTCCCGAGGGTGTCAGCATGGCCCAGTTTGCCTTGCGTTGGATCCTGATGTACGAAGCAGTCAGCTGCACCATCCCTGGAGCGAAGAATCCTCAGCAAGCATCTGATAACGCCAAAGCCGCAGAATTACCGCCGCTCTCGGATGAAATCATGGCCGCTGTCAAAGACATCTATGATTCGATGATCAAGGATCAAGTCCATCACAAGTGGTAATCGATGACCCCCAAAGAGCGCTTGCAACGAACCCTCACCCACCAACCCGTTGACTATCTGCCAACGCAAGTCAATTATACACATGCCATGGGCGAAAAATTGTGCACCCATTTCGGCGTGGAGATGGATTCTCTGCCCGAATTCTTAGGAAATCATCTGCTGCGTGTGGATATCTCTTACCCAGAGGTATACAGCAGCGATGGAAAATTTAAATACGATTGGTGGGGTGTCGGGTTTGATGTCGAGGAGGAGGGATATTACACAGCCTATAATCCTCTGGGAGACTCCAAAGATTTGGATGCGTTCGCCTGGCCCAACCCAAACGATCCCTATTTATTGGATGAAGCTAGGGTAAAAATCGAAGCCGATGATGGCCAGCATTTTGTCGCCCCAAACTTTGGCTGGGCATTGTTCGAGAGGGCCTGGTCGTTGCGAGGATTCGACACCTTTTTGCTGGATATGGCTATCGATCCTGAATTTGTCGAAGAGCTCTTGGAACGGGTCACGGAAATTCAGCTTATCTTGATCAAACGCTTTCTCGACCTCGGTGTGGACGGCGGCTATTTTGGCGATGACTACGGCGCACAGGTCAACCTGCTTTTCTCCCCCACTATGTGGCGCCAGATGATTAAGCCTCGCTTGGCGCGCGTGTTTGCCCCTTTCCGCGAGGCCGGTTTACCGATCATAATGCACTCCGATGGACAAATAGCACCAATCCTTCCCGACCTGGTCGAGATTGGCCTCACCACCCTCAACCCGGTGCAGCCCGAAGTGCTGGATCACGCCTGGTTGAAGAAAACCTTCGCTGATCGACTGGCTTATTATGGCGGCATCTCCACGCAGAGCGTTCTTCCTTACGGCACACCTGCCGAGGTCAAGGACGCAGCAAAAGCATGTATGCAATCCATGGCACCAGATCAGACCGGCTTGTTACTCGCTCCCTCACACCGCATGATGGCGGATATTCCTATTGAGAACGTCGCTGCCATGCTGGAAGTATTTGCAGAAATCAAAGCAGACAAACAGAGATGAGTGCTAAAAAATCACCCCCACTCCCAGTTATCATCTCTCCGCTACATGATCCCACTGGCCTCGTTTTCGAGCATATCCATCAGATCACACCAGAACTGAAGGAGCTATACAACCAAATCTATCTCAGCATATCGCCAGCTACTGCGGAGAGACAAAAGGCTCATGTAGATCGGGCACAAAGTGACCCTTTCTTCGTAGTCAACTTCAATCAATCCGGCAGCTTACCTGGCGATCATTACCTGACAGGGTATCACTTTGCCATCAATCAAAACTCAGCGGATCAAATCTTCCATCTGTGCGATCTTGACCGGGTGGCATTCGCCCTGAATACATCTCACCGCCAGGCATTCATCGCTGACGTGCATTGGGCTACTGAAATTGCCAAGACTCAGCCCGTCCTTTTTCAACGTTCTGAGCGCGCTTGGGACACCTACCCGGAGAATTACCGTCAGATTGAGCAGATGATCATAAAAGTTGGGGAGATGCTCCTCGGCGAGTATTACGAATTTGCCTGGTCATATATGGTGACGCGTGCGGATCAACTGGCAGCTATGCTGCCCAGAATCCGCAGCAACGATTTTGGGATACTGATCGAGATCATCTTGGTTCTGCGTGATCGCCTGCAGAAGAAGAAAGTGGATTGGCTCTCATGGGAAGATCCTTACATCTTGGGCCGCGATACAAATGAATTGCGCCGCGAGCGTGAAAACAGCCAGCAAGAAACGATAAAACGCCTGCGCGGGATGCTACCGTTCTTTGAACACTTCTTATCAGTCACCGGCCATCTCAGTGTTGAACGCGGCTGGGAGAAACCCATCAACGACAATGTGTAATTTGGGTAGGTGTAGATAAGTAAGTGACATCTCGTTCCACCGCAGAGCGGATGGAACGAGATGTCACTTATTCTCTGACCACCACTGTAAATTGCCCTGCTATGTTATCGATAACGGAACCGATAACATAATACGGCAAAAGGAAATTGTGGGGATTATATGACTATTATCACCCGTTTATAGTGACAAACGACATATCGAACTTGACTCAATACCTTCGATCTGCTATTTTTGACTCGCTGCATGTTACCGATAACGGGAACGATAACATAAGGTCTCAATGGCGCGCAATCATAGAATCACAATCAAAGATGTTGCTAAAGCCGCGGGAGTTTCCACCCAAACGGTTTCGCGGGTCTTGAACAATCGTCCGGACGTGTCCCCCGAAACTCGCGAACGCGTCCAAGAAGTCATCGCTGAAATGGGCTATGCCCCCAACGTGCTTGCCCGCAGCCTCAGCCGCGGCCGCAGCAATACGCTGGGTGTGGTAGGTTTCGGATTAGGCTATTACGGCTCTACCAGCGTGCTGACAGGCATTGAGAAGAAAGCCAACCAATTAGGATTCTCTTTTATCCTGAGTCTTCTTGACCGCTTCGAGATGGAAAGAGTTGATGAAATCATCATGGATTTACTCTCACGCCAGGTCGAGGGCATCATTTGGGCAGTCCCAGGAATCAGCGAAGCGCTGCAAGGATTGCCACAAAAATTGGGGGACATCCCCCTCCCCGTGGTTTTCTTGAATAAAGAGCAAACAGGTAACGATATCGTTGCTGCTATGGATAACCGCTTGGGGGGACGTCTGGCAACAGAACATCTGCTTGAGCATAATTACAAGAACATCGGTATCATCACCGGCCCACAAGAGTGGTGGGAGGCCCAGCAGCGCGAATCAGGCTGGCGTGAAGTTATGCACGCAACAGGAGTCGATGATCTAGACAATCTCAAAGTCGAAGGGGATTGGTCAGCTGCCAGTGGTGAAGTTGGCCTGCATGCCCTGATCGCCAAAGCACCCCAAATCGACGCCATATTCGTCTGTAACGACCAGATGTCCTTGGGCGTCTTGCAGGCTGCACGACGAATTGGCTTGAATGTCCCTCAAGATCTCGGCATCGTTGGATTTGACGATATTCCTGAATCAGCCTACTTCTACCCTTCTCTGACAACTGTTCGGCAAAATGCCGAAAAATTGGGGGCAGTTTCCGTCGAGCAAATGGCAAAGTTCATCCAGGCACAACAGCAAAACGAAGAGTTCAAACCGGATATCAGTTGGGTCAAACCCAGGCTGATCGTTCGCAAGAGTTCGATACGAGAATCATAAAGAGGAGAATATGGACACCATCACTTACGGCGTTATTGTCGGCAATCGAGGATTTTTCCCCAGCCACCTTTGCGAGACTGGGCGAGCGACGATACTCAAAGTGCTAGAGCAAGAAGGCATCAAAGCGGTGGCTTTGTCGCCAGAAGATACCACATACGGCAGCATCGAGAGCCTTACTGACGCACAGAAGTGTGCCGATCTTTTCAAAAAGCACCGCGATGAGATCGATGGTGTATTGGTTACATTGCCGAACTTTGGCGATGAGCGCGCGATCGCCAACGCGCTGCGTTGGGCCGATCTCGATGTCCCTGTGCTCGTTCAAGCCTTCCCCGATGATGCTGCCAAAATGACCATCGCCGACCGGCGTGACTCTTTCTGTGGCAAGATGTCAGCCTGCAACAACCTGCGACAGTACGGCATCAAGTACACCCTGACTGAACTGCACACCGTCGATCCAGAATCTGACAGCTTCCGGAAGGACCTGCGCCACTTCGCCGCCATCTGCCGGGTAGTAGGCGGTCTCAAGAATGCTCGCATCGGCGCACTGGGCGCCCGGCCGACGGCCTTCAACACTGTGCGTTTCAGCGAGAAGCTGCTCGAGCGCTCAGGAATTTCAGTAGAAACCCTTGACCTCTCAGAAGTCTTCGGGCGAGTGGAACGCCTGGCTGATGACAATCCCAGGGTCGCGGAGAAACTTGAGGCAATCAAAGATTACGTTCCCACCAAAGGCATTGCCGAAGACGCACTGATGAAAATGGCTAAATTGGGTCTTGTGGTCGATGACTGGATGGACGAAACCCAACTGGTAGCCAGCGCCATCCAATGCTGGACCTCGATGGAAGAATATTTCGGTGTAGTGCCCTGTACGCTGATGAGTATGATGAGCAACCGGCTAGCTCCGTCTGCGTGCGAAACCGATATCGCAGGTGTGGTTGGCATGTATGCTCTGGCGTTAGCCTCTCAAACCCCCAGCGCCATTGTAGACTGGAACAACAACTACGGAAACGACCCCGATAAGGGCGTCATCTTCCATTGCTCCAATCTCCCAAAAGATATTTTCGTCGACGAGACCATCGCTTCCGAGGACATCCCGGTGATGGACTTTCAGGAGATCATCGCAGGCACAGTCGGCAAAGAGAACACCTTCGGCACCGTAGTCGGCCGCGTGCGTACGGGCCCCTTCACTTACCTGCGGGTATCCACCGATGATCTCAACGGCAAGATCGTAGCCTACGTTGGCGAGGGCGAATTGACCGATGACCAGCTAAAAACCTTTGGCGGTTATGGCGTCGTGCGCGTGCCCCAACTCCAGAAACTGCTGCACTATATCTGCGAAAACGGTTACGAGCATCACGTGGCTGTCAATCTCTCTGAAACGGCCTCGGCCGTCAACGAAGCCTTGGGCAAATACCTGGGTTGGGATGTCTATCTCCATCAATAAGCCGATGAGCGAAGAACTAAACATTAAACTCACCAAAATAAAGGGTTTGCTCGAAGCCCAGGGCTTGGATGCCATCTTAATCCAAAAGGTGGACAACTTTGCCTGGCTGACCAACGGCGCCGCATCTTATGTCAATACTGCCGACAGGATGGGCGCGGCTTCACTATTAATTACACCTTCCGGGCGATACCTGATCACCAACAATATCGAGGCTACTCGCCTGCGCTCCGAGGAGAAACTAAAAAAGTTGGGTTGGGAGTTCATCGCTGCAGATTGGTATGAATCCACGGATGAGATCGCCCGTTTGACAAGAGGCTTACGCTTGGGGACAGACTCCGATTTGGGCACAGAGCTGACTCCCTTACGCATGACCCTGTTACCCGAAGAGCAAAACCGCTTCCGAGGGTTGTCGAAATTATGCGCCCAGGCTATGGACTCTGCCATTCGCCAGGTCGAGCCTGGCATGAGTGAATTCGAGATCGCCGCCTTGCTCGGTGGAGAAACCCAACAGCGCGGCGCGCAGCCCATTGTTCTGCTGATCGCTACCGATCAGCGCATCTACGACTTCCGCCATCCCCTGCCCACAGACAAGCAGCTCGATAAATATGCCATGCTGGTGCTTTGCGGGCGGCAATATGGCTTGGTTTGTTCGATGACGCGCTTGATCCATTTTGGGCCCATGCCCGCTGAATTGAAGCGCAAAGCTAAAGCCGTCGCAGAGATCGACGCGGCCATGATCGCGGCCACCAGACCAGGAAGGACTTTGGGCCAAATCTTCAGTTTGACTCAGGCCAAATATGCACAAACAGGCTTCGAGAACGAGTGGCAACTCCACCACCAGGGCGGGCCAGCCGCCTATCTGCCCAGAGAATTTGTCGCCACACCCGGAGATGATTTTGTCGTTGAAGCAGGTCAAGTCTACGCCTGGAATCCCTCTATCACTGGATCAAAATCTGAAGATACGATCTTGGTTGGGGCAAAGGGCAATGAAATCATGAGCGAAATTCCCGGCTGGCCGGTCATCGAAGTCGAAGTGGGTGGAGAAGTCTTCCTCCGTCCAGCAACATTAGAAATCATCTAATGAGAGATGAACATGAATCAAAACTATACCCGGAAGGCAATTGAGAGCGGAAAGACCGCTCTGGGAATCGAACTGGGCTCGACGCGCATCAAGGCGGTGCTGATCGGCGAGGATCATACGCCAATCGCATCGGGAAGTCATGACTGGAAGAACCGTTACGAAAACGGCATCTGGACGTACAGCCTCGAAGATGTATGGACTGGATTGCAGAACAGTTTCCGAAATCTCCGCAGCGAGGTTTTTGAGATATACAGCACTCCGCTCAAGATGATTGGTGCCATCGGCTTCAGTGCTATGATGCACGGCTATATGGCCTTCGATAAAGATGGAGATCAACTCGTTCCGTTTCGCACGTGGCGAAACACCATCACCGGAGAGGCTGCTGAGCAACTTACGGAGCTGTTCCAATTCAATATACCCCAACGTTGGAGCATTGCGCACCTTTATCAGGCGATATTGAATAAAGAGTCCCACATCAAAGATATCAGCCATCTGACCACACTGGCAGGCTATGTGCATTGGAAACTGACGGGACAAAAGGTGCTGGGTGTTGGCGAAGCCTCTGGCATGTTCCCCATCGATAGCCAGACCAATGACTACGATGAACGCATGATCGGTTCCTTCAACGAACGTCTCGAAGCGGAAAACATCCCGTGGAATTTCCTGGACATCCTGCCCAAAGTTCTCCTGGCAGGTGATGACGCCGGCGCTCTTACCGCAGAGGGCGCAAAGCTGCTCGATCCAACGGGCGAACTACAGGCAGGTATTCCACTCTGCCCGCCCGAGGGAGATGCAGGTACTGGCATGGTCGCGACCAACAGCGTTGCAGTGCGAACGGGTAATGTTTCCGCGGGGACATCGGTCTTTGCCATGATCGTTTTAGAAAAGGCACTGTCGAAGGTATATCCTGAGATCGACATGGTAACCACACCGACAGGTAAGCCAGTCGCCATGGTGCATAGCAACAATTGCACATCCGACCTCAATGCCTGGGTCGGTTTGTTCCAGGAATTCACCGAGGTGCTTGGCGTAGAGATCGGTCAATCCAAACTCTTTGAAATGCTCTATCGAAAGGCGCTCGAGGGCGACGCGGATGGCGGCGGGATGCTGGCATACAATTATCTCTCCGGCGAGCACATCACACACCTCGAAGAAGGACGGCCCCTATTTGTGCGCACGCCCGAAAGCCATTTCACCTTGGCGAACTTCATACGGGTGCATTTGTTCTCGGCGCTGGGTGCTTTGAAGATCGGGTTGGATATCCTTTTCGAACAGGAGCAGGTCAAGATCGATCAGGTCCTGGGTCACGGCGGCTTTTTCAAAACCGAGGAGGTGGGCCAAAAGATCATGGCCGCAGCGATGAACGTCCCGGTCTCTGTGATGGAGACGGCAGGCGAAGGCGGGGCCTGGGGGATCGCATTATTGGCCTCCTATATGCTGCATAAGGAAATGGACGAAACCCTGGAGGACTATCTCTCGGACAAGGTATTTTCCGGGGAAGCTGGCACGACGATAGCCCCTGATCAAGGAGATGTGGCAGGCTTTACAGCATTCATGGACCGATATAAAAAAGGATTAGTTATCGAAAGAACCGCGGTAGATGCGCTTAGCGCTCAATAGCGTCCAAATAGGATTACCGCCAAGACGCAACGCCGAAGCGGGCCTGCGGCCGAACGCCAAGAACTTTGATAAATATCTCTGCGCTCGCCAAGGGCGAGCCTGCGGCGTCCGCGTCTCTACGTTGAAAAATAAAAGGAATTTCTGTGTTATTAAAAACGATCCGGGAAGAATTAGTCAGCCTCAATCAGGCTCTGCCTGAGAATAATCTGGTGGTTTGGACAGGCGGCAATGTTAGCATCCGCGATCCGGAAAGTGGTCTGGTAGCCATCAAGCCCTCGGGATTGATGTTTTCCGACCTAACCCCAGAAAGTATGGTCGTTGTTGACCTAGAAGGCAAAGTGATCGAAGGCGATTTCAAGCCCTCTTCCGATACCGCCAGTCATCTTTATATTTACCGTCACCGTGCGGATGTCAATGGCGTTGTACATACCCACTCCAATTATGCCACGGCTTTTGCAGCCAATGGCCAGGCCATTCCTTGCTATCTTACTGCTCAAGGAGATGAGTTCGGTGGGCCGATCCCCTGCGGTGGTTTTGCCCTGATTGGTGGTGAAGAGATCGGAAAGATCGTGGTCGAGTCGATTGGTAAATCCCCTGGAGTACTGCTCAAGAACCATGGTGTCTTCACCATCGGCGCAACTGGAAAAGCCGCCTTGAAAGCAGCCGTGATGATCGAGGATATTGCACGAACGGCCTGGCTGGCGCTTCAAATCGGGCAGCCAGATGAGATTCCACAGGAACTGGTCGACAAACTCTACGACCGCTATCAGAACGTATACGGACAATAGTGATGAAACCCCGCCAACGCGTCGAGATGGCGCTCAACCACGAAGAGCCCGACCGCTGCCCCATGCAGGTCAGCTTCACCCCTGAATTTGCCGATCGACTCCGAGAGGATATGGAAATTCAGGGCAAAACGGTGCACAACCCCCATGGCGGCGGCAACACTTACGAATTGGAACGCTCCTTGGGCGAAGATATGCTGCTGACTTCGGTGGGTTGGGCAAATTCCTATTATTTGGATGACAAACCTTATACAGACGAGTGGGGCATCGGTTGGGACGTGCAGGAATATGAGACTCCATTCGGAGTAGGTCATTATACTGAAATTATCAGCCACCCTTTGGCAGATGACACTGCAATTGAAGGATACCAATCTCCTGATCCCCTGCGACAGGAGCTCTACGATGCCTCTGCGCAGATGATCCGCGATTTTAAGGACGATTACTGGATCGTCGGTGTGACGGTAACCACGATCTTCGAAACCGGCTGGGCCCTACGCGGCCTCGAGCAAATGCTCATGGATATGTCCATGAACCCAGACCTGGCCAACCGCATCCTGGATATCCCTTACCATTATCATCTCACTGCGGCCAAGAAGTTAGTCGAGATGGGTGTGGATATGATCTGGACAGGTGATGATGTCGGCGCGCAGGATAGCATGCTCATCTCCCCAAAGATGTGGCGCGAGTTCTTCAAGGGTCGTATGGCCAATTACATCGCCGAACTGAAAGCCATCAATCCAAACGTCAAAGTCGCTTATCATTCCGATGGCAATATCATGCCCATCATCCCAGAATTGATCGAGATCGGCATCGACGTACTCAACCCTATCCAGCCCGCCAGCATGGACCCGGCGGAGATCAAGCAACAATTTGGCGACAAGTTGTGTTTTTGGGGCAGCATCGACGAGCAGCACACCCTGCCCTTCGGTTCCGCCTCAGATGTGCGGGATGAAGTGCTCGAACGCTTGAAAACCATCGGGCATAGTGGCGGCCTGATACTGGCACCCACCCACCACGTCCAGCTCGATACACCCCTGGAAAATTTCTGGGCCATGGTCGATACGATCACAAATACTCCTTATGCGGATATCTAAAACGCTTATGGCAAAACCCGACCAAACTCAAGAATGGTGGACTCTGGAACTCGAAGGCATGCCGCAATTCGACATGGCCATGAAGCGCGTCTATGCCTGGTATCAGAACGAGATCATCGACCGACCGCCGGTGCGTTTCCAGGCGCACAATGCCTTCTTGAACGCCGCAACAGAGGAAATCGAAAACCTTCCAAGAGAAGAGAAAAAAGCCTGGTGGTTCGATGTCGAATTGCAGGTTGATCTATTCGTCAAATCAGTTCAGGGGCGCCGCTTCCATGGCGAAACCTTCCCGGTCTATTTCCCTAATCTGGGGCCAGAAATATATGCCGCCTTCTATGGTGCCGAGTTAGTGTACGGTGAAGTGACATCCTATGCTGAACCCCTGGTCAAGAGTTGGCATGATATCGATCTCCCCAAGTTGGATATGCAGAATGAGTACTTCAAAACCATTGAAGACCTCACCCAACATGCGCTGGAACGCTGCGAGGGGCTATTCATGGTCGGCTATACCGACCTGCACCCCGGCCTCGATTGCGCAGCTGCCTGGCGTGACCCCCAGATTTTCTGTCTAGATTTGTTCGACAACCCCGATGGTGTGAAAAGGCTGGCCGAGTTGGCTATTGCGGACTTCGAAATTGTCTTCGATCATTTCGATGCCATGCTCAAGGCCAAAGGGCAATTATCGGCCAGTTGGATGGGCATCCCCTCATTCGGCAAGATGCACATCCCCAGTTGCGATTTTTCGAGTTTGATTTCGCCAGAATTCTTCAACGAATTTGGACTGCCCATCCTAGAACGCGAAGTCAGAAGTATGACGCACAATATCTTCCATGTGGATGGCGCGGGTGTTGCCAAGCACCTGGATGCAATCTTGAGCGTGCCCGAAGTCCACGCTCTGCAATGGGTTCAAGGTGTTGGCGATGACTACCCCATCATGCAGTGGACACCCTTTATCAAAGAATACCAGGCGAAGGGGATCCCCATGGTCATTGATCTGGCTAAGGAAGATATCGAGGCCTTTATCGATGTCATGGATCCTGAAGGTTTGTTTTTGTGGGTAGCAACAGAGAGCGAAGAAGAAGAGATCGACATTCTCAAACGTATAGGTAAATGGTCTTGATAGATTTTCGCAAGCTGTTGTTGATAAGATCGCCAATTGGCATGAGGAGGTGCTGATGGATTGAATTACAAAAGAAAATCTACATATCAACCGTTTCAACTACAAACTATTCTTAAGGAGATAGAAAATGAAGAAACTGTACTGGCTATTCGTGATCGTTATGATTATGGCGCTGGCTTTCCCCACAGCTGTATTCGCCGATTCGCATGAAGATGAGGAAGGTTGGTGCTCCAACACGAACATTGTCTTCTTCCCCGGCGGTTCTCCCGGCGGCCCCTTCGCCACCGTGGTCTACAACGGCGCAGTACAAGCTGCCGCTGACCTGGGCGCCAATGTTGAATACGTCTGGTCCGAATGGAACCCTGAGAAAATGATCACCCAATTCGCTGAAGCAGTTGCCACCAGCCCTGATGGTATTGCCGTTATGGGTCACCCTGGTGATGATGCCTTCCGCCCGTTGGTCGAAGACGCTGAAGCTCAGGGTATTATCGTTACAAGCATGAACACTCAACTGGCCGGATTGCAGGCACAGTATAGCTCCGCTGGCTTTGGCTACGTTGGCGCCATCCTCTATCAGGCTGGTTACGCGCTTGGTATGGAGTCCGTCAGTCGCTTTGGTCTCCAGGCTGGCGATCAGGCTTTCGTCTGGGGTCTGCTAGCGCAAGCTGGCCGTGGCGAGCGCACCCAGGGTGTGGTTGATGCTCTAGAAGAATCTGGCCTCGAAGTTCTCTACCAGGAAATCGACGATGCCACCAACGCTGATGCTGCTGCTGGCGTACCCGTTTTCGTTGGTATGATGTCTGCTAACCCCGACATTAAGCTGGTCGTCACTGACCATGGCGCTCTAACCGCCACCCTGGAGACTTTCCTCTCCAGCGCTGGTTATGGTCCCGATGATGTCTACGCAGTGGGCTTTGACCTCTCATCTGCTACTGTAGCAGCTGTTGAAGGCGGCTGGACCGACCTGGTCATCGACCAGCAGCAGTGGCTGCAGGGTTACCTGTCCGTTCTACAGATCTGCCTGACCCACAATTTCGCTTTCACTGGGTTGCACATCGACACTGGCGCGGGTTTCCTCCACGCTGACAATGTTGCCCAACTAGCCGAACTCGTGGAGCAGCAGATCCGCTAGTTTGGTTTTCTTCCGCTAATTGGTACACCCAATTGGCGTTTAGAAAATGTTGTCAGGGCTAAATGGTCTCCATCCTTCCCTCGAACATGGCCGTTTCACTACCGCTGACCAATACCATTTAGCCATCCTGCATCCTTTATAATGATACAATCGTGTTAATGTCCAGATTTGGGGGTATGGGGCGTGCTCCGCACGCCCCATACCCCCAAAT
>CAZUSV010000038.1:0-34322 GCA_964622645.1 uncultured Anaerolineales bacterium
CTGATAGTGGTACTGCTCTAGACATGACCTGGTTGCGCTTGATCATCAACGAATTCGATGACCACGCTATCGAACAAGCCATCCTGTTGAAAGAAAGCAGTGGAGGTGAGGTAACCGTCATCGCCCCTGATCAAGAGGGGATGGACGATGTGCTATTCACTGCAGCTGCAAAAGGCGCTGACCGAATCATCAAGCTCATTGGAGATTTTGAAGAAGGTACCAACAACCATGCTCTGGCCCGGGCATTCGCTGAAACGATCAAAGATCTAGGGCCTGATCTCATCCTGACAGGAGTACAGGGTAACGATGACATAGATGGTTCGGTTGGCCCTTACCTGGCCGAATATTTGGGTATGGCCCATGTGGGATATGTCTCAGGGGTAGCCCTGGAAGGAGACAAAGCCATTGTGAAAAAAGAATACCCCGGTGGATTGATTGCCGAGATGGAAGTGAGTTTCCCGGCTGTGCTGGGTGTTCAGGCTGCTGAAGAGCCGCCGCGGTATGTGGCTGTCAGCAAAGTTCGCCAGATGATGAAAGAAGCTTCCATCGATGAAGTTGATGCGGGCGATCTAGACACCAGTGGTGGGCTGGAAGTCAGCAGCATGTATCTACCGGAGGCAGCCGAGCGAGCGGAGATGCTCGCAGGGGACGAAGAGGAAATTGCCGCCAAGCTGGTGGAAATTTTCAAAGAAATCGGTGTGGTATGAGAGGAGGAGGCCATGAATAACGACATCTACGTAGTAATCGAACATGTACGTCAGCAAGTTGCCGACATCTCCTATATCATGCTGGCTGCAGGGCGCGATCTGGCTCAGGAAACCGGGGGACAAGTCGTGGGGGTTTTGCTTGGGCAAGACGCACAGGCGCTGGCCGAAAACATGGCTGCCGACAAAGTGCTCTACGGCGAAGATCCAACGCTGGCTGAGTTCACCTCGGATGCATATCAAAAAGCTTTGGCGGGGTTGATTAGCGAAAACGAGCCCAGGGCGGTGTTCTTTGGCAGCACGACCATCGGGACGGATGTTGCCGGGAGTCTCTCTGCTCGCCTCAACCTGCCCCTGGTGAGTTCCTGCGTGAAAGTTGCTGACGGCAAGATCGTCAGCCAGATCTGCGGCGGAAAGATCATGGCCGAGAGCGAATTGGCTGACACGACCACGCTCATCACCATGATCCCTGGTGGCTACAAGCCCGAAGAGGGACAGGGTGGACCCCCTGAAGTTTCGCCTGTCTCCGTAAATGTGGCTGACTTGAAAGTTAAACTTAAAGAATATATCGAACCCGAAGTTGCCGATGTGGACATCACCAAAGAGGATGTGCTCATCGGTATTGGTCGCGGCATCCAAACCGAGGACAATATCGAATTGGCCGAGGAACTGGCCGAGTTATTGGGTGGGGCGGTATGCGCATCCCGTCCAGTTGTAGACCAGGGGTGGCTGCCTACACCCCGCATGGTGGGTAAGTCTGGCCAACTGGTGAAGCCCAAGCTCTATCTTGCCCTGGGCATTAGCGGTGCCCCCGAGCATGTAGAAGGCATGGCAGAAGCCGAAAACATCATTGCCGTCAACATCGATCCCGGCGCGCCGATCTTCGATGTCGCCAAGTATGGCGCTGAAGTCGATCTTTTCGATCTGATCGATTACCTACTCGAAGCACTGGAGGACGCCTAGGAGACCCCAGGGGTTATTATATTAACCTTGGGAAAGGCAGTATCTAGGTATGAGATATGAAATTGATCTCGATCGACCTTGTCAGAAACCCCTGGGGTCTCAAATGGAGGAGACACGATGCCTGAACGAGTAAATTACTGGGGTATACCCCATGAGTGGTTCGGAGTAGAGCTTGCTCCAGAAGTGATTGTCTACACGATCATGTTTCTGGCGGCCTTCATCATGCTGTTCCGCTTTTACCGCCAGGCCAGTATTTGGTGGAAAGTAGGTCGACCCGAAGCGCGCTGGGATAAGTTGCATATCCGCCTTTGGAAGCTGATCCAATACGGGATCGTACAGACCAAAGTTTTGAAGGAGCGTTTTCCTGGCGTGATGCATGTGAGCATCGCCTGGGCATATTTCATCTTCTTCTTGGGGACAGCACTGGCGACGGTTGACGATCACTGGTTCAAATTCCTGGAAGGCAATGTGCTGGTGGTCTACAAGTTCGTCCTGGACATCTTCACCATCATCTTCTTTGTTGGCGCAGGGATGGCCATCTACCGGCGCTATTTCCAGAAATCCAAACGCTTGACCCTTGATCCTGGCTTCACACGCACTTTGGTGATGATCACTGTCATCGTGGTCGGAGGTTTGCTTACAGAATCATTCCGGCTGGCTGTTGACAAACCAACCTGGGCCTGGGCCTCTCCCGCTGGTTGGGTTGTAGCTCAATTGTGGATCGCTACTGGTGCATCGGATGCGACGCTGATCAACTGGCACCTGGGTTTCTGGATCTTCCACCTGGTAACCGTGGCTGGGACGATCATCTCCCTACCCGTGGGAACGCTATTGCATGGTTTGACTGGCCCATTGAACATGTTCTTCGCCAAGCTGGACCGCCCCATCGGCGAGTTGGCTCCCATCACCCTGACAGCCGAGGGTGATCAAATATACGCCAGCAAATTGAACGACCTGAGTTGGAAGCAACTGCTGGACGGCGATGCCTGCACCGAATGCGGACGCTGCCAGGAGGCATGCCCGGCTTACGCAGCTGGGACTGCGCTCAACCCCAAAGAGCTGATCCTCAATGTTCGGGACGCCTTACGCGCTGACGCCGCTGCTGTTCTGGGAGCCAATGGCGACGCCCCTGTGTTGGTTGGCGAGAAGATCGCCGAAGATGTGCTCTGGTCCTGCACGACCTGTGGCGCCTGCGTGGATGCCTGCCCGGTGTTGATCGAGCATGTTGATACGATTGTAGATATGCGCCGTCATCTGGTCATCGAGGGAGCAGTAGATGCGGAGCTGCAAACTGCCCTGTCTAACCTGGGGCGCTATGGCAACTCTTTTGGCAAGTCTGACCGCATGCGCGCCCGTTGGGCCAAGGGTGTCGAGCCCAAGATCAAAGATGCTGGCCGGGAAGAGGTCGAGTACCTGTGGTTTGTAGGCGACTATGCTTCGTACAGCCCCACGCTGACTGATATCACTCTAAAGACTGCGGATGTCTTCCAACAGGCGGAGCTGGATTTCGGTATCCTCTACAAAGGTGAGAACCACTCTGGCAATGATGTCCGCCGCGTGGGTGAAGAGGGTCTCTTCGAAATGCTGGTCGAGAAGAATCTCAAGGCGCTCAGCCGCAGCAAATTCGGTGCCATCGTCACCACTGATCCGCACACATATAACACCCTCAAGCATGAATATGGCGCCTTCACAAACGGAGACGGCGAGTGGAAGGTTCTGCATTACAGCGAATTACTGGACCAGATGATCGCTTCAGGTCAAATCAAGTTCAGCAAGAAATTGGGCTACAAAGTTACTTACCATGACCCCTGCTATCTGGGCCGCTATAACGACATATATGACGCGCCTCGGCGGGTGATCGAAGCCACGGGCTGCGAGATCGTCGAAATGCCCCGCAACCGCGACAATGGCTTCTGCTGTGGCGCGGGTGGAGGGCGCATCTGGATGGAAGAGGGCGAGATCGAAGAACGCCCCAGCGAATCCCGCATCAATGAAGCCGTCGACTTAGACGGCGTAGAGGCTTTCATCGTGGCCTGCCCCAAAGATGTCACCATGTACGCCGATGCCGTCAAGACGACTGGACAAGAGGAACAGATCGTTGTCAAAGATCTGATCGAGTTAGTCCACGAGGCACTTTAACAAATACAAATCGATAAGGTTGTAAATCTACCGGAAGAACCGATAATGGCCGAAGCCGCACAAGCGATGAGTGAAAAAAGAAAGGAAGGGACACTCTTTCAGCACCCTCGAAATATTCGGGTGGCTATCGCTACCAAACTCATCTTGAGTTTTTTGCTGGTCATCGCCCTGATCAGCGTGGTATTCATGGTATTCGGTATCAGGCTGATCAACAATCTTATCCTCGACGAGGCACAAGAGAAGGTCCGCAACGATCTCAACGCTGCTAGAGAAATCTATCTCAGCAACTTGACCCATATCGATGATGTCGTTCGTCTCACAGCTGAGCGGTTCTTTTTACGCGATGCCCTGGCCACTGGCTATTATGAAGCTGCCGAAAAAGAGCTCGACCACATCAAAGACGAGGCGGATCTCGATTTTCTGTCCGTAACCGATCAATATGGCTATGTTGTGCTGCGGACAGGCAATCCAGAATCAGTTGGCGACAACCAGGGACGTGATGAAATCATCCAGGCAGCACTATCGCAAGGTGAAGCTGTCGCTGCAACGATCATCGTTTCTGCCGAGGATTTAGCCCACGAATCGCTGCTCCTGGCTGAAAAGGCGCATATCCAGTTCATCGATACACCCTTAGCGCGTGAACGCCAGGAATCAGAAGAGACCGCGGGAATGATGCTGAAAGCTGCTGCCCCAATCCACGACTCAAGCGGACATCTTATCGGAGTTGTTTATGGAGGGGTGCTGCTCAACAGAAACTATGAGATCGTCGATAAGGTCAAGCAAACCGTCTACGAGAATGTGAAATACGAGGGTCAGGACATTGGTACGGCGACCATCTTCCAGGACGACCTGCGTATTTCCACCAATGTCCGCAATCTGGATGGCTCAAGGGCTATCGGAACTCGAGTTTCCGAAGAGGTTTACAACCAGGTCATCATCAACGGCAACCCCTGGATCGACCGGGCTTTTGTGGTCAACAACTGGTACATCACAGCCTATGAGCCGCTGCGCGATGTCTATGACCGTATCATCGGCATTCTTTATGTTGGCATCCTGGAAGATAAGTATCTGGACCTTCAAAGACAAACCGGATTCACATTTCTGACCATTGCTACGATCGGGTCTGTAATTACGATGGCAGTGGCCTACTTTGTTGGCCAACGGATCCTGGTTCCGATCAACAAATTAGTTTCCGCTTCTGAGGAAGTTGCCAGTGGCAATCTGGACGCCAAAGTTGAGATCAATACCAACGACGAGTTGCACTATCTAGCGGATTCTTTCAACGAAATGGCCCGAGCTTTGAAACGACGTGATGAGCAATTGAGGGATTTTGCAACCCAAAGGATCATGGAATCTGAGCGGTTGGCGTTGGTTGGCCAATTATCTGCCAACATCGCCCATGAGTTGAACAACCCGCTACAAGGTATAGTGACCTTCTCTCACCTTTTGCTGGAAGATTCCAATTCCATGGATGCCAATACGCAATACTCACTTGAAAAAATTGTCGGGCAAGCCAACCGCTGCAGGGATATCATCCGTGGCCTATTGGATTTCGCCCGCCAAAGGAAGCCAGACAAAACCTATTGCAACGTGCATGAGGTACTCCACGAATGTGTTTCCCTGGTGGAACACCAGGCCTTATTTCACAACATCGAGGTGGTCACGCATTTCCAAGAAGATCTACCCATGGCGATCATCGACGCTGCTCAAGTCGAGCGAGTTTTTATCAATATGATCGTCAATGCAGCCGAAGCTATGGAAGGCAGTGGGTACTTGAATATCAGCACCCGCTACAGCAAACGCAAAGATAGCATCGAAATTGCTTTTTCTGATACAGGTCCAGGCATCAGTAAGGAGAATATCAAAAAGATCTTTGATCCATTCTTCACTACCAAGGATGTTGGACACGGAACCGGACTGGGACTGGCAATTAGTTATGGTATTGTCACGGGTCACAAAGGCACAATTACCGTTGAAAGTGAAGTCGGCAGCGGAACGACATTCGTCGTAGCGTTGCCCATAAATATAAACGGAGATACACCAAGCAATGGAAGAGACCCCCAAAATTCTGATCATTGATGACGAGGAAATCGTGCGCGATTCCTGCATCCAGATCTTAGCCAGGAATAATTATGACATCAAAACCGCCGAAAATGGGAATTTGGGTCTGGAAATATTGGAAGAATTCCAGCCAGATCTGACTTTTGTGGATTTGAAAATGCCTGGGATCTCCGGCTTCGAGGTACTTGAGAAGATTCACGCTTATGACCCCACCATTGTGACAATTGTGATCACCGGTTTTGCGACTGTGGATTCAGCCGTGGATGCCATGAAAAAGGGCTCCTATGATTTCCTGCCCAAGCCATTTACACCCGATCAGTTGCGGCTGATCACCCAACGAGGCCTGGAGAGAAGGAAATTCGCCCTGGAAACCATCGCCTTACGTAGAGAGAAGGAAATGCTGCGAGAGCACTTTGCAGCGATTGTCTCTCATGAATTGAAATCTCCCCTTGGAGCCGTGCAGACGAACCTGTATGCCCTGGCTGGAGACCTTGAAGACAAACTGACAGAGAAGCAAAAAAAGAAGTTCACTAGGTTGCAAGGGCGCATCGGCGACCTGGTCAAACTCATCAACACCTGGCTGCGGGCGATCTCCGTAGATATCAGCAGCATCCGAGATGATTTCAAACCGGTATCCATCGAGACTGTCATCGCAAAGACGATTGAAAATATGCAACAGCACGCCATCCGCAAGGCCATCGAAATAGAAACATCGCTGACCGAATCGTTATCACCAGTCAATGGGGATGAAGGTACTCTGGTCGAGGCTGTTGCCAATATCGTTGGCAATGCAGTCAAATATTCTCGGATCGAAGGCAATGTTTCGGTAGAAGTTTTCGAGGATATTGATGCAGGCGTAATCCACATCCAAGTAACAGACGACGGTGTCGGAATTGCAAAAGAAGATTTACCAAATTTATTCCAGGATTTTTATGTGGGCAAATCAAAAGTCGAAGGTGAAAGGAGGAGTGGAGTCGGCTTAGCAATAACCCGGCGAATTATCGAGGCACATGATGGATCGATTAGCGTAGAAAGTGAACTTGGTAAAGGAAGTTCTTTCACAATCAATCTGCCCATACTTAAAGAATGACAAATCATCAAGGCAACACGCAATGTAGATTTTTAGGAATAAGGAGGTTCCTATGACTCAAACGAGGTTATTGATCATTGACGATGATCCCGATTATGTAGATGGGATACAGTCAATCCTCGAAAAAGCAGACTACGAAGTAGATGCAGCCTACAATCCCAAAGATGGCTTCGAAGCTTTGGAGACAGGCAAGTACGATCTACTCCTGCTTGACATCATGATGGGACGAGGTGCAGAGGGCGTCATGGTCGCCAGGAAAATCAACAAGGATCCAGTCCTTCGGGATATCCCGGTCTTGATTATTACTGGAGTCCGTGAGCAAATCGCATTCCTCTTCCCTGGACAGGCAGTTCATCCAGGTATTCTTCCGACGGATGAACTACTCGAGAAACCCGTGGATCCCAATTTGCTTTTAGAGAAAGTCGAAGCACTGTTGAAAGAAGCAAAAGAGAAGAAGGCTAAATAGGAAAAGCTAATGGCAGCTAAACCAACATTCAGCCAAGAAATTTCCAACCTGCTGTACGCTTCGCAAGGAAGTCCGCTGAAGAACTGCATACAGTGCGGAACTTGCTCGGGTACTTGCCCGGTAGTTGAGCACATGGATCAAACCCCTCGACGGCTGATTGGTATGATCAATGCGAATCTCAAAGAAGAAGTGCTGAACTGCAATACTTACTGGTTCTGTGCATCATGCTATCACTGCACTGTGAGATGCCCCGCAAAGATCGATATCGCCGAGGCCATGTATGCAGTCAAACGCTATTCCATCTGGCATAAGACGTACAGCGAAGATCTTGTTGGTCCGACATTCTCCGAAACATTCGTAAAGACCATCGTCAATAACGGAAGATCTTTTGAGCCAATCCTGGCCCCAACCTACATGTTCAGCATGGGGATCAAAGAGGTCATCCAAGAGGCCTATATGGGTACCCAGATGATGCTCAAAGGGAGAATGCCGGTCTTACCCACCAAGATCAAAAGGCTAGATAATTTCAAGGAAGTCATCCGCCGGATCATACCCGTGGGAGGTGGAAAATGAAGAAGTATGCCTATTTCCCAGGTTGTTCCCTTGAGAAGATAGCCCTGAGTTATAACAACTCCTCTGTGGAGACATCCAAGATTCTGGGTGTCGAGCTCCAGGAACTAGAAGATTGGAACTGCTGTGGTGCAACCACCTACTTTCACGTCGACCAGCTTCTGGCCTACACTCTGACAGCCCGCAACCTGGCCATGGCCGAAAAAGAAGGCCTGGACCTTGTAGCTCCTTGCAGCGCCTGCTATAAGAACGCTTACTTCACCAACAAGTATTTCAAAGCAGACCCCGACGTAGCTGAACATATCAACTACGCTCTCGAAGAGGACGATCTACAATTCAACGGCCAGATCAATGTCCACCACATTATGGACGTCTACGTCAACGAAGTCGGTGTAGAAGCGATCAAGGAGAAAGTCAAGAATCCGCTGGAAGGATTGAAAGTCGCTCCTTACTATGGCTGTCAGATCGTGCGGCCCCGCAAGAACGGCGAGGAGATCGAAAACCCACAATTCTTCGAAAGCCTGATTGGCGCCATGGGTGCTGAGGCAGTGTATTTCCCCGAAAGATTGCGCTGCTGTGGAGGCTCCCTGATTATGACCAGCCGTCATGCTGCGCTTGACATGGTACGAGTGCTGCTCCAGAGCGCCGTCGATAGTGGCGCACATGTCATCGCCACAGCATGCCCGCTTTGCCAGGTCAACCTGGAATGCTACCAACTGCAGGTCAACGAAGATTTTGGTACAGACTTCAATGTGCCTGTGATGTATTTCACCCAACTCCTAGGTCTTGCCCTAGGAATGTCCAAGAAGAAATTGGGCATTGGGAAGGAATTGGTCTCAGCCGCGCCGATCTTCGGCGAGTTTTAGCGAAGGAGGCCGAATGATCCAATCCATTAACAATTGCACCCCAGACGATTTCAATAATCGTCGTTGTAAAGGTCTTAATTTCGTTCAACATGGATTACAAATAGGAGAAAACCTATGAGTGAAAAAAACCACCCTGAGGGTGAACGGGTAGGAGTTTACATCTGCCACTGCGGTTCCAACATCGCCAAGGTCGTAGATGTGGCTGACGTCGCTGAGTGGGCCGGAGAACTACCTCAGGTCGAGGTATCGCGTGACTATAAGTTCATGTGCTCCAGCCTGGGCCAGGACTTGATCGAGGAAGACATCAAAGAGAAAGGCCTGACTAAAGTCGTCGTTGCCTCCTGTTCGCCTCACATGCACGAAAAAACCTTTAGAGTAGCCTGCGAGCGTGGAGGTCTGAACCCCTTCATGTTCGAGATGGCCAACATCCGCGAGCACGACTCCTGGACCACGGACGATGAGGTCGCGGCTACATCCAAGGCCAAAGCCCTGACCAGCGCGGCCATCGAGCGCGTGGTGCACCACCAACCGCTAGAGGAGCTGCCCGTCGAGATCAACCCCAATACCCTGGTGGTGGGTGGCGGTATTGCTGGCATCACTGCGGCCCTGGAACTGGCTGATGCAGGCCATCACGTATATATGGTGGAAAGGGATCCATCCATCGGCGGTCACATGGCCCAACTGGACAAGACCTTCCCCACCCTGGACTGCTCCGCCTGTATTCTAACCCCCAAGATGGTCGATGTGGGTCAGCATCCTAATATCACTCTGCTGACCTGGAGTGAAGTCGAAAAGGTAGATGGATATTTGGGCAACTTCACCGTCAACGTGCGCAAGAAAGCCCGTTATGTCAACGAGGAGCACTGCACCGGCTGTGGGATCTGCATCGAGAAGTGCCCCTTCAAGGTCGTCGATGATATCTTCGAAGCAGGGTTGGGTGAGCGCAAGGTCATCTACCGACCCTTCCCCCAGGCAGTTCCCAAATACCCCGTCATCGACAAGGAGAATTGTGTCTACTTCTTGCGCGGCAAATGCAAAGCCTGCCAGATCTTTTGCCCCACCGAACCGAATTCGATCGAATTCGATCAAGAAGATGAAATCCTGACCTTCGAGGTCGGCAATATCATCCTGGCTACAGGCTACGATCTCTTTGATGTCAAGAAGATCCCGCAATATGGCTACGGTCGCCTGGCCAATGTGTTCACCAGTCTGGAATTCGAGCGCCTGGTCAACGCCGCCGGACCCACCGAGGGCAAGATCGTGCTGCGGGATATGGAATCAACCCCCAAGAGCGTGGCCATCGTCCACTGCGTGGGTTCGCGCGACGAGAACTATCACAGTTACTGCTCCAAAGTGTGCTGCATGTACTCCCTGAAGTTCGCCCACCTGGTCCACGAACGCATTCCCGAGGCTGAGGTCTACAATTGCTACATCGATATGCGTACCGCTGGCAAGGGTTACGAGGAATTCTACAACCGCCTGCTCGAGGAGGAGACCAATTTCATCCGGGGCAAGGTGGCTGAAGTGACCGATGCCGCCCGCAAGCCGGAGGAAGAGGGCAAACTGATCGTGCAGGTCGAGGATACCTTGATCGGCCGGCAGCGACGTGTGCCCGTCGATATGGTCATCCTGAGCCCGGCGATAGAGGCCCGTGAGGATTCCAAAGAGGTTTCCCAGCTCTTCAAGATGGGCTGTGACTTCGAAGGTTTCTTCATTGAACGCCATCCCAAGCTAGACCCTGTTGCCACCATGACCGATGGCATCTATGTGGCTGGCGCCTGCCAGGGACCCAAGGACGTCCCCGACAGCGTGGCCCAAGGTGCCGCGGCCGCCGCGCGCGTGGCTGGCCTGATCAACCTGGGTACCGTGATGATGGAACCCGTCCGAGCCACCATCAACCAGGACGAATGCTCGGGCTGCAAGATCTGCAACAACATGTGCCCCTACAACGCCATCATCTTCCACGAAGACCGTGAGGTTTCGGAAGTGATCACCGCCCTGTGCCAGGGTTGTGGCACCTGTGTGGCGGCCTGCCCCAGCGGTATCATCAGCGGCGCCCACTTCACCAACGATCAGCTATTCTCGCAGATCGAGGGTATATTGTGGGATGTCAAACCAGAAAAGGTACCGGCATAAGGAGAGAAAACTATGACTGAACAATTTGAACCCGTAATCGTTGGTTTTCTGTGCAACTGGTGCTCCTACCGTGCTGCTGACCTGGCAGGGACAGCCCGCATCCATTATGCTCCCAACATGCGCCCCATCCGGGTGATGTGCAGCGGGCGCGTCGACCCGCAGTTTGTGCTCAAAGCGCTGCGAGAAGGCGCAGATGGTGTCTTGATCGCAGGTTGTCACCCCGGTGAGTGCCATTACGTAAGTGGAAATATCAAAGCCTTACGCCGATTTATTTTGCTCAAAGCCATGCTACGCCAAATGGGCGTCGAAGAAGATCGCGTCCAACTGCTCTGGGCCTCGGCTTCTGAGGGCATTATCCTGGCCCGGAAAGTCGACCAGATGACCGAAGAGATTCGCGCTTTGGGTCCACTAAATTGGAATGAAAAGGTTATTGGCAGCAATGGCTATAAAGTCGCTGCAGCCGAACCAGTGGCTGAGGAGGTGTGACAATGTCAGAAAAACCGAAATTAGCAATGTACTGGGCTTCCTCCTGTGGCGGTTGCGAGATCTCCGTCTTGAATATCCACGAGCACATCCTGACCGTGGATGAAATCTTCGACGTAGCTTTCTTTCCCTGCATTGCGGACTTCAAAGTGCACCACGTCGAAAGCTATGACGATGGCTATATCGACGTCTGTCTGTTCAACGGTGCTATCCGCAACTCAGAAAACGAGCATATGGCCAAACTCTTGCGCCAGAAATCCAAGGTCATGGTGGCCTACGGTTCCTGCGCCTACGAGGGCTGCATCCCTGCGCTATCCAACCTGACTTCCAAAGAGGCCACCTTCAACGCTGTCTACCATGACAACCCCTCCATCGACAATCCTGAGGGCGTTGTTCCCCTGACAAGCGTTGATGTTGCTGAAGGCGAGTTGACTTTGCCGGAGTTCTACCACACGGTCAAATCGCTGGATCAGGTTGTGGACGTAGACTACTACCTGCCTGGCTGTCCGCCTGAACCGCCTCAAATTTGGGCTGTTCTGCAGGTGGTTGTGGCTGGTTTGCTCGAGGGTGCTCCTCTTCCCCCAGCCGGTTCTGTTGTTGGTGTGACCAACGTGGCCGTCTGCGAAGAGTGTGAGCGCGTCAAGAGCGAGAAAGAAATCGAAAAATTCTTCCGCCCTTACGAGATCATCCCCGATCCAGAGCAGTGCCTGCTTGAGCAAGGCATCATGTGCATGGGACTGGCCACTAACGGCGGTTGCGGCGCGCTCTGCCCGCAAGTTGGTATGGGCTGCCGCGGCTGTTATGGCCCGCTGCCCGGCGTGGAAGACCAGGGAGCCAAGATGCTCTCCGCAGTCGCTTCGGTGATCGGCGCTGGCGATCACACTATGGAAGAAGACGAGTTGGAAGAAAAGATCCAATCTGTCATCGATACCATCGCTGACCCCGCAGGCACCTTTTACCGCTTCAGCATGGCCCATTCAATGCTCCGTCGAGCAAAAGTTAACGGTAACGGGAAAGGAGAGGCCTAATGTCACGCGTAACCATAGACCCTATCACCCGTCTCGAAGGCCACGGAAAGATCGAGATATTCCTGGACAAGGAAGGTAACGTAGAGAACGCTTATCTCCAGATCCCGGAACTGCGTGGCTTCGAGCAATTTTCTGTCGGTCGCCCGGCCGAGGAGATGCCGCGCATCACCAACCGCATCTGTGGTGTCTGCCCTGAGGCCCACCACATGGCTGGAACCAAGGCGCTGGATGCGCTCTTCAACGTGGAGCCAGCCCCAGTAGTGAAGAAGATCCGCGAGATGTTCTACAACGCCTTCTACTGCACCGATCACACGGTGCACTTCTATGCCCTAGGCGGCCCGGACTTCGTCATCGGCCCCGATGGCCCCCCTGCCGAGCGCAATATTCTCGGCGTAGTGCATAAAGTTGGCGTAGAAATTGGCGGGCAGGTGATCGCCTGCCGCAAGCGCAACCACGAGGTCATTCAATGGCTGGGCGGACGCGGTGTTCACCCGGTTGCCGGTCTGCCCGGCGGCTGGAGCCAGGCTGTCGATGAAGAGATGCGCGAGAAGATCGAGGCCATCGCCAAGGAAAACGTCGAGTTTGCCCTGTTCAGCCTGCAGCTCTTCGAGGATGTCGTCCTGGCCAACCAAGCCTATGTCGACCTGATCCTCTCCGACGACTATGCGCACAGCACCTACTACATGGGCATGGTGGACGAGAACAACCACGTCAACTTCTACGATGGCATGATCCGGGTCACCGATCCGGAAGGCAAAGAATTCGTCAAGTATGAAGCCAAGGATTACGCCGATCATGTCGCTGAGCACGTCGAGCCCTGGTCCTACCTCAAGTTCCCCTACCTGAAAGGTGTCGGTTGGAACGGCTTCACCGACGGCATGGACAGCGGCGTTTATACTGCCACACCCCAATCGCGATTGAACGCAGCAGACGGCATGGCCACCCCCAAGGCTCAAGAGTTCTTCGAAAAATATTATGAGACCCTGGGCAGCAAGAAAGTCGACGGTCGCTATCAGCCGGTGCACGCCCGCCTGGCAACCCACTGGGCCCGCCTGGTCGAGCTGCTCTACGCTGCGGAACGCATGCTGGAATTGGCCACTGATCCGGAGATCACCGATCCCAATGTGCGCCCCGTGGTCACCAACACTCCCACCGAGGGTATTGGCTGCGTTGAAGCCCCGCGCGGCACGCTGACCCATCACTACACCACCGACGAGAACGGCATCCTGACCAAGGTCAACCTGATCGTGGGCACCACTAACAACAACGCCCCCATCGCCATGTCCATCAAGAAGGCCGCGCAAGGCTTGATCAAGAAGGGCACCGAAGTTACCGAACCCATCCTCAACATGATCGAGATGGCCTTCCGTAACTACGACCCCTGCATGTCCTGCGCAACGCACTCTCTGCCTGGACAGATGCCACTCGAGGTGACCATCCGCGATGCCGATGGTGAAGTGATCGATGTAGTTTCGCAATACATCAGTTAATCAGTCTAATAGTCGCATAGTCTGATAGTTGGAGTTCGGGAATCGGATTCGACTATCAGACTATCAGACTCCCAGACTATGAAAACTTTAATAGTCGGATTAGGCAATCCCATTCTCACTGACGATGGTGTCGGTGTTAAGGTTGCATATCGAGTCGAAGAAGCGCTCTCCGAAGCTCAACGAGAACACATCACAGTCACGGAAGCCAGTGTTGGCGGCCTGCGCCTGATGGAGCTGATGGTCGGATATGATCGAGTCATCATCATCGACGCTATCATGCACACCAACGGAAGCAGCCATAAACCCGGCACGATCTTCCGCATGAGCAAACAAGATCTCAAAGATATCAGCCCCACGCAACACAGCGCCTCAGCTCACGATACAACCCTGAACACCGCCCTGGATATGGCCGAACGAATGGGATTGCCTCTTCCAAAAGATGTACTCATCTTTGCTGTTGAAGTCGAGGAGATTTTCGTTTTCAGCAATGACCCAACACCCGCCGTCGCTGCAGCCATCCCCCAGGTCACACAAATGGTGTTGGACGAACTACCACTGTAACAAACGCCGCAGAACGCAAAGGAGACTCCAGTCGTCGATCTTCGGTCTGCGGTCTAATAAGGAGGTCACATGATTTCAGCTGAACTCATCCGGCGTTTCCCATTCTTTGCCGGCCTGGATCTGGAGCAGATCAACAAGTTAGCCAAAATGGGTACCGAAGAGATTGTAGATGAAGGGCACTACTTTTTCCACGAAGACGATCAGTTGGAGAAATTCTTCATCAACCTGGAAGGCGCGGTCGGGATCGTCTATGAAGTCCCTGAGCGCGATGTGGAACATAAAGTAGCCGATCAATTCGCCCGCAAACTCAAGACCAAGGATATCGTCATCAGCACCGTCGGTCCTGGTGAGATGTTTGGCTGGCCAGGTCTGATTCCACCTCATAAAGCCAGGGCAAGCGCCAAAGCCCTCGCCCCATGTCGGGTGATCGCCTTCGATGCGGCCGAACTGGTCAAAGATTTCGATACCGATTGCGGCTTTGGCTACATCATGACGCAGAAGGCCGCCCAGGTCATCGGGCAGCGTCTGCGCGACTTGCGCGTCGAGTCACTAGCTTTTGCATAAGGCATGCATCACCTATCAGAAGTTCAACTTTTTAGAGAAGTTGAACTTCTAGATGGGAAAACCGGGTTCCTCAATCTTAAGAGTTAAGTCAGGAGAAACCCGGTTTGTCTGTTTCTTCAACTTTGTCGCTCTATGGGGTAAAATGAATACCCAGGTGAGATATGTTGACCACACTTGAAGCCACAATAGATGAACAGGGTAATGTGCAGATCAATGAATCGATAAAATTACCAAGAGTAAAACGAGCCCTTGTTATTATTCTTGAAGAAGAACCGGCAATTAACCCCACAGAAACCGCACTACTAAGCGAAGATGCATTAGCAGTAGATTGGGCACGCAGAGAAGAGGATGAAGCATGGTCACACCTACAGCCCTAGCAGTCGTCTTAGTGTCATTTCCTTTCTCAGAACTATCCCAGACAAAATTTCGACCCGCAATAGTACTCGCATATTCCGGTTTTGAGTAATTATGAAGAGTATTAGGATCCTGCTTGCCGACGATCATGCCATCCTGCGGGATGGCATCCGCTCCCTGCTGGAAAAGGACTCCCAGTTGAAGGTGATCGGCGAGGCGGGAGATGGCCGCGCTGCCATTGAGATGGTGCGCAAACTCAAGCCCGATATCGTGCTCATGGATGTGGCTATGCCGCTGCTCAACGGCCTGGAAGCCACTGCTCAAATTACACAATCCAATCCCGATAGCAAAGTAATCATTCTCTCGATGTATGACTATGAGAGTTATATCCGCCAGGCGCTGGCTGCTGGCGCGGCGGGATATATCCTCAAAGATGCCAATGCTGGTGAACTGATCGACGCCATCCACTGCGTGCATAAGGGAGAAGCAGTGCTCTCCCCTGCCATTACCAGATTGGTGATTGAAGATTATCTACGCTGGGGGGAAATCCAGCCTGCAGAAAGCACCAATGGATTAACGGGGAGAGAGCGTGAGGTTTTGCAGCTCATTGCCGAGGGCTACACCAACAAAGAGATCGCCGAGATCCTGTGTATTGCCGTCAAGACCGTCCAGGCCCACCGCGCCAACCTGATGGAAAAACTCGACCTTCACAGCAAGGGGGAGCTGATCAAGTATGCCATTCGTAAGAAGATCATTGAAATATAAATATCCCTAACAAGCTGGACAATAGCCCATCGAATTGTACTAATTACCTAAGGAGAAGCTGATGGTTTCCATGTTATCGAAGCTAAAAACCAGATTTTCCTTCCAGGTATTCATCCCCAGCTTTGTCGCCGGGGTTATCTTGGGCATTTTGGAAATCTCGATCATGGCATCATGCGCCGCAATGATCTTTTCTGGTGAACTGGAAGGGTTTCTATCCCGTGGGATCGGCATCATTCTCTATGGTGCATTTGTTATGGGAACTGTGGTTACCACACTCGGCACATTCATTCCCTCGATTGCAGTTCCACAAGATGTTCCAATTGCTATTCTGGCCATAATTGCCGCTGCGATCACTAAAGGCATGGATGCAACCAATCCCGAGCAGAAATTTATTACGGTAGTTGCCGCTATGATGCTATCCACTCTGCTAACTGGAATCGCTTTTTGGCTGATGGGACGTTTCAACCTGGGAAGATTGGTGCGCTACATTCCTTATCCTGTAGTAGGTGGCTTTTTGGGGGGCACTGGCTGGTTCCTATTCATTGGCGGCATTGGAGTGATGACCAATACTCCCCTAAGCTTGGCATTGTTTCAACCCGATATTTTGCTCCTGTGGCTTCCGGGGTTCATTTTTGGCGCTGTCCTATATATTCTGCTGCGCCACTATTCCCATTTTCTACTCATGCCTGCTGTATTATTGGGCGGTATCTTTCTGTTCTATCTAGTGTATTACTTCAGCAGCGGGTCAGTATCCTCTGCCGGATTAGATGGCTGGCTTTTGGGTCCGTTCCCACAAGGCGGATTATTTAGATTCATGATACTCGAAGCCGCCACAAATGCCAACTGGCCGATCGTATTCGAGAACATCATCAACATGAGTACGATCATCATCGTGAGCACAATCTCTCTCTTGCTGAATGCCAGCGGCCTGGAAATCGCCAGCGAAGTTGATATCGACCTGAATCGAGAACTCAAAACAACCGGAATTGCCAATCTCTTGGCAGGGCTGGGAGGCAGTCCAGTAGGGTTTCACGCACTCAGCTCATCCATCTTGGCGCAGCGCCTGGGGGCGAAGAGTCGTCTGGTCGGTCTGATATTCTCAGCGGTGATCGGATTCACCCTCTTTTTTGGCGCATCTGCCTTGGCTGTGTTTCCAAAAATGATCGCCGGGGGATTGCTGATCTTTTTAGGCTTCTCCTTCCTTATCGAATGGTTATACGATGCCTGGTTCAAGCTACCCAAACTGGATTACCTGCTCATCTGGCTGATTCTGGTCGTCATTGCTTCAATAGGTTTTTTGGAGGGTGTTGCCGTAGGCATCCTGGTGGCAACAATTGTCTTTGTGGTTAACTACAGCCGGATCAACGTCATCCATCACGCGGCCACTGGCACCAATTATCATAGTCACATCATGCGCCCACGTCTGTACCGGCAGCTACTTCGACAAAGGGGGGATATCTTCATCATTCTGAAGCTACAGGGCTATATCTTTTTTGGCACTGCGGATAGATTGGTCGCCCAAATAAAAAAACGCCTTGATGACCCTGAATTACCTCGATTGCAGTATCTTCTGCTAGATTTCCAGTTAGTTACTGGTATTGACTCATCTGCCAGCCTGAGCTTTTCCAAATTAAAACAATTGATCGAAAATCAAGGCATAACGCTGGTATTCACCGGGCTATCTCCCGGGATTAAGGTTCAAATGGAAAGAGAAGTTTTCGGGAGCGAACCTGATGAACACCTGCGCACTTTCCCAGATTTGGACCAGGGTGTGGCCTGGTGCGAAAATTGTTTGATTGCTGTCTTCACCGAAGTAGGCCTTGTGGCCAAACCTAAGACCATCCTTCAACTTGTCGAAGAAAGCCTTTCCCCGCCACAAGATGAAAACTGTTGGCTGACGATGAACACCCCTGGGGTCGAAGGCAAGCCATCCAGTACGGCTTCCAGGATGTTGAAATATTTGGAATATATCGAAGCTGAGCAAGGCGACTGCTTTATCGAAGAGGGGGATAGAATTCAAGGTTTGTATTTCATCGAAGATGGCCAGATCACTTCGATGACACCATCAACCGAAGGGACAGGAATACTGCGCGTAACGCTGGAAGCCGGAACTGTTTTTGGCGAGATCGGTTTCTATACCGAGCAGTGTGCAATTACCACGCTCACATGCAGCTGTGATGGCAAGCTGTACTATCTTTCTGCTGAAAATTTCAAACGCATGGAGGCTGAGGATCCAGAAATGGCAATCGCCTTCCACCGCATCGTTTCCAAAAACATGGGTAGTAAACTGGCTTTGTCCAGCGATATTGTGCGGGCATTGAGTCGCTAGCATAGGTGAAAAATATATTTAGAACCTATTTATACGCCACCCTGCCTTCCACCATGCCGAAAAACTGGATCACAGATTCCACAGATTGGCAGATTATGCTGAGGAATTAGTATTACAGCGCAAGGTTGACGTTTTATATCACTCTTCAAGCTCACTAAGGCCGACCGGCCTTAGCGTGATATTCAATGACTTTGCGCTGCAGTATTAGATATTAGAAGCAAAAATCCCTTAGGGTAACGATCCTTTCCAGCGTAATCAGCTAATCAGCGTCGCTGTGCGTGCCTGCGGCATCAGCGATCCAAATGCATCTAAACTACAAACCTGATGGAAACACTCGACCTGCACAGCAAGGGGGATTTGATCAAATACGCAATTCGCAAGAAAATTATTGAGACTCAGACCTTTACTTCCTTTAAGAGGGTTATCTCAATTTCGCTGCCTTTCAGCTTCTGTGAAAGCGGTCTATCGGCCGTGATCATGGGCAGGTGTGTTTCCATGGCCAAGGCAGCATAGCAGGCATCGTAAGCCGTGATTTCATATTCAAGTGCCAGTTCCAACCCTTGAACAATTAAATCAGCAGTTGATACTGAATTCAGCGCCAATGACCGCAAATCAGCAATATCCTGCCTGGCGTTTTCAGCGGGGTAATCGAAATTCCGGACATATTTCCACAGAATATTGGCACATTCTACAAAGAACAGATCGGGGACATAAAACCGGGTGTCGGGATGCGTGGCTAGTTGCTGGAAAAGACGGTCCGCCTGGTCGGAACCCTGTTCTTGAACAAAAAGCTTGATACCAACACTAGCATCCACAACACAGGTATCGATCATCGCGAGCGATCCTCTCGCAACAACTCGGTGCTGTCAGACACGCCAAATTCCGCAGGGCGGAAAAATCGTCGGCGTCGAATACCATCCAGGATTTCACTTTGAGAACGCAAAGGCTGCTCGATAGCGCGTTCTAACATCGTAATGATCTGCGCACTAATTGAACGATTGCTCGCTGCGGCCTGTTGCTTTATGCGATCATACAAATCTTCAGGTACATTGCGGACATGCAGAATAGGCACAGGATTCACCTCCAACAGATCGATAGGTTCAATTCTACCATAATGGTTGCGTTATGCAACATATTCATTTCGGCTCTCAAATTGCGGAAATAATCGCTATTGGGGGTTATAATGAATTTGCTATGGACAACAACTGGAACCAGCCATTTCGATATCTGGCAATGACCTTCCTGGTCATAGTATTGGTCATTGTCGGATGGTATATTCGATCCGCGATTGGGCCGCTGGTCATTGGGGCTTTGCTGGCCTACGTACTCAATCCGGTCAAGAATCTATTGGCAAAACAGACGCCCCTTTCCCACTCACTATCGGCGACGATCGTGCTGTTGATCACCTTTGGGTTGTTAATCGCACTGCCTGCCTTCATGCTGCCGACCCTGATCGGAGAATTTCAATTCATCGTAGGTGACCTCTTGCGTGTCGTTTCGATGGCTATCGAATTTATGTCCCAGCCAATTTTAGTCTTCGAATACCAGTTTTCGCCTGGAACCCTGCTTCCCGACCCGGTTCAGTGGATATCAGAAAGCGCTCAAACGTTCACCGAAAATGCATTCCATCTGTTAGAAGTCATCACCGAAAATCTACTCTGGCTCCTGGTTTCGCTGGTAGCCATGTTTTATTTGCTGAGAGATTGGTCTCGGCTGCGGGATTGGCTTCTCTCGCTTGCCCCCGAACCCCATCAGCCAGATGCTCAGCGCATCTATCAAGAAATTCGGCAAATATGGCGAGGATATCTGCGGGGGAATCTGGCCTTGATGACAATCGTAGGGATCGTCTTTACTATTGCCTGGTTGATACTGGGAGTCCCTGGCGCATTGATCTTGGGGATCATCGCCGGCGTACTGACGATCATCCCCGACCTCGGTCCTGCAATTGCGGCACTGCTAGCAGCCGTGGTTGCCTTTATCGAAGGATCCACATATTTACCCATTTCAAATTTCTGGTTCGCCACTCTGGTTGTTGGGGTGTATATGGCCCTGATCAATATCAAGAATATCTGGCTACGGCCGCGTATATTTGGTCGCAGTGTCCACATGCACGAAGGCATCGTCTTTATCGCTATCATCATCGCGGTCGTGATTGGCGGAATTCTTGGAGCACTGATCATTATCCCTGTGCTGGCTTCTGCTGGCGTGATTGGACGCTATATCTACAACCGATCCTTAGGCTTGCCCCCATGGCCAGATGACCCACCTGAGGCCAATTTGGAATAATCCGCGTGTACATCCCACCAAGACCGTCCAGGCCCAGTGATTGCGATTTTGACTGGGAAAACTGGATCACAGATTCCACAGATATGCAGATTACGCTGTGGAATACACTTTAGAAGCAAAAATCCCTTAGGGCAACGATCCTTTCCGGCGTAATCAGCCAATCAGCGTCGCTGTGCGTGCCTGGGGCATCAGCGATCCAAATGTATGTAATCTACAAACCTGACCTATAAACTATTGATCAGCAGGGGGGTATCGCAACAATACTAATAGCGATATTTTGTGTCTATACGCAGTTCCCACCCCATATAAGGCCTAATCTAAAATAAAATAGGGTCTCCACCCTACCCCATTTCAGACTTCCGACATTGTCTCTTTTCTCACAATTCTATATTCTATAGAAGTAACCGCTCAGCCGCCCAGCGCCACGATTGAAATCGGTGGCTAAAAGCCCAAAAAACCTGCTAAAGCAGGTTACCGCTGACGTTTGCAACCCGCTTTAGCGGGTTTCCCACATGGCAGGCGACGGATTCATCCGAAGCCGGGGCGGCTGAAGAATTTCATATAGAAGTTCATCTTTGTTACCCAACCCGAGGTGACCCATGAATCCATTTTTTCGACGAATTACTCTGGGCATCGTCGCCTTCTCCCTGGTCGCGGCATTGCTCCTGGTCTTCGCGCACCAGAGCCAGGCCAGAGCGTATGAGACCAACTGGGAACTGGCCCGCGAGAGCGCCGGACTGCCATCTGAAGCCTCTGCGGAGGGATCTTTAGATGCAGTACCCGTCCTCTCGTACAACCTCCCGCCGCCGCCCAAGCAGGATCCCTGCCTGCATTGCCACATCTCTGGGGAGGAGAAAGGTCTCTGGACCCCCCTGGCGCGCTGGGTAGTCTTCGGCACTGCCGGGCTGGTGCTGGTCTTTGGCCTGGTCCAAAGCACCAGCATGTGGAAGACGCGTGCCCCTTGGAAACCACTCCTGGCACGCGCCGGAGAGTGGATCGATGAGCGCTATGAGATCTCCGACCCGCTCTCCAAGATGCTCGCCAAGCCGGTCCCGGATTGGCAGCGACGCTGGTGGTACTGCCTGGGCGGTATCACTGCCTTTCTCTTCGTTGTTCAGGGGATCACTGGGGTGATGCTGGCCTTCTATTACCAGCCCACGCCCGAGGCTGCCTACGCCAGCATCCAGTTCATCGAGACCGAGGTGCGCTTCGGGTCTGCCATCCGCATGATCCACCACTGGTCGGCCAACGGCATGATCGTCATGTGCACCGCCCATATGCTGCGCGTTTTCATCCAGGGCGCCTACAAGAAACCACGCGAACTCAATTGGGTCAGCGGCGTCACCCTGCTGGTACTGACCCTGGCCTTTGGCCTGACCGGCTATCTGCTCCCCTGGGATCAAAGAGCCTACTGGGCTACCACCGTCGCCACTGAGATCGCTGGAAGCATGCCCGCCATCGGCAACCTGGCCCTGATCTTCCTGCGTGTCGGCTGGAATATCGGCGCCCAGACCCTGAGCCGCTTCTATGCCCTGCACGTGCTGATCATCCCCGTCGCTACTGTGGTCTTCATGGGGATGCACTTCTTGATGGTTCGCAAACAAGGCATTATGAAACCGCTTTAGTGTTGGATGGTAGATATTGATATTAGATATTAGATATTGGATATTGGAGATTTGACGATACCTAATAACCAATACCCAATCACCAATACCCAATACCTTCCCTTCTCCTGGAGAGTAACACATGACTGAAAACGTATCTCCCGACAAAAAATCGATCCCCTTCTACCCCGATCACGTCAGCAACGAAGCTAAGGTTGCCCTGGGGTTCGGCATTGGGCTGATCGTCATTGGGATCATCGGCCTGTTCATCCCCGTGGGTTTGCAGCCGCCTGCGGACCCGATGAACACGCCCGCCCATGTCAAGCCAGAGTGGTATTTCCTGGCCATGTACCAGTTGCTCAAATACCTGCCCAAAACGACCGGTGCCGTGCTGCCGGTGATCTTCGCCGGCGTCGTATTGATCTGGCCGTTTCTGGATAACAAGCCCGACAAATCCAAGAAACCCACTCGTGCGCGCTTCATCGTCATCAGCGTGCTGATGGTCATCCTGATCGCCCTGACCATCTGGGGAGAGGTGAGCTAGCTATGAGCAAAATTACCCGCCGTGACTTCCTCAAGGTCGTCAATCGCGTCCTGGCGGTCACCGGCCTGGCCGCGGTCTTCGGCCCGGTGGTGGCCTATTTCTACCCGCCCAACCTGGAAGAGACCCCTTCTGAGCCGGTGCTGGTTGCCCCAGAAGCCGATTTCCCCATAGGTGACTCTCGCACGGTGGCATTCGGACGCTATCCCGCCCTGGTGATCAACACCGCTGCCGGGTTGAAAGCCTATTCAGCGGTCTGCACCCACTTCGCCTGCATCTGCAAATGGGACCCAAATTTAGAGCAGATCGTCTGCCCCTGCCACGATGGTTTCTTCGATCCCGCCGATGGCAGCGTGATCTCCGGGCCACCGCCCAAGGGCCTGACCCCATTTCAAACCGAAGTCAAAGATGGCGACATCTACGTCAGCGCGGGAGGTGAGGAATGAGTACTGCTACGAATACCCAGTATCCAGTATCCAGTAAACAGTGGACAGTCGCTCTGAAAGATTTCCTAGTGCATGCAGTCGGCCAGGTGCGCATTCTCAAGAAAGCCTACCCCGGTATCATGCACCTGTTGATCTTCTGGGGCGTGACCATCCAGGTCGTGGGTACGGCTATCAACCTGATGCAAATGGCCCTCTTCACGCCTCTTGTGCTGGAAAATTTCCCTCGAGGGAACTGGTACTTCACCTATGAGTTCATCATGGATCTGGCAGGGCTGTTCATTCTGACCGGTGTGTTGATGGCTGCTTTCCGACGCCTGGTCCTACGCCCAGAGAGTTTGCCCACCACCTGGGACGACTATTATGCCCTGGCCCTGCTGACCCTGCTGCCTCTGGCGGGGTACTTCACCGAATCCATGCGCCTGATCTCAGCAGCCCCCGAGTGGGCACGCTACTCCTTCGTCGGCAACTGGATGGCGGGAGTGCTCTCCAACGCCGGGTTGACTGCGCAGACGGCCTTCAGCATTCACCCCATCCTGCTGCTGACCCACATTGCCCTGGGCCTGACCTTCGTGGCCAGCATCCCCTTCACCAAGCTGCGCCACCTGGTCAACGCCCCTTTGAACATCATCCTGCACCCGCGCCGGGCTTACGGGGCCTTGACCAAAGTCGAAGATCTGGAGACGGCTGAAATCCTGGGCGTCGGTCAGGTGACTGAGTTCGAGCCCCAAAACCTGCTCGAGTTCGATGCCTGCCTGCGTTGCGGACGCTGCGAAGAGGTCTGCCCGGCGACCTTTAGCGGGCTGGAATACTCCCCCAAAACGCTGCTCATGAACATGCGTACTGCCATGCTGGACTCGCTGGGTACATCAGGGACGAATGGGAACGGTTCCAAAGAGTTGCCCGCCCACTTCTTCGAAGAGGAAGCCTTATGGTCCTGCACCACCTGTGGAGCCTGCCTGACGCGCTGCCCGGCCTTCATCCGCCCCCCAGAGCGCATCATCGACATGCGCCGCTATTCAATTCTAATGACAGGCGAGATGCCCAAATCCGTTGGCGATACCTTACGCAACATGGAGCGCCAGGGTAACCCCTGGGGGATGCCGCCACAGGATCGTCTCAACTGGGCGGAGGGCCTGAACGTGCGCGAGCTGGCCCCTGGCGACGAAGTCGATGTGCTGCTCTACATGGGCTGCGCCGCGGCCTATGATGAGCGCAATAAGAGGGTTGCACAAGCGGTAGTGCGCCTGTTGCAGAAAGCCGATGTCGATTTCGGCGTACTCGGTTTCGACGAAGCTTGCTGCGGCGAGACCGCCCGGCGTATGGGTCACGAGTATATCTTCCAGGTATTCGCCGAACAAAATATCGAGATCTTCGACTCGATCAAATTCAAGCGCATCGTCACCCAATGCCCGCACTGCTTCAACACCTTGAAGAATGAATATCCACAGATGGGCGGTGAGTACGAAGTGCTGCATTACTCCGAACTGCTCCAAGAAGTCGCGCCATCCCTGGGTGAGATTTCGCCCAACGGTAATGGATTAAAAGGCACACTCACCTTCCACGATTCTTGCTATCTGGGCCGCTACAACGATATCTATAAAGCCCCACGAGAACTGCTCGAAAAGGCCAAAGTTGAGCGTGTCGAAATGGAACGCCAAGGCGAGAACAGCTTTTGCTGCGGCGCGGGTGGTGGTGGGATGTGGATCGAGACCGATGCTGATAAGCGCATCAACCACAGTCGCCTGCAGGATGCCCTGGAAACCCAGGCTGACACTGTCGCTACGGCTTGCCCCTATTGCCTGAGCATGTTCGAAGATGCCATCAACTCCAAGGGTATTGGTGAGCAGATCCAGGCTATGGATATTGCCGAGGTGCTCGAGCAACAGATCGGTGATTAATGGTTGTCAGATTTTGGAGTTAGGAGTTAGAGGTTGGAATTTCTAACCACTAACATCCAATCTCCAGAAGTGGAGATGTATCATGAAGACGCAATGGATGATAAAAACACATGGGGATCCACTGGGCACGGTTCGAGATTTCACCAAACTAGTTTGGGAAACCTTTGAGCTAGATCGTATGGTAGTACCTACCAATGGAAAAGCTGAAGATACCGGCCCACATTTCATTGATGACCCTGCTGGGCTAGAAGCCATAAGTCCCTGCACGCCGCTGATGCCGATTAACGCCGCCAAGTTGATCCCCAAATTGCTCGATGAGGAATCGGGGAAAGCTGGAGCCATGCTGCGCCCTTGCGAGATGCGCACACTGATCGAGATGACCAAACAGAACGGCCTGAATATCGACAACTTGCTGACCTTGAGCGTCGACTGTCTGGGGACGCTACCCATAGATGAATATCAGTGGCGCGTGGAGCGCAAGGGATCTCCCAAAGGTCTCACCCAGGAAGCGCTGCAGTTCAGTCGCCAGGGCGGCATCGTGCGTTATCGTTATCGCTCGGCCTGCCAGGTGTGCATCTCGCCCCAGGCCACTGAATCCGATATCAACATCGGCATCCTGGGACTCCCGGTGCGGCAGCTTGCCCTGGTCACGATCAAGGATGAAACCTTAGCTGAGAAGCTCAACATGGCAGAGCTTGCAGAAAGTGAAATCGAAGCAGATGTACTCGAAGGTCATCATCGAGTGACGGCTCGGTTGGTGCAGCGCAGCGAGAATACGCGTGAACGCATCGCCAATGGCCTGGCAGAACTGCTCCCAGAGAACGTCGAAGCGCTCATCGAGCAATTGGAAAGCTGCGGCGATTGCGCCACCTGTCTGGATACCTGCCCGCTTTGCGATATCCATTATCCTCAAACGGACTCCGATGGGAAACTGCACCAGACGGAGGTCATCCGTTGGATGATTTCCTGCTCAGGCTGCGGCATCTGCGAACAGGCCTGCCCCCAGCACCTGCCATTGACGATCATCTTCAACCATATCCAGACTCAATTGGCAGAGGAATTTAACTACGTCGCTGGTCAATCCCCAGACGATACAATTCCCATCCTTTGACCACCACACCAAGAATAAAGCCAGGCGAGTCTGCGACTCGCCTGGCTTTATTCTTGGAAAAACACTTCCATTCCCCGGAAACAATCGGCGCTTAATTTGTGTCCAGCATCAGACTCACAGTAGGTCACCGCAGCACCCACTTGCCCAAAAAACCGCACCGCTTTTCTGGCGCGCTCAATAGGGACATGCTCGTCCTGCGTGCCGTGGGAAACATATACCGACATCCCCCCAAGCACCTTGCCATGAACCGCCAGGGATGCTCCTTCAGGCAAGAACCCCGCCAAACCTGCCAGAGCGCGCACCCTTTCAGGGTGGACCAACCCAAAGGCGTACGTCAGCGCTGCCCCCTGGCTGAATCCTGCCAAACGCAGGTCAGAGAAATCTGCTGCCGATGTTGCAGACGCCGGCCAATTGTCGATCAACTCGATCAACCCCCCCACTGCCGGGCGGAAATCATCCATCGTCGGCCAGGAGCGATCCTCCATGGGGTACCAGCTATAGCCACCAATGGGAGCTTCATGCAAACCGCGCGGGGCGATCAATAAGTAATGTTCAGGCAGCCGTGCAGCAAAGATCCACATGGAGTTTTCATCCCCCGTCCAACCGTGCAGCAACAGCACCACCGGGTGAGGTCCATCTCCATCAGGCTCACGGATGCGCAGCACCCAGTTGTCAATATTGATACTTCTCGTCTCGAGTTGCATATAACTTCATCTCTTCCGGCACGGTCAGATACCGGCCGAAACAATTAAGTCTCATTTTGCTGTGACCAGTCTTCGCTGTGACCGGTCTCCTGACCGAGTCACCATACTACCATTGTCTATGCACTTGCTGCTCCACTTCGGCTCGGTCTGGTACCCCAAGGGCATGCTTCGCGAAGACCGGCCTAAGCAAGATAACTATCCCCAGCTGTGACCGGTCTTCGCTGTGACCGGTCTCCTGACCGAGTCACCAAGATACCGCTGACAATATCACATCCGAACTTGCCGGCGTTTCAGATAGCCAATATGAAGCAGATGAAAAACGCCACTCAATAACATCTTCAACCAAACCGGCACGAATTGGGTTGGCGCGAATATAATCGATTTTCGTCCGCCAAAACTTCTCTGAATAGATGGCAACTGGATGTCTACTCTGCTGCCAAAATTGCCGATTCCTGTCAGTACGATGTGTATCTCTTAGCGTGTCTGCAATTTCTGGTGATAAGTCACGATCACAATAATCACTCAACTGACGGCCGGTAAACTTGCGAAAACTGGTAATCGTTTCCTGCAAACGATCTGAATTGAATTCATCATCAAAGACAATCAGATGCAAATGGGTTGGCATGATCACGTAATCGTTGATTCATAGATGTTTCTCCTGATGGCAATAGTTCAAGCTTTTTGCCACAATCAAGCATGGCGCCGCATGCTCAAAAACAGGCAGCCATTGAATGACCGAGAAGGTCATAAAGTAGAGACCTACATCTTCGTAAATTCTGTATACTTCCATTGCGATAACTAGTCGGCTCGGTCAGGAGACCGGCCTAAGCAACTGAGAACAATTCAATACTCCATAATCCCTACTCCCCTACTCCCTACTCCTCATTCGCCCGCTTGACCACCCACTCCATCCCCCACAAGATCAGCCCGATGATCAGCAACGGCGCCACACCTGCAGCCAGGCAGATCAAGCCCATGACGGCAGATTGGACCCCATAGAAGAGGTAGATCAGACCGTCTCCAATGATAAATAGCACCAAAAGAAATCCAACCAGAAGCTGCACATTCGTTTGACGAGCGTATTTGCGTAAGTCACGGGTCATGGGGTTGCTGGGCCTCCTGGCACCAGGACATCAGACAGCACATCTTTGATCACGGTATCGGGATTGAGATCGCGCAGGCGCGCTCCAGCTCCCATAATGATACGGTGCCCCAGGGCAGAGCTGACTAAGGCTTTGACATCGTCTGGGAGCACATAGTCGCGGGCCGACAGCGCCGCCCTGGCCTGGCTGGCCCGGTAGAGCGTCAGGCTACCACGTGGGCTAGCCCCCAAATAGACTTCATCATGGGCGCGCGTCCGACGGGTTATCTCAACCATGTAACGTTTGATATCTGGGGAGATGAAGACCTCGCGGATGGCATCTTGTGCGGCGATGACTTCGTCAGTCGAGGAGACGGCTTCCAAATTTTCCACAGGATGCTGAAACTGCTGACGATCGAGCACATCGATCTCATCATCCAATCCAGGATAACCCAGATTGACGCGTAGCAGAAAGCGATCCATTTGCGCTTCGGGTAAGCGAAAGGTGCCCTCGTATTCGATGGGGTTCTGCGTGGCCAAAACCATAAAGGGGCGCGGCAAAATGTGCGTGACCCCGTCGACAGTGATCTGCCCCTCTTGCATGGCCTCTAACAGCGCGGATTGGGTTTTGGGAGTGGCGCGGTTGATCTCATCGGCCAGCACAATCTGCGCCATTACGGGTCCAGGGCGAAATTCGAACTCCCTGCTGGCCTGGTTATAGATCGATACTCCGGTCACGTCGCTGGGCAGCATATCGGGAGTGAACTGGATGCGGTTGAAGGAGCAATCCAGCGAGCGCGCCAGGCTGCGCGCCAGCATGGTCTTGCCCACTCCGGGGACATCCTCAATGAGCAGGTGGCCTTGGCACAATAGCGCGATTACGGCTAACTCGACGGCGTCTCGCTTGCCAACGATCACGCGCTCGATGTTGGTGATAACTTTTTCGGCAAATGTCTTGACTTGATCCATAATAAATCTCCACACACTTCAAATCACTTTCTTATTGTACCGGATTTTGCTGATTACGCTTTGCAACCAGGCAAAGAGTAATCTCCTTCTTAATTGCAACCAAAGTCGAATGGCGTTCTTCTGGTCTGTGATTGAAAGCATATCTTGGCTATACGAGGCGCGGTTATGTAATCCCGTCAACGTGTGAATCTCTTCCGATGCGGCTGTCAAGGTTGAGAGCTCATCACTTAGTGAGGTAGAGAACTCGTTAGGGGTATGGCCCCGTTGGACGGGCAAACCCAGGCGCGGCGCATATAGATACAAACGTCGGAATAAATTCTTGATGGTTTCACTGGGCGTAGAGCGTCGCAAATTCCACGAATCAACCCAAACCCAGATCCCGAAGCTCCCTACAAAAAGGAGCAGCATCCCCAACCCAATACCGGACCCCAAACGCCAATTCGCCCGGCTGCGCTGAGCTAGGATTGGCTCCAGCTCCTGAATAATCTCAGGCTCAAGCGCAGAGAGTGATCCAGCAGGCCGTATGATCGGCTGGCGACCGGCAGTGGGCTCGAAATCAACCCAGCCATACCCATCAAAATAGATCTGCACCCAGGAATGAGCCAGATCTTCAGTGACCAGGTATTTACCTGAGGCCTGGTCAAAGGAGCCCCCGATATACCCGGTTGCCAGCCGGGCAGGCAGACCCACGGCGCGCGCCATCACCACCATGGAGGTAGCATAATAATCGCAGTACCCCTTTTGCAGGTCGAACAAGAAGTAATCGGCAATATCTTGATTGGTAGGAGGGCTGGGCACATCCAGTGTGTAAGGAAAGCTGCGCAAGTAACGCTCAATGGCAATGGCCTGATCATATGAATTGGTTTCGGCGGATGTGAGATCGGCCGCCAGGGAGATCACTCGCTGGGGAACAGATTCCGGCAGAGCCAGATAGCGCTCGGTCAGCCATCTGGGATAAACACGTCCGGCAGCGCGCAAGTCCTCTTCACCATAAACCCGTAAAATCGAATCCGCCAGGTAAGTTTTAGGGTCGATTCCTGTGAGTGAGGCGCCGATGGGATCATCGAATTCAATTGCATCTTCAGATTCTTGAGCAGAAATTTGCCAGGCAACCTCGAAATCTCGATCGACGCTTAACAAATCCCCGGCGGCGTAGAGCAAGCCACTCCCCTCGACGAAGTGAACTTCCTGACGGAGCAGGCGTTGTTGCTCCGTTGAGGCTGAAATGACCTTTTCCCCAGCATCGTATGCTACCCTGCGCTGATCTCCTGTTGACCAGCCGCGGCCGGTATAGCGATCAAATATCATCCCGCGCCAGTAATAGGTCGATTCTTCGAATTTGATTTCGGCATCGATTGTAAATGGCTGGAATTCTTGAATTTTTACCGTCATGACCAGTTGTTCGCCCAACTCCGGCGGGGCGTTGATAAGGTGATCTCTAGGTAATACTCCGGAGGCGGCAGTTTTGAACGGGTCATCTTGCGCAGAAATTGGGCGTGGTTCCAACCCCAAGGCGTGCGTGATTTCATCAACGATCTCGCCGCCCTGAGAGATATTCCACACCATTTGCACAACCCGGGAGGAGTAAATGGAGGGTATCAGTGCGGCAATAATTACCAAAGTAGACGAGACGGCGAAGGCGGTCTTGTAGATCTCATTGGGGATGTTGCTGGCGAAAGGCATGCCGATCTGCCCCCAATGGGCCTGACGCCTTTCGCTCTCGAAGTGTGCCTTGAGCATCAGCATGGCTACTACCATGGGCAGCAAATAGATAATGCGCCCGAAAACGAAGGCCAGGATGATCGCCAGGGCGGTCACCGCCGGCAGCACACTTACCAAGGGCTGCTCCCGCCGACGGATCGCCCAACCTGCCCATATGGACAATATCCACAAGATCAATCCCCAGATCAACGCCACGACCAGCGGGTCGTAGGCATAGAGAGACTGACCGCTGAGATTAGCCTGGAGCCATATACTCAACCTGCTGATCAGATCATGCTGTGCGGCGACAAATTCCTCCAGGACTGCTTGCAGCGACGCAGGATCGACAACCAGATCGCGCCGCAGGAATTGCCATGACAGCCTGAGAGATTCTCGCATGATCCTTCCCAGGGTTGCGGTTTGATGGGTAATTTGCAGCGTTGTGACCGCAATTCCCATGAAGGCGCCCAGAATTGCCGCCAGCCAGCCAGGAATGCGGGGATGAGCCAGGATCAATCCCATGGGCAGGCCAATCCAGATTGCCGGCCAAAGCAGTTCACGCTCAAGCCCGCGCACGGCGTTGGCAACACCCAAAACCAGGCTGAAAAAGATCACCAGGAATAAGATCAATGGGCGTAACGGCTTGCCGCCCAAGATGCGCTCAACCTGGGTTTTGCAATAATCGATGAGGCTATCTCTTATTCTGTGCAACATAACTTTTAATACTTGCCATTGCGAGCAGATGTCCAGTTACTCTACGCATACTCGCGGCGGGCGCTCTGATCGTAACCTGCCTTTGACATCGGCAGGGTGGGCGCGAAGCAATCTCCTCCATCAAAGTGGGAGACTGCAACGTCGCCTCCAATAACAGGCGGCTCCCCGCAGTGACCTAAATATGCTCACGCCAATTCCCTCCAGTTCAGCAAGCTTTGCTTTTCTCCCTGATAGATCTCCCGCCAGGATTTCCTCTCCGTGAGATCGATTTCACCAGGGCGCGCTTCAGGCCGATCCAATAGGTCTGGGGTGATACGGTAATGGGTCACACCTAAATCGACCAGCGAGTCCAGCAGCGAGTCCGGATTCCCGCCCCCGCCAAAGGAGACCGGGTCCAGGAAAAAGACTGTTGGAACAATCCCCCTGCGCATCAAGAGCGACATGGCATCCAACCAGCGGCGCTCCCGCGAAGGCGTGATGATCAGCAGGCTGCTGCGCTCTCGCAACGAATTGCGCGTGCGTTCCAAAAGCTCATCGAGCGGGCAATCCCCCAGCCCTACCAATGCCAGGGCATGGAAGATCTCCCACTGTTGATCTTCTCCCATGCGCGCAGGAGCCCAAACCAGTTCGTCTCCACAGGCGGTAAACCCAACCGCCCTATTCAGAGCCATAGCCCGGCTGGTCAAAGAAGCTGCCAGGATGACCCCATGCTCCTCTGTGGAAGCGCTGCCCTCACCGACTTGCACGTCCTGATCCATATCCAGGAAGATCCACCAATCGCTAGAGAGCGTGCTGTCGAATTTGCGCACATAAAGCGCTTCCCTGCGGGCAGTCGTCGGCCAGTGGATCCAGCGCTGGCTGTCGCCAGGGATGTACTCGCGCACGCTGCCCGCACTGACGGTGGGCTCCAGGATATTACTCTGGGAGCGGCCCTCGCCAACGCGCCCACTGGGGGTGACATCGATGCGGGGTAATGGGACCACAGGCGGCATGATCAGCATCAAATCTGAGGCCGAATAATCGATCTCGACGGAATAGAAGCCGAATGGATCACTCGTATGCAGGCTGGTGGGTCCCAGGCGATACAGGCCGCGCTGGTCACAGACCCCCCACTCGAACCAGTGGATCTGCCAGTTGCCGTGCACGCCCACAACCCTGCTGACCAGATATCCTGGCATATCCGAGTGGTCGATGACCGCTACCCAAAGGCCGGGCGCCCTGCCCTTGTTGGTCAGGGTGAATTTCTCCTGGATGCGGTCGCCCACCTGCCCCCAGCCAAAACGGCGCTCGCGCACGATGCGCAGCCCATACGCCAGGGAGCGCGCCCACCAGTAGCTGAGCGCCCAGATGCCACCTAGCGAAACCAGCAAGAACATCCAGCCCTTGTAAGGAAACAGTACCTGTAGGATGAACAGGACCCCTACCAGATAGGGCAGGTAGCGGACTTTGAGTTGGATGCGAACTGTGGAGGTGGGTTCGTCAGTCATGTCCCCCATTATAGCAGTGGTGGTCAGATAGTAAGTGATGAAGCGTTCCACCGCAGAGCGGATGAAACAAGATGTCACTTACTTTGTTTACCACTACCAAATAAAGCAGTTATTCAACCAATGGCTTTGGTAATCTCTTGCTTCAGGTGTTCCAAATCTCGTTGCAAAATCTCCCAAACGATTTGCAGTTTGACTTGATCATAGCCATGCACAATGATATTTCGCGTTCCAATCATGGACGACCATGGAATTGTGTAATGCAATTCCTGGAAATTCTCGCTAATCTGGTTAGCAGCTTCGCCAATGATGATCAGATTGTATAGGATAGCATCTTGTGTTTTATGGTCCGAGATAAACTCGTCATAGCTGGAAACAGAATAAGCTTCAATAGCTTTGATTGCATCAAGCATATCTTGAAGCCTTTTCGTATCTTTCATAGCGCGACTGCCTCAGCATGCACCGATTGGACAAAGGTTTTGTCTTCGACTTTTGAAAGCGTAAAGGCAGGAATCACATCAATCTGAATACCTAAGAGTTTTTGAGTTTCATATTGAAATGCGCCTACACCAAATACCGATGCACCTGGTTCCATTTCAACTAAGAAATCAATATCGCTGATTTCCTTGCTTTCTCCGCGTGCGACAGAACCAAACACATATACTTTGCTAATACCGTGCTTGGCAGCAATATGATACAGCTGCTGCTTCATGTTTTTGATCTCTTCCAAGTTCATATCTATCCTCATAAGAATTATAATGCAAAAACGCTCATACCAATAATTCACGAAGCATGCGGTGTCAAACTGCCTCTCCTTCTTGCCCAGGTGCAACCGTAGTGCAACCCGAATGGAAATAATAGAAATAATTGTAATGGGTAAATTGATGTTGAACACTTTGCCCTGTCATTCTGAGGAGCGCAGCGACGAAGGCGGGCATGCGAATGCACGCAAAGCGAGCCATGACATAAGTGCTCAAAGTGTTATCACCCATTGCAAAAGTTGAAAATTTCTTATCAAACGCTCACCGTGACCATACAGATAACTTGGTATTGATCCGCTAAGTTTCTCTCAAGGTTATTCTTTGCGCTTTCGGCGTTGAGGCTTCGCATGAGAAAATATATTTCTTATGACAACAATCCTCAACTTCCAGCGAAGGCGATGCCACGATTCGATGGCGCGCAACTGCATCCCAACCGTGGGAGCGTAGGGGCTG